>JBGCDW010000082.1:0-22498 GCA_045105775.1 Aureispira sp.
AATGTTAACTAAAAAAATGGAGTATTTTTATTCAGATCAAGGCGAAAAACGGAGTCTTAGCGGGCTAAGACGAGTATTTTTAACGATGAGCTGGAGAAAAATAACCATTTTTTGTTTGGAGTAATTTTGACCGACTACTTAATCCAGCGATTATACCATTGATGCAAGGTATACAAAAACCATATAAAATGCGGATTTACATAGTGTTTCTGCGCTATAAAATTTTGGATAATTTGTTGTAATTCACGGTGGTTCATCTGGAAGGTTTGAGCAAATTCACGGTCTTCCTTTAAAGCGAGTAAAGCGGGTTGCAAATGCCCCAACAACCATTGTTGAACAGGAATAGAAAACCCTTGTTTGGGACGCTCTATCAATTCCTTGGGAACATATTTGTACAATACCTGACGCAATAAGTACTTGCTGTCTTTTCCCTGAATCTTGAGCTGATCGGGCAGTTTCATTCCAAACTCCAGCAATTGGTGGTCTAAGAATGGATCTCTGCCTTCTAAGGCCACAGCCATGGTTGCGCGGTCTACTTTGGTCATAATATCGCCCTCCAAGTAGGTTTCTACATCTATCAGTCCCAAATAACTAATCAACCGCTCGTCATCTATACTGGTACTGCTATTGTAACGACTCTGGTGTGTGGGCAAGAGCCGAGCAAGGTCTTCTTCGCTCCTATAAACAGAAGAACGGTTAAAAAAATCAACAACATCCTTGGCTGCTAGTGCATGGAGTAGTTTGGGATATTTGTTGCTGACATTTTTGTAGTTTTTGAGAATGGGAATTCTGTGGCTGTTGCGCTCTAACCACAAGGGGTCAATGGCCTTCCCCGTATTGCGTAGCATACTACGCAATACGGGGCCCAATCGTTGAATTTTAGGATAAAACTGCTTGGCCACTTCATACTTAGTATAGCCTCCAAAAATTTCATCGCCCCCATCCGAAGACAAACTAACCGTCACTTGTTCTCGTGCCATTTGAGACACCAAATAAGTGGGAATGCAAGAACTATCACCAAAAGGCTCATCATACAAATCAGGCAACAATGGAATGACGGCTTTGAAATGTTCAGGCGTACAATACAACTCTTGATGATCGGTTTTTAGGTGTGCCGCAACAGCTTTGGCGTGTTGGGCTTCGTTATACGCTTCATCATGAAAGCCAATCGTAAATGTTTTTAATTGTCTCCCCTGCTTCTTTTGCAAGAGTGCCGTGACAATAGACGAATCAATACCACCACTCAAAAATGCCCCAACGGGCACATCCGCCACCATTCGCCACTCAAAACTCTCTGTCAGCAGAGCTTCCAACTCTTCCAATAACTCCCCTTCTGATTGTTGACTGGCCGATGTGTTGTTGTAAAGCGTTTGAGGGTTCCAATAGCAAGTAGTCTGAGGAACACCCTCTAAAGATAAGGTCAAAAAGTGCCCAGGTGATAATTTATGAGCATGGGTAAAAATACAATGAGGATGAGGAATATATCCCTGTTGTAGATAGAGCGAAACGGCTGCTGGATGAATCGTTTTATCAAATTTGGGGTGTTCGTGAAACGCTTTTAATTCTGAAGCAAACATAAACAACCCATCTTTCCAGTACCAATACAAGGGTTTGACACCAAAGCGATCTCTACAAAGTGTCAATTGCTGTGTTTTTTGATTGTAAATAACAAAAGCAAAAAACCCGCGAAACTGCTCCACCATCGCCTGCCCCCATTCCTGAAATGCTTTGAGTAGCACTTCCGAATCTGTCTCTGTTTCAAAAGTATAGCCCAATTCTTGGAGCCTCTTTCGAATTAATTTAAAATTGTAAATCTCTCCATTAAAGACGAGTATCCAATCCTGCCAATACATCGGCTGTTGTCCTGCGGCACTCAAATCCAAAATAGACAAACGGCGGTGCCCCAATAACAAAGCCGTATCAGAAGCTTGATAAGCCCCTGCACTATCAGGACCACCATGCTGCATAACATCGCGCATATTTGTCAACGTAACCGACAAAGGATACTGTTGTTGATACTTAAAATCCCAAAAGCCAACAATTCTACACATATAAAGAAGCACTTATAGCAGGTTTTTCTTCAAACTTGCATACTGATGTTGTAAGCACTTAGACTGCACAAACAGCTCTAATAAAGTAGAAAGCTTGAAGAATACAATACCTCAAAAGTAGACTTTTTCTAACTTAAAACTCTAAAAAGGCCAAACGGTATTTCTTATGCTACTATTTATGCTACTATTTAATTTCTTTTTCTAACTTTTTTTACCAATTTTTGTAATATCTAGGAAGCAAAGCTCAATAGCACCTTTGCCTTAATCAAGATTAATCTATTATATAATATAACAGCCCCTCAGTTCCACTTGTATTGATGTAGAATTCTGGGGAACCATCCTTACACAAACATGAGTATCATAGATCTCGTAGTTCCCGTTATTGGTGAATCCATTACGGAAGTTACGCTCTCCTCTTGGACCAAAGAAGACGGCGCGTATGTAGAATTAGATGAATTTATTTGCGAATTTGAATCAGACAAAGCTAGTATTGATGTACCTGCCGAAAAAGCAGGGAAATTAATCTGGGTCGCTCAAGAGGGAGACGACATTGCCATTGGAGAAGTATTTGCAAGAATAGACACGAGCGTTAGTGCCGAAGGTGGTGCTAGTGGTGACAGTGCTCCTGCACCAGCAGCCGAACCAACTCCTGCTGAAAAACCTGCTGAAACAGCTTCAACCCCCTCTAGCAGTCATGCAGCAGGGCACCCTTCTCCTACTGCTCAAAAATTGATGTCAGAAAACAACCTAGCCAGCAAAGATGTGCAAGCTACAGGCAAAGGTGGACGCATCTTACAACAAGATGTACAAGCAGCTATTGAGCAACAAAAAAGTCAGCCCAAATCAGCCCCTGCAAAACCAGCAGCCAAGCCAGCACCGACACCAGCTCCAAAGAAAGCGGTTGCATTTAGTCGTGAAGAGCGTACAGAGAAATTGAGCCGTATGCGTAGAACCATCGCCAAACGTCTAGTTTCTGCCAAGAACAACACGGCCATGTTGACCACCTTCAATGAGGTAGACTTGACAGAAATCATGGCCCTAAGAAAAAAATACCAAGAGCGTTTTGTAGAGCGTTATGGTATCAAGTTAGGTTTTATGTCTTTGTTTGCCAAGGCTTGTGCCAAGGTATTGATGGAAATGCCCGATGTGAATGCTCAATTAGGTGCGGATGAAAAATCCATTGTTTACCACGATTTTGTAGATATATCCATCGCCATTTCTACCCCTACAGGCTTGGTTGTACCACCTGTACACAATGTAGAGTCATTGGGTTTTGCAGAAATTGAAAGTGAAATTAAGCACTTGGCCAAAAAAGCTAGAGAGGGCAACCTGACCTTGGAAGAAATGCAAGGAGGAACCTTTACCATTACCAACGGAGGTGTTTTTGGTTCTATGATGAGCACGCCTATCTTGAACGAGCCACAATCTGCCATTCTAGGAATGCACACCATACAACAACGCCCAATGGCTGTTAATGGAGAAGTAAAAATTCGTCCAATGATGTACTTGGCCTTGTCTTATGACCATAGAATTATTGACGGAAGTACTTCGGTTACCTTCTTAGTAAAAGTGAAAAAACTATTAGAAGATCCAATTACTTTATTCTTGGATTTATAATAAGCACCTACCTTAGTAGGCATAACAAGAAAAGAGTTTTCTCACTAGGAGAAAACTCTTTTTTAATTTATCCGTAAGTATTCAACTTACTTCACACGGTACCAAGTTTGTGTACGGTAAATAAAACCTACCCAACCACGTACTTTTAACGTGTTTCCTTTTGTATCTCCACTGTCCATCCACATGGTACAGGTATAAGTAGAACCTTTTTTAGGATCCATAATAGTTCCCCCTTTCCACTTATCAGAAGCTTTCTCCATGTCCCAGATCATTTCTAAACCATACATTGGTTTATCTTTTCCATGAGCAGCAGGACACTTTTTACATTTGATATCTTCAAATCGTTTTTCACCACTATTTTTGAGCGTTTGCTCGTCTAATAGTTTTACAATTTTGGCGTGGTACTTACTACCTTTTTTGAAAATTTCAACATGTGACTTAGTACGTCCGCTTTCATCGTCTATTGTTTTCCAAACACCTATACAATCTTTGCCATTGACAGATGTTTGTGCATAACTAGTAGCTGAAAGCAAGAATAAGCAAGCAACAAATAAGGGGGTTAAGAATGATGTGATACTTTTCATGGTAATCTTTTTAATTGAATGAGAACATTACTGTTCGTCACTTCAGTGATGATTAGAATAAATGTAATAAACGCCTATTGTATTGAATCGTTTTACTAGGCGTGTATACTGATAGTCAAATAACTAGGAGTATACAATATAATCTTGATTTGGGCTAATTCAAATTCTTTGCCAGTATTACTATTCATGCTTCGTTGCTTATTTACTTTACGGATTACTGTATACACTGTACAAAGTAAGTCCCATCGTTTCGCGAGTGTCAATAGATCATAACAATCTTGTACTGAGTCAGTTTAAAAAAACAACACAAAGCATTCATTTACAAACAAATAAAGCACATCCATAGCATTCAAATAGAAGCACAACAAAGAGGAAATTTTATAGCATTAAAACACTAAACCTCCTCTACTCTTTTTTCTTATTCTTAAAAAACATTTTGTAGATTTCATCTACTTTTTTGACCATATCGGGTACTTGACGTAGAGCAATCAATTCTCTATACTTGGTACGCGACTCACCTGCGGGGATACCTGTGTATTGCTTATTGCCCCCAGGAATAGACTTAGCAATTCCAGCCTTGGCCAGCAGCGTAGCCCCCTCTCCAATCACCAATGATTTGGAGATTCCCACCTGTCCATAAATGGTTACATCATCCTGAATGATTGTTTTTCCAGCAATTCCCACCTGTGCTGCCAACAAGCAGTGCTTGCCAATGCATACACCATGTCCTACATGTACCAAATTATCAATTTTAGTTCCTTCTCCAATAACAGTATCGCCAGAAACACCTTTATCAATAGTACAACTCGCCCCTATTTCAACATCATCTTCTATAATAACCCGACCTATAGAATGCCACCTATTATAAGAACCATCTTCTTTCTTACTCATATAAAAGGCATCATTACCAATAGAAGCATTGGCATGGATAATGACATTATTACCAATTTGAGTATTATCCAAGATGACGGTATTTGCTCGAACCAAACAATTGTCTCCAATCGTAACATGGTGTCCTAACACCACGCCAGGCTCTAAGATGGTATTTTTACCAACAACAGCCGTGTCGCTAATCTGTTTAGTCAAAGGCTCAAAAGGACTAAAATGAAGAGCCAATTTATTATATGCCTCAAAGGGTTTATCGACTAATAGCAAAGCCTTTCCGTCGGGACACTCTACCTCTTCGTTGATAATAATAGCCGTAGCCATAGAATAAATAGCTCGATTGTAATATTTTTTATTATCAACAAAAATCAAACTGCCTTTCATCACCTTGTGTATTTCGCTCAGATGCAAGACATGAATATTCTCATCACCAATAATTTTAGCACCAATAAGGGCTGCAATTTCAGTAATAGCAATGGGTGTATCAAATTTCATAAGATTTTTACGATTAGTACTAGGACATTGTTTTACAGGCTTTTATTCCATCACAAAAGCTGCAAAAGTTTTAGTTGTGGCAAAAAAATCCTATTCAAAGGAATAATCCGCAGCATTTGGGAGCTGATGGGGCTAGTTGAGTAGGGGGAAACTAAACAAACCTTGGATACAACAAACTACAAACTATTCCCAACTCTACCAAACTTTTAAAGCCTCACAAAGAAGCATTTTTTACACAAAGAAGCCGCCACACTATTTTTAACATTCGCACTCGCGAAGCGATCTGATCTATTAGATACAGTGTATCTAATAGATCAGGTACGATAGGACGTATTTTGTACCGTGTATAGAATAATCAGCCTTGAGGGAAATAGGATAACTTTTTTGTAACACTTCTACACTTTTGCTTTCCTACAAACATTAAAAACAACCTTTTAATGAATTGTGAACTCATTTCCGTAACTTTGCCTCGGCATTGCCACCAGCAACAGCCATTTTGTTTTAAAATCAGTTGATAACTAACATTATAGAGGTGTTTTTATTATTAATTTAAACGTATAAAAATACAATATCCTACAACTATTTTAGAACAATTCATTGATAAAAAACTTAACATCAATGAATTATGACACAACACATCAATCATCAATCAGTATTTAGTTTTATGAAACTTCTAAACAATAAAGTTGCCCTTATCACAGGTGGTTCTAGAGGCATTGGTGCCACTATGGTTAATGTTTTTGCAGCACAAGGGGCACATGTCGTGTTCACTTATCGTTCCTCTGAAGAGCGTGCTCAAAAAGTAGTAGCCGAAGCTGCTGTACATGGCACTACTGTCAAAGCTGTTGCTGCGGACGCTTCTTCCTTTGAGGAAACACAAGCATTGGTCAATTCCGTGCTCAAAGAGTTTGGCAAAATTGACATCTTAGTCAACAATGCTGGCATTACACGTGATAATTTGCTCATGCGTATGAGTGAGAGCGACTGGGATGATGTGATGAACAACAACCTTAAGTCTGTGTACAACTTTACCAAATGTATCATGCGCCCTATGCTCAAGGCTAGAGGAGGTTCTATTATCAACATCTCTTCTATTGTAGGTATCAAAGGAAATGGCGGGCAAGCCAACTATGCCGCTTCCAAAGCAGGAATGATTGGTTTTACACAATCTATTGCCCAAGAAATGGGTTCTCGCAATATTCGTTGCAATGCCATCGCGCCAGGTTTTATCGAAACGGAAATGACCGATAAACTAGATGAGAAAATCAAAGAGCAAATGATTAATGCTACCGCGCTCAAACGTTTTGGCTCGGCGGAGGAAATCGCCAATGTAGCCGTTTTCTTGGGTTCGGATCTATCCAGCTATATTACGGGGCAGACCTTGAATACTAGTGGGGGAATGTAGGGAATTCATTGTATGTAGAAATGTAGGGGTGTAAGATTTTGCGCCCCTACATTCCTACAATCCTACAATCCGATAACGGGTCAATCGCTTATCTCCTATTTTTTTTAATTTCTGTTGCTCTACAGCATTTTTTAAATCTCGACTAGCCGTAGACGAAGAAATATCCTTGAACACACGCCTATAATCCTTTCTAGAGAATTCCTGATCTTGGCAAGTGGCTATAAAATAATCTACACGCTCTGCTGCTGTAAATGCTCTGTTCTGCATCCCCAACAAATCATTTAAAGCTTCCAAAACCGCTTCTAGCATAAATTCAATAAAAGCAGTTGATTGGCCTACCTTATCACAGTATGCCAATACTTGATAATACACCTCTTGTCGCTCTTTGATGATACTTTCAAAAGGCAAAAACTCAAATACAGGATATTCTTTTAGTAATAATAACGTCTGCCACAAACGTCCCATCCGTCCATTGCCATCCAAAAAAGGATGAATAAATTCGATCTCATAATGCACCACACAACTCTTAATCAAAATAGGGTCTTCCCCCGTCTTGATATACTCAAACAACTCCTCCATCAGATAGGGTAAATTCCCTGCTGGTGGGGCTATATGTGCTACTTGATCGCCTTTGACAATACCAACAGAAGTTTTTCTCCATTGCCCCGCCTCCTTTATCAAGCCCTTCATCAAGATGTTGTGCGCCTTCAAAAAAGAAGCCACCAAATGAGGCTTGAATTGATGCAATTGGTCATATACCTTCACAGCATTCAATACTTCCTGAATGTCTTTCTTAGGCCCAATGACGCGCTTATGCTCCAAAATGGCTATAATTTGCTCTTCTGTTAATGTATTGCCTTCAATTTCCAAAGAGGCATGAATCGTCTTAACTCTATTGCGCTTTCGCAAATGCACAGAAGGTCTGTCCAAGTGAATGGCACTCGCTGCCCCCAATTGCTCCGAAATAGCCGTTAGTAACTGTAAAATTTTATTGGTAATGTCATAAGGTGGTTGCATGATACTATCATTTGATACTATCAAAGATAAAATCATGCAGCAACAATCTTCAATTATTTTTCATAAAAATGTAGAAATGTAGGGCTGTAAGGTTTTGCGCCTCTGCTTCTATTATTTAAATTAATCACAATCAAGGAACTATACCACTAGTATTTTCATTTTAAAAATAAAACACTTTAATCACTCTAAATTGGTTGGTATTATGAGAATGATTCTTTTGGTTTTGGGAATAGTAGTTAGTTTTGGGGTGATGGGGCAGCCTGCGTTTGATGAGGAGGCTGCGTATCAACGTAGAATGGAAATGGTTAAAAATATAGTTGAACTACGTCAAGAAATGGTTGAAAAACGTCAAGAAATGGTTGAAAAACATCAAGAAATTCTAAAATTAAAACAAGTCATTGCAGATTTAACGATTAACTCATTAAAAACAAAAGAATCACTTCAAAGACAATTAGACCTAACATCCAAACAATACAATTCTCTGAAAAAAGAATTCAAAGCTCAAATTTATAAAGCAAATATTTCAGAAGAAGAAAAGGAAACGTTAACTCGAAACTTAGATAGTGTCCTTCAAATAAACGATACTATATCAATTAGACTACAACAATTTGAACAAGAGCATCAACAAAAACTACAAGAATTAAACAAAAAGCACAAGGCGAACTTAGATTCAATAGAAATAGAGCTTTTGGAACAAAAAACAGCCTACATAAAAAAAATGCGAGAAATAAAATCCATTGAGTTAGAATCTGTTAGTTTGGGTGAGTTCCTTTCTACACTAAAAATCGAAGGGATTTTAATCCTGCTTGGTAGTATCTTAGGTTTTTTGGGATTGGGATATAGATTTGGCCTTAAATACAAAGAAAATGCCTTTGACAAAGAAAAAAACACCCTACACTTCGAGAACCTAACCATGAAACAAGAATTAGAGGTTTTGCGCACCAGCCAAAAGAAAAAATATTATTAAAAATTCTAATTACAAAATATTGTTCTTTTTAGATAGTAGTTATCTTATGTAGTGTTACTCTCGACTTGGCATGCCGTCATAAGTTCTGTCATTTAATATTCGTCCTGCTGCCTTTTTATTTTTCCCTCCCCATTGTTTGAAAAAGAAAGGTACATTCTTATTAGTACACTGTTTTAAAATATCTTGCACCCACTCTTCTTTCATTTCTCTAGGTCTAAATCCACTTTCACCCCCCACAATAACCCAATCAATATTCTTTAACGCAAGCCTCTTTAATGGACCAATCAATGGCTCCAACGATAAAAATTTGACACATGCTTTTGTAACTTGTAAGTCTTTTATTCTGTGTTTAACGTCTTTATTTTCCACAGATACTCCCATCCAAATATTTGGAGTCCAAGTAAGTTCTTTATTTAATTCTCTAAGCCTTCGGCTTCGTTTTGTTAAAACCTGAAAAGTATGCTGTGAATTATGATTCATAACTTCAAAGACTTTCTTAATAAATTCAATAGAAACATCTTCATGAAATAAATCACTCATTGAATTAACAAATACTATTTTATTACCTTTCCATTTATAGGGTTCTAATAACGTTTTGGGATGTTCTACTACCGTTTTGAATCCTTCTTGATACTTTGTCTGCCCCATTGCCTTCAACCGTCTAGTCATTATCTCGGCATAACAAAACTTACATCCTTGGGATACCTTACTACACCCAGTAGTAGGATTCCAAGTCATTTCAGTCCATTCTATTGTGCTATTCGCCATTTATTTAAACGTTATTTTACAATTTTCAGACATCACAACTAGTTCTCTGTGATTCACATTGTCCGTTCGTATTGCAGAAGCTTTATTATCATTTACCAGCCTTCTGATTGCTTTAACATAGTGTGTTCCACAATACTTACTATTACTTTGATGTTTTTTAAATATATCTACTACTGTAACCTGTTGCCTTGCAAATACATTTGACAATTCATTTGACAAATTTACAACATTTTGATCCTCAAACTGAATTTGTCCCACAGGTATATCCATTTTCTTTGCATCGTAAGTATAAGTACCAGCTTTTTCTAAAGAAGCACCTATATTATCAAAATCGTGAAATGTCTGCTTTATTAATTCATACCCCTTTGGATGCTTTGTCAAATGCATTAAGTAATGACTTGTAGCCCTACTATCTTCTTCTTTGAACTTAAAAGAAGTTACATATAATTTATTACCTATAAGGCTTTTAAATTCATCCCCCAAATTATCCATTATAAGGTTTAAACGTTCTGACGGATTAGCAGTATATCTCCTTTCTTGTCTTATTCTATCAAAGTTTGTGGGAAATAATATCTTCATTAAATCTTCAAACTTACTGTTTTTAATAGCAGCATGGATTCTTTTTATGTTTACAAACAAAAATAACTCATTCCCCCAATTTTCCATAAACTTAGCCAAGACTTTAGGATTAATTCCTTTGTATCCAAAAGGATCTACAAACAAAAGAGAAGGATGTTTATTTTTACGATTATCCATACTACTTTTAGACAAATACTCGTCTATTTCTTGACTATTTCCTACAGTTAAATTACCAAACCTTGTGTCTTTTTTAAAAGCTTTTATATAATAACGATTATTAAAATTTTCTTCTAGTTCTTGGCTATAATTCATATCGTTAAATACCAAACGAACTTTACTTAATAACTGCGTATCTTTAATTATCTGATCAGCTATCAAAAAAGGAGTAGAGGGTTTCCCATCTTTATATAATCCAGGCCCTGCAAATAAGTCTACATACCTGATTTCTTTTTGTTGATTACCAGAATCAATAATTTTACAATATGGATAAAAGTAAGATGCTACTATACTTGCCTTTATTCGAGAGGAAGGCGTTTGTTTATCAAAAAAATTCTTATTAGACCCCATATATTAAAACATAAATTTAAATAATTATGTCAATATAACAAAAACAATTACTAAACTTACTTAAAGTGTATTTTTTTTTCACTAGAGTTTTTGCGCGCCAGCCAAAAGAAAAAATATTATTACATTCCTACCACCCTATCCGTAGCCGTATCCAACATTCGATACACCTGTTCAAAACCATCATTGCCCCAATAAGGATCGGGTACAGCCACATTGTGCCCTGGTTGCACCTCGTTCATAATCAGGTTCACTTTAGCGCGGTGCTCTTCTCCCTCACACAAATCCAGCACATTGTTATAATTCTCCGTATCCATTACATAAATACGATCAAAAGTATCCAAATCCGCTTTGGTCAATGGGCGCGACTGTTGGGCACTGATGTCTATGTTGTGTTTTTCGGCAATAGCAATCGAACGCTTATCAGGTGCATGGCCTTCGTGATAAGCACTAGTACCCGCCGAATCCACTTCCCAATCCAAGCCCTTCTCTTCAATTTTTTTTCTCAATAAGCCCTCTGCCAGAGGAGAACGGCAAATATTGCCCAAGCAAACCATTAATACACGCATGTTTTTTATTCTTTTATGTTTTTTCTTTTCTATTCCCAAGCTTAAACCCAATACCCAATTTGATAGGCAAGTCCAAGGTGGTATTAATACGACCATAATTCTCATAGGCAGGGCAATGGCTTAGTCGCGCCCCCAACGAAAGCCGCGCAAAAAAAGCTTTGGGCGATTTCCATTCCAAGCCCGTCCCTAGCTCTGCCCCCCAAACAAACAAACTGCGTTGCACATACAAAGCACTGCCCAATTGGACATGCCCAAAAGCAGCTGCACGCCAAGGCCCTTGTTGCCAATAGGGATAATCATAGCCCAATTGCAAGGCCACTTGATAGCCCCAATTGATGCTTCTGTATTCCAAGCCAGCCGATACGCGCCCTTGTTTTAAGGCATGTTGGTAATTCAATTCAAAACCAAAACCATTGTAAAAATACTCGGCCCCACTATTATTGGCCATGCCTAAAAAGCCCAACCCTCTTACCGAAATATATTGGCCTTGTACCGCAATACTATTGCCCAACAACCACCACCCTACGCTCAATATTACTATTATTCTGCCCATTACCATTGATTTGCTTGTAAAAATGCACGCATAAATGCTGTCATCTGATCGTGTTGCTCTTGCTTGGAAATACTAGCCACGCCATCTCCACTTTGTTCGCCATAACTGCCAAACTGTGCGTGGTTGCCGCCTTGTATTTCGTAATAAATAGTACTGCCACGAGTACTACTAATCGGAAAATTGGCTATATCCTGCACAACCACAGGCGTAGGCAAATAAGCTTTGTTCTCCTCTATGTCTGCTGCCAGTGTCAAGCCATCCTTTTCGCCACTAAGCGATAGTACAGCTCCCTCCCAATTGGACAAATCCGCCGCTTCTCCTGAGAACGAAGCCCAAATAAACAAGCCTGCATACGCCAAAGGCTCATCACGCACATCATAAGCAGCAATCACTCCTCCTAGAGAATGGCCTCCAATAATCCAACGCTCTACAGGCAACTGCCCCCTAAATCGAGCTGCTTTACCTGTATCAAAAATCGCTAAGTTGCCCGTTACTTTTATAATAAGAACAGGATACCCCTCTGCAACCAGCTCCTGCAATGCAGGGATATAAGCATGGGCATCAACCAAGCCCCCAGGATAAAATACAATTCCTGTTCGCGCTTGATTTCCATTTTTGGGCATTAACTGAATGTAGTGGGCCGTTTCTTTTATCTCCACCAAAGAATTGATGTTCAACTCTTCGGGCAAAGCCGAACAAGCCACCAAACTACAGCAGCACCAACAGCATATTAGTCGTATCCAATTCATGGTATTCATTTTTGTTAGAATTGGAAATAGCAACAGCCCTAGCAACAGATAGTTGTGCTAGGGCTGTGATTTTTTCTTAACAATACATTGATATTGGTAAAGCGTTTGTTTTTGCTGAAACAGAAGAACAAATCTTTATAATTCGTTCATAGGGGCTGCTTTAGCTTGGCATTACCAAACTATCGTTCTTGATTTATTTACTCTTCTTCTTTCATGGGACGTTGATTTTTTTAGTAAATTAAAATTAATGCATAACTACAAATCTAACCATAAAATAGCAAATAAACAATTACTACTCTAATAAAATGACTCCTATTATTTATCAATATAGAATCTTTATGCTTATTTAGGTTATTATTACAAATAAAATAACTAGATAACACCTATAAAAAATCATTCTTCTACACTCAAAGCATCGGGCGTGTACATCAGATCAATATAAATGGGTAAATGGTCGCTAAACCCTCCAATAAATCGCGGCCCTGCATAGGTTCTAAAGGGCTGTAAACCCAAATGCTTGGTGTCTTCTTCTAACAAAAAACGCGCTGCAAAAATATGTGCCCCATCCTTTGTTGCGCGCAAGGAATTAGAACGTTGTTCGTTGAGTAAAGGTTCAGATACAATCAAATGATCCAAAGTGCCCCAATGCCCTTGATATTTGTGCGAACCCAATTGCCAATTTTTACCCAAACCGTGCATATAATTAAACAAATCGCCTTTCTTGACAGCTTCTTTTTCTCCTTTAGCTCTTAGTGTTTCTACCAAACTAATATTATCCGCATGGTCATTCATATCGCCCATTACTACTGCTTTTAGATTGGGTTGTTCTTGGTATAACTCATCAATACGCGCCCGTACCATAGATGCCACATACACCCGCTTGGGTTCACTCTTGGCCTGTCCGCCCCAGCGCGAAGGCCAGTGATTGACAAAAACACTGAGGGTATCCCTGCCCAACACCCGCCCTTGTACATGTAGTACATCGCGTGTACGCAGGGTAGAATCAAACGGAAAATTTACGCGCATAGCCTCATGGTCCAAATATTCAAACTTACTCGTGCGATAGATAAAACCTACATCAATGCCGCGTCGATCAGGAGATTCTTGGTATACAATCTCGTACCCATATTTACGCAAGGGCGTTTTATTAATCAAATCCTCCAATACTTTTTTGTGTTCCAATTCACAAAACCCCACTACCGCAGGGGGCTCCCAACCTCCCAAGGCCATCAAGACCTTATAAATATTATTCAGTTTTTGTTGATAACGATAAAAACTCCAACGTTTGAGGCCATCCTTTGTAAAGTCGTCATCTCTGGTCAAGCTATCATTTTCGGGCCAAAACAAGTTTTCGGCATTATAAAACGCTACTCGGATGCCATTATTGTTGCGGGGTGCAGCATTGTGGTCGGCTATGCCCAACGATAAATGTTGTTCTGCCAACCGTAGTTTATTTTTGGCTAATTGGACACTATCTTGAGCATACAATTCTACCCCTGTTCCTATAATCACTATCCAACAAAAAAATAAAAATCGCATAATAAGAGAATATAAATGGTCTATTTTACGCCTTCTTAAGCCTCCAAACGAAAGTTTTTGCGCTAATTTGGTAACAAAAACACACTGCTTGCGTAAACTATCAATGATTTGATGATTTAGTGTAAAGGGTTTTGTATTCCTTCCTCTAACTCTTCCTTTAAAAATAATTGATTTGAAGGAGTTTATCCAACTCTACTCCATTTAATTATTATTAAGAACTTAGCAACGACTTAGCACGTCACTTTTACTCTTATGAACACTTTAAACGAGCACACCATAATGCGTAAGCGTTGGGAATTGGTGGAGTATGATGTTAACGAAGCAACTACTCTGCAACAACAATTGGGTATTCATCCTATTTTTTGTCAATTATTGGTACAACGAGGCATCAATACTTATGATAAAGCCAAACACTTTTTCAGACCTCAATTATCCCACCTACACGATCCTTTTTTGATGATGGGCATGGAACGGGCAGTGCAACGGATTGGACAAGCACTGGTCAAGAAAGAAAAAATCTTGGTGTATGGAGATTATGATGTGGATGGCACGACGGCTGTTGCCTTACTGTATAGTTTTTTGGGGCGTTATCATGATTTGGTCGAATTCTATATTCCCAATCGTTATGCCGAAGGCTATGGTATTTCTCTAAAAGGAATAGATTATGCCTTGGAACAAAATTGCAGTCTGATGATTGCCTTAGATTGTGGGATCAAAGCGCACGATGCCTTGCGTTACGCTCAAGAAAAGGCTTTAGATGTCATTGTTTGCGATCACCACTTGCCCGACACCACCCTGCCTCCTGCTTATGCTATTCTCAATCCCAAACAACCCAATTGTCCTTACCCTTACAAGGAATTGAGTGGTTGTGCCATTGGTTTTAAATTGATAGAAGCCTTTGCACAGTTTTATAATTTGGATTTTGAGGAGAATGTACAACCTTTTTTAGATTTGGTCGCCGTGAGTTTGGCGAGTGATTTTGTGGCACTGACAGGCGAAAACAGAGTATTGGCTTCTTTTGGCTTGAAACAACTCAATAAACAGCCTTGTTTGGGGTTACAAGCACTGATGGAGGCATTAGGCAAAACCAAAGATTACAACATTCGAGATGTTGTATTTGGCATTGCCCCCCATATTAATGCTGCTGGCCGATTAGAAGATGCTTTATTGGCCGTTCAATTGTTAACCGCTCCTAATTTGGCTACAGCCGAGCACTTGGCCGAGCAACTCATTGAACTCAACGAAAAGCGGCGTTATATTGAGCAAGACATTGTTAGGCAGGCCCAACAACTTATTCAACAGGATATTGGTTTTGCCGAAAGACGCGCCTTATTGCTGTATCATCCCGATTGGCATCAAGGTGTATTGGGTATTGTCGCTGCCAAAATGGTCGATCAATACCACAAACCTTGTTTGGTACTCACCAAAGCCAATGGACGTTTGGTCGGCTCGGCTCGCTCGTCAGGTAATTTTGACATTCATGCAGCCTTGGAGCAATGCGAGGATTTATTGATTCATTTTGGTGGGCACCCTTTTGCGGCAGGTTTGACGTTAAAAGAGAGCAATTGGGAGGCATTTGTAGCGCGTTTTGAAGGGTTGGCGCAGCAAGCAATTAGTGCGGAAGCCGCTCTGCCCATACAAGCGATTGATGCTTATTTGTCCTTGCCAACCATCAAGGATTCTTTTTGGCAATTGTTAAAACAATTTGCGCCCTTTGGCCCTCAAAATATGCGGCCTGTTTTTGCTTCACAACAAGTCGTGGATACAGGCTATTCTAAATTGTTAAACCAAAAACACCTCAAACTAATTCTACAACAAAATCACAGTACTCCTGTGGAGGGCATCGCGTTTAGGCAAGGCCATCACTTTGAAGCACTCAAAGCCAAAAAACCTTTTGAATTGTGCTATGTGCTAGAAGAAAATTATTTTAAGGGGCGTACCAAATTACAATTGAATGTAAAGGAGTTACATTTTAGGTCTTGATGTTTTTTATTGCAAAGCATATAAAGATGCCGCGCCTCTGAAGTACGCAATTATTATACTAAGAAGTACGCTCCAAGAATTCTGCTTCCAAGCTCTTTTTACGCACTTTTAGATGGTTGAGTACTTGCCCTTGTTCAAACAACCATTGATTGAGCTGGGTAGCATTAAAATCAGGAGATAAAGTTAATTCTAAAAAAGGCATTTCTTCTCGCAAGCTCGTTACTACATTCAGGCCAGCAAGGGTATTTTTGAGGGCAGATAAATCCGTGGCTCCTACTTCAATAATAGGTTCTGTGCTGAGGATTTCGGACACACTCCCTGATGCAATCAAATCTCCATATTTGATAATAGCTACATGGTTACAAATTTTCTCTACTTCATCAATGATATGGCTGGCTAACAAAATAGTTTTGCCTTGTGCGCCAATATTAGACAGGAGTTCACGAACCTCTACAATCCCCTGAGGATCCAAGCCATTGGTAGGCTCATCAAAAATCAACACTTCTGGATCACCAATTAGTGCCCCTGCAATAGCCAAGCGTTGCTTCATACCCAAAGAATACGTAGAAAATGGCGCGTCGGTGCGACCTGCTAAACCCACCATTTCAATTAAACCAGGAATAGCATTTTTAGGTGCTTTTTTGATGTGGGCAACCAACTCCAAGTTTTTTTGTGCATTCAGGTAAGGGTAGAAATTGGGTGTTTCTAAAATAGCCCCTATTTTGCGGCGAACAGCAGCACCTTTCTGGCCTCCAAACCAATCATAATCGCCCGAAGTTGGCGCAATAATTCCTAAAATCATTCCTAAAGTGGTGGTCTTACCACTACCATTAGGGCCAAGAATACCATAAATATTCCCCTTCTCAATGGTGAGGTTAAGACTATCTACAGCTTTTACGCCTTTGGAATAAATTTTTGTCAAGTTGTGGGTTTCTAAAACAACCATAAGGATACTTTACTTGGAAATTAAAATACGATAATTGGCTAACTGGGTTAACCAAGTTCTTGGTAGATGGCGAATAGGGTTATCACGCAAATCAATTTCCTCTAAGTTAGGCATTTGTTTTAACAAATTAGGTGGTGGTACCTGCATAAACGCACAACCACGCAAATCCAACCGCTTAACGGCATTCCAATCTCCATACAAAATTGGTAATTTTTTTAAGGCTGATAATGCAGATAAGCAAAGTGTTGCGCCTTGCAAAAACTGTTGTAGCCAATTGAACAATGCTTCAGGAGTGAGCTTTTCTATGAGGTATAAATAGCCTGCGCGATGTTCCTTAAATAAATACTGTGCTACCTTGATGCCATCCCAATAGGGCGAAGGTGCGGTGCATTGAGCAATTCTCTTTTTGATTTCTAATTCACTCTTTTCGGGCGTGTAGAGCTTAAAATTGACATGAGGCAATTGGGCCACTTCAAAATTGGGCAAGCCTAACAATAAGGTATTCTGAATGGCTTGCAGTGCTTCGCGTTCCTGAAATGGCAATAAAACATAGGCTATCAACAACTCTGTTGCCCAAGCAGAAATAGCGCGACTTCCCTCTAGCCATTGCAGTGCCAACAAAACCGCATTGCCCTGTTGGCTATACAGCAAATCTAATAACTGCTCTTCCTGTTCTTCCACCCATTCCAAAGATGGAGCGGTCTCGTAGTGCTGTTGTACTTGAATTTCTGACAAAAAAACAGCCTTGGCAGGCAATTGGGCTAAAGCAGTTTTTTTGATTTTTTGTCCCAATACTATATGACTTGCTTCCTGAATAGTCATCGTCCAAGGCACCAAAGCTTTCACCTCCTCTTTTAACAAGATTGTTTCTCCTAACAAAAATAAACTACTCTCTTTAGTGGGTGGTCTACTGTTTTGTGTTAAAAATTGGTACACCTTTTTTTCTAACACTTTATTTTTAATGCCTAACAAGGGAATGACATGTGCCAACGCTAGGGAGGCTATATTTTGATCAAATAAAAGAGCAAAGGCTGCTTTTTGGGTAGATATAGAAGATTCTTTTTGTGGTAATTTTTTTAATACACTGAATAGTGTTTTTAAATTTTTGGTACTCAATCCCAAACGAAAATTCAAGTCCAGATTTCCCAGATCTTTCAATTGAGGAAGCGAAAATAAGACTTCTGGAAAAGTAGCGAATTGGTTGGAGGTGGTAATCAATTCTTTGAGTTGTTGCAATTGTGCCATTGCTGTGGGCAACTCCTGCAAAGGATTAAAGGCTAGGTCTAAGTGTTGTAAGCTTTTTAAATGACCAATGGCAGTTGGTAGGGTTGTAATTTGATTGCGTTTCAGACGCAAAACACGCAATTTGGACAAGGGGCATAACGCTGCTGGACAACTAGAGAATTGATTGAGAATAAGATTGAGGCGTTCTAATGCTTGTAATTCGGCAAAACTATCTGGCAAAGTTTTTAGGTTGTTGTTACCTAAATCTAGTACTTGTATAGATTGCCAATGCTTGATGCCATCAGGTATTGTTTCCAATTGGTTATTAAAAAAAGAAACATGGCGCAATTGAGGCAATTGAAATAAAACAGTTGGTAAAGCAGAAAATTGATTATTGCCCAAGAAAAGATATTCTAAAGCTTGCAAATTGGCAAAGCTATCGGGTAGTGTACTGATTTGGTTGTACGATAGGTCTAAGCTGTATAACTTTGTAAACCTACCTATACGTTCATCTAGTACTTGCAGTTGGTTTTCGCCCAAGTTGAGTACTTCTACATCAGAATACCCAAAAAGTTCTTCGGGCATTTTTTTGTATCCTTGGCGCTCTGCTCTGTAATATTTGGACGAATTATTCCTATCTGCCATAAGTCTGTCATTCAAAAGCTATTCTCTAGTCACAAAAATATACTAATTTAAAGGACTTTAGGGATCGGTATGTTATATTTGTTGATATCTTGTCTAACTCTTTTATGCTGCTTCGTGATAAAAGTACACCTAATTGATAGTCAAAACATACTACATTGGTTATTAATTTAGGGAGGAACTTTTTCTTCATCCAAGAAAAAAGAATACGTTCACGAAGTATTATTTTTACTAACTAACGAACATTATGAAAAATATTTTAGTCCCCACTGACTTCTCTGATAATGCCAACAAGGCCTTGGATGTAGCACTAGCTTTGGCCAAGCGTTTTAATGCTAATTTGCACTTGGTGCATACTTATCACAGCTCTACTCCTGCAGGTCACATGGCTAATGTCAATCGAGTAATCAAGGAAGATAGAGAACAAGAGATGGCTGCGTTTCTGACTAAAATTAAATCAACAGCTCCCGAAGGAGTAACAATAGATGGTGTTTGTCGCCACGGCTACCCCGTAGAGCGCATAGAGCGAGAAATGGAGCGTGTAGAAGCAGATTTGTTGGTGATGGGGACGCAAGGAGCTTCCAATGTTGCCAAGAAAGTATGGGGAAGTACCGCCAGCAAATTGGTCAAAATCAACAAAATTCCTGTCTTGGCTATTCCTGTGGCAACAGATTACGAAAATTTGAGCACTATGGTTTTAGCGGTAGATGCGTTGGATTTGACCATTCTTAATACACTCAATCCAGCTCTAAGTATGGTACAAACTGCTCGCTTAGATTTGGAGTTGCTGCACGTTACTGCTGCTGCACACGATTCGGATATGGATGATAGCATTGGCAATTATCTTCAGAATATGGCGATTCCTTTTTCGTATCACAAGGTAGTTTCAGAGGACATTCAGCAAGGAATTTTAGATTTTGCACATCAAAAAGCAGGCAATGTTTTGTGCTTGGTAGCCCACCATAGAAGTTGGTTTGCCAATTTATTCCACAGTAGTGTTAGTCAACAAGTCACCTTAAATTCTGATTTACCTGTACTAGTTCTTCCTGGCAGAGAAGAGTAAAAATGAGTAAATAACTCCTAACTCTTACAAAAGTTAAACAATGTTAAGGTTTTAGATAAAAGGAACCTTAGAAACAACTACAAGGTTTAACCATTTAGTTAATTGAACAACCTTATTTTCTTCCTTCGTGCATTCATTAAATCCATGAAGTATCATTATTTATTATACCCTCTCAAACAATAACTTATTATGTCTAGCAAATACAACAACTCCAATACTCAAGCATTTTCAACATTGGCATGGATCTCTTTTGGAATTTCCTTTATTGGAATGATTCTAGGAATTATTTATCTAAATTTAGATATCTACCAAAAAGCCTTTGTAGGAATGACCTATCTTTTTAGTATTTCGTCTTGTTTTGTTCTAGCCAAGGTTGTTAGAGACAAGCAGGAGTCTGAAGAATTGGTTAGAAAAATTGAAAATGCAAAAACAGAGCAGATGATTAGCAAGTATATCAGTTCTGACGAAGCATAACATTAGTGTTTTCTCAATAAAGATCAAGCCTTCTATTCTATCCATACCTATAAGAATAGAAGGCTTTTTATTGAAGTTGTTTAATTATACTATAAAATTCTAACTAGGTTTTCACTAAAAACTTGCCTTTTTAGAGCAATAGGAGTATTTTTGCACAGAATCTATCCCATTATATTAAGTGTATATCAACTATTTGCTGTAGGGGAAACCGATGCTTTTTTGCATCATAAGAATAGTTTTCTTGTTTAAATAACTTTAAGTAATTCTATTAATATTACTTATATCCAAAAATTTTAGTGTTGACATGAGTCAGACTTCTATATTACGTTACAAAGCTGATTATAGAACATTAGTTTTTGTTGCTCTGTATTATGTAATCGCTTATGGCGGTTTTTTTATGTATTGGTTAGCCCCAGAATCCCGCACCTTGGCTGTAATGGTTCCTTGGGTACTGCTGACAGCTTTTATGGCGTTTACCTGTGCCGTAATTGTACACAATACCATTCACTCCCCTATGTTTCACAAAAAGCAGCACAACAAATGGTTCCAGTTTGTATTGAGCCTCGCTTATGGTTATTCTGTAAGTGCTTATGTACCTGGCCATAACTTTAGCCACCACAAGGATACGCAAACAGCCAAAGACAATATGCGAACCTCTAAGGCGCGCTTCAAATGGCACATTCTCAATCAGTTGCTCTTTTTCTTTATTGTAACACCTGATTTGATCAAAGCGGAGAAAAAATTTGTTACCAAAATGAAGCATGACAAACGCGAGTGGTATAAGCAATGGCGTGCAGAGATGTTTTTGGTGCATGTAGTTAGAATTGCGTTGCTTTTTGTCAATTTTCCTGCAGCTGTTCTCTTCATTTGGGCACCTCATATTTATGCTGCTTGGGGAATTGTAAGTACCAATGTATGGCAACACGATGGCTGTGATCAAGAGCACAAATACAACCACTCTCGCTCTTTTCATGGAGGTTTACTCAATTTCTTCTTGTTTAATAATGGGTATCATGGGGCCCACCATGACCGTCCATCTATGCACTGGAGCTTATTACCTGCTTATCATGAACAGTATATTGCGCCTCATATTCACCCCAATCTAGATCAAAAAAGTATGATTAAGTACTTGGTACAAGCCTATGTGTATCCAGGTAAACGCCTTCATTATGATGGTTCTCCTTATGTGTTAGAGGATTTAGTACCAGATGAAGATTGGGTAGCTGATTTAAGTGTGAATGATCGTGCCCACAAACATGATTTTGGAGCCGAAGCAGGTTCTATAGATGATATTTTGCAAACGACTCGTATTCGAGAACCAGAAAAGAGCATTTAACAAGCAATAGTTTTATATTTTCCGAATAGGGCACAATAGTTTAGTTGTGCCCTATTTTTTATTTAAGTTGTTTAAACACGCCTCCTATGTCTCGTATTTTTGCTTTACTCATCACTAGTTTTGTTCTAGCTTGTCAGCCCGCTACCACCAACACAACGACCCCAAAAGAAAAACAGCCCTATCTAATAGTCTTGGGCAATGTACAAGATGCAGGTTATCCTCAAATTGGCTGCATGAAAGCTTGTTGCAAAGAACACTGGCATCCCAATGCTCAAAAAAAGAGTATTACTGCTTTGGGGATTGTAGATCCCAGCAGCAATCAAACATGGCTTTTTGAAGCTTCCCCAGATTTTAAACACCAGACCAAGGTATTGTCTAATCAACTTGATGCTCATCAATTTCAACTGCCCAGTGGTATTTTTCTCACACACGGGCATATTGGGCACTATGTAGGCTTGATGCACTTGGGTCGGGAAGCAATGGGAGCC
>JBGCDW010000083.1:0-73536 GCA_045105775.1 Aureispira sp.
ACTTTCCACAAGGTATAAATTTAGTATAAAAACATGCACTTTATAGTATACTTGGGTGCATTTACCAGTAAAATGAGTCAGATATGTTGTCTTGCAAAATTCCTTAAGAGAGTACAGAAATATTCATTTAAATAAGTCTAGGCTTTTAATTACAAAAGCCTAGACTTATTTAAATTCAGATTATTTTTTTCATATCTTTAGGCTATAGAATAATAGAAGTCTATTTGTTATGAAAAAATTAAACGAACTTCGATATTTTTTTGATAAAAACAATGGCGTTGCAACGTCTCAAGAATTACTATGTTTTGGCTTAACTCACTATTTAATAGCGCAACTAGTCAAAAATGGAACACTTGAAAGAATTAAAAGAGGTACTTTTATTTTAGGTGACTCAGAAGAAGATGAACACTATATTGCTCAAAAAATAGTTCCTCAAAGTATTTTTTGCCTATTATCCGCCGCTAGTATTTATAATTATACTACATATATCCCCAATCAATATCACTTGGCAATCAGAGGTAATTATTATTCTCAGTTACCAGACTACCCCCCTATACAATTATACTACTGGAGAAAAAAGCAGTTTGAATTAGGAACGGCTGAAATGACACTAAATAATTCTACCATAAGAATTTACAATAAAGAAAAAACAGTATGTGATTTTATAAGATTTAGAAATAAATTAGATTCTAATGTTGTAAAAGAGGTTTTAAAGTCCTATTTAAAGGATAAATACAGAAATTTAACCCAATTAAACAATTACTCCAAAAAGTTAAGAATAGAATCTGTGTTAAACAATTATCTAGAAATATTACTATGAAAACTCAATCCATCATACAAAAATTAAAAAACCACTCAAGAAAAAAACAGAAAATTCATCAAAATACGCTTACGAAATACTTTCAAGAAAGATTTTTGTATAGACTTTCTCAATCTACATATAAGGAAAATTTTTTACTAAAAGGAGGAGCACTTGCATACACTATTAGTGGAGAAGATAGCCGCCATACAAGAGATATTGATTTCTTAATTAATAAGCTTAAAGACGAGCAAAAAAATATGCGTAATATATTCGCAGAAATTTGTAAGATTACAGTAGATGATGGCGTGCTTTTCAACACTCAAGACATAAAAATTGACGAAATCCCAAAAGAGGGAAACTATAGTGGCATTCGAATTAGAATTGAAGCAACATTAGGAAAGATAACTCAACAATTACAAATTGATATAGGTGTAGGAGATCATGTTACTCCTGGTCCTCAAGAGATTAAATATCCTACCATATTAGACGAATTACCTGCTCCTATTTTGGATGCATATTCAACAGAGTCTTTAATATCTGAAAAGTTCAATGCAATGATTGACTTGGGAGAATTTAACTCTAGGCTTAAGGATTTTTATGATATATACATCTTAGTCGAAAGATGTGATAAGAGTGTATTAAAAAAAGCAATAAAAAATACTTTCAAAACAAGAAAAACTACCATTATTAAAGATCATTGTGTTTTTCAAGAACAATTTTATAGAAATAAAAATCGTATAACTCAATGGTATATATTCCTCAAGAAAAACCAGCTAGGTAAACTTGATTTCGATGATGTTCATAAAAAAATTTTAGACCACCTCAAACCAATATATGATGCCCTTTAAATAATCTTGTCATGTGCCGCCAAAATTTTCTGCTCTAGCTTAGTAGTAGAATGCCCCTCTACAAAGGCTAGGCTATGCACCATTCCTCCATTAGCTTGTACCACCTCACTCCCTACAATATCCTTGGGCAGCCAGTCCCCTCCCTTTACTAAGATGTCGGGCTGTAGGTATTTAATTAATTCCAAGGGCGTGTCTTGTTCAAAAACAACCACCAAATCTATCATTTCTAAACTTGCTAATACATGCAAACGGCTTTTTTCGTCTTTGATAGGCCGGTGCTTGCCTTTGAGCCGTGCTACAGAAGCCGTGCTATTGAGTCCTACTATCAAATGCTGGCCCAAGGAAGCCGCTTCTGATAGATAATGGATGTGTCCATAATGCAATAAATCAAAACAACCATTGGTAAATACGGTAGATTCGCCTGCTGTTTTCCAAGTTTGAATGGTGTGTTGTGCTTGATCCCAAGATTGGATTTTATGCGTGATCTGCTGGAAGTTTAGGTTCATAGCCTCTATTATAAATGGGCAATACTATGTAGGCGAGTAAACCAAAGAAAAGATTGCCAAACAAAGTGATGGTAAAAAACATAATATTAGAAAAAGCAAACGCATCGGCTTCTGCCACTCCATAAATAACCAAGGCAGCAGTAACCGCTATTTGATACGTTCCCATCCCGCCAGGAGAAGGAATAACCATCCCAAAAGTACCAAACGTAAAGGCCAATAAAGCCGCCATTGGAGATAAACTTTCGGTTGGGCCGTAAGCAAAAAAGCATAAGTACAACATGAGGTAGTACATAAGCCAAATAATGAGCGTGTGTACCACAAATAAGCCAGGGCGTTTGAGTTTAAATACCGTTTGTACGCCTGCACCAAAACTTTTAACCAGAGCCAATATTTTTTGTGCGAAGACTGTCGCGCGAATGGTTTTCCAGTTAGCTACGATAAGAATAATCGTCAGCAATCCTACTGCTATACCAATCTGGAAAAATAACAACCAAGGAATAATAAAGGAGGCTTCTTCGGCAATAGGATAAGCACAAACCACCTCTGGTTGAGCTTCTCCAAATAGAAAATCGTACAGATAGGTAAATTGGGTCAAAAAGGTAAGCCCTGTTACTATTAATAACATGAGCACATCAAATGTTCGATCAACGACAATCGTACCCACCAGTTTTTCCAAAGGCACCTTCTCGTATTGGGTTACCGTAGCTGGTTTGGCAATTTCTCCAGCACGGGGCAGAGCCAAATTGACCATATATCCAATCATAGTAGCAAAAAAGGTATTCAGAGTCTTGGGCTGATAGCCAAGCGGCTCTATCAATTGATTCCAGCGCAGTGCTCGACTCAGGTTACTAACCATAAACGCCATTAGAATGACAAATAACCAAAAAGGATTGGTTCCTCTAAAGTCGTTTATAATTTTTTGTAGTAAAGTAGTCGAACAAGCCTTGCCTGTATCACACTGACACCCTAATTCATAAGCGGCTGCTTGATTGGTATAAACAAAGTAAAGTAGCGTTAATCCTACGCCTAAGAAAATTAAAAATTTAAGGACAGCTTTCAACCTGCAATTCGTTTGTATATGGGTATTTTAAATGCACTTTTCTTTCACGAAGTCTACTTAAACAGAGCAATATTACCCATAACAATACTGCTCTGTTTTCTTGTTCTTATTAGAACTTACAAAGCTGGTAATAACTTGCCTTCACAGGCTCCAAATCCAATACGTACACCATTGGCTTCTCCCCATCCACGTAAAATTACCGTATCGCCATCTTTGATAAACTTGCGCTCGCTACCATCGGGCATTTGAATAGGTTTGGTGCCTCTCCATGATAATTCTAACATAGAACCATAACTATCGGGTGTAGGCCCTGAGATAGTTCCCGAAGCACACATATCACCTACATTGACATTACAACCATTAACCGTATGGTGTGCCAATTGCTGTTTCATCGTCCAATACATGTGTTTAAAATTGGAGTTACAAACCACATGGGATTCACCTGCTTCTGGCTGAATAGCGACTTGCAGTTTTATATCATAATTATCGTTGCCTTCGTATTTTAAATAAGGCAATACTTCTGGATCTTGTTCATAGCCCTCCGTCCGAAAAGGCTCCAACGCATCCAAGGTTACAATCCAAGGAGAAATGGTAGAACAAAAACTCTTGCCCAAAAAAGGCCCTAGTGGCACATATTCCCACTTCTGAATATCCCGAGCAGACCAGTCATTAAATAACGTTAATCCAAAAATATAATCCTCTGCCTGAGCAGTGCTAATGGAAGCTCCCATAGAAGTTTCCTTTCCAATCACAAAGCCCATTTCTAATTCAAAATCCAATAATTTACACGGCCCATACACAGGGGGAGCTTCTGGATCGGGTCTTTGCTGCCCTTTGGGACGATGAAACTCCGTGCCAGAAACAACAATCGAAGAGGCTCTACCATGATACCCCACAGGCAAATGCAACCAATTGGGCAATAAAGCGTTGTTGGGATCTCTAAACATGGTGCCTACATTGGTGGCATGTTCTCGACTAGAATAAAAATCGGTATAATCGCCTACCTTTACAGGCATCAACAATTTTACGTCTTCTACATGGTACAATGCCTTGGCTAAAACCACAGAATTGCCTGCCAAAGTGGTGTTCTCTGTACGAAACAATTCGGAAACACGTGCGCGTACAGCTCTGGTAGTTGCTTTTCCTAATGCTATAAAATCATTGAGGAAGGATTGTTCCAACACCTTATGTTCTATATCAATAGATGAAAAATAGCCCTCTTGTGCCAACACAGCCAAGTCAATAA
Organism: Aureispira sp.; assembly: GCA_045105775.1. Lineage (GTDB taxonomy): Bacteria > Bacteroidota > Bacteroidia > Chitinophagales > Saprospiraceae > Aureispira. Next base: position 4,463 of record JBGCDW010000083.1, read on the forward strand.
CAGAGTCTCCTATAATTGTAGCAACTCTAGGTGTTTTCCCTTCGGGCTGACAAATACCAAAAGGAATATTCTGAATAGGAAAATCACTATCGGCGGAGACAGCAATCCACGAACGTAAAGTTGGATTATTTACTGGTAACATAGCTAGGTGTTTTTATTTTAAGAATGCTGCATGGTACAGCTTCTGATAATTAAACTTGTCAAATAAACTTATAAAGTGGCATCATCATCTAGAATATCTCCTTGGTCTTTGGGTTGGCGATTAAGAATAACGCCTATTTTATTGTAATACAAGAGCACGGCTAATCCTAAAAACAAAGCTCCTTTGAAGCAAATCCAGCCAAAGTGCATACCTATATTGGGCTGACCAAATACATAATTCACAGCAATAATACCTCCCAAAAGTACAATATATTTTAGGATTCGTCCCAATGGTAACGGAGGCAATTTTAGAATGTATATTGTTAATACAATAGACAACACCATCATCAAGAAATAGGACGCTAAGGTGGTGTAAGCAGCCACTTTGTAATCATAATTATACAAGGGAATAAAATAAGCATTGAGCAAGATATTGACCACGCCACTCAACAAGATGATCCCTGCCAAATAACTATTTTTCTTTGCAAAATAAATCCCTCTATTGGCAAAATTGCTAATTCCATAAAACACATAAGCTCCAACAATAACAGGGGCAATGGGCAAGGCATCCAAGAACACCTGATTGGAAGAAAGGAGGGTTCCTGCATCAATTGCAAAAAGAATTAAAAAACAACCACCCAATACCAAGAGCTTGGTCATGCTATCCACTTGTTGCCAAACACGGTGATATTCTTTATTGTTCATGTATTGGTAATAGCTCGGATTTGCTCCATCCACCAAAGCAGCCCCCAACCCCATATAAATCATCCCTATTTTATAGGCAAAGGCATATTGCCCTGCTTGGGCATGGCCTATAGATTGGTCTATATACCACTGGTCAAAGGAGGTGAGAATGTAATTGCTCAAGGCAAATGGAATCAATGGAATAGAGAACGAAAGCGCGTATTTAACATGTGCCCATTGCATATTTTTGAAGGACAAATGTTTGTAGATGATAGAAAAAGCATAACTCGCAATTAAGAAAGTGCCTATACATTCTCCTATAATTTTACCCATGTAGGTATAACTCTCATTGGCTCCATCCAACCAATACATTTGTCCAGTAAACCAAATCAAGCCTATTATAGTCAGTCCAAATTTACCATATTGCCAAAGCACCTGCACGGCACTTTGACGCTTGCTTTGTTTGGTCGCCACCATCAACTGACCAAAAATTGCCATAATAACCACCAAGTAAGCCGTCAGCAATAACCACTTTATCAAATGATTGGGCAAATTGAGTAAACGTGCCATTTGCGCCTCAAATATCCACATCAAGCCCCCAAATGCCATAAAACTCAGGGTTACCCCAATAACAATCGTTCCCAAAAAAGCTTCAAAGTCTGTTTTTTCTTCTTCAAAGTAATAACGGGATACCGCCCAGTGCAAATTGAGGGTTACCAATACCGATATCATCAATAAATAAGAAGTAAACACATTGACAATGCCATATTCCTCTGCACTAAGATATGCCGTAAAGACAGGTAAGGAAACTAAGCCCAATAAGTGTACCAGCAGTGTCCCCGAAAAATAGGTACTGGCATGTTTGAACGTATCAAAAAAAGAAAATTGTTGGAGGCGTTGAACTAGGCCGCGAAACCACATCATAATATTAAGCTCAAAATAACGGAATCAGCACTATTGCTAATTTGGACAAGAAAGGTAGGGATAATTTTGTTGGTTTGGATGGGGGGATGTTGTTAAGGTATTGTCAAAGGAAAAGAATTGCAGTGGATTAATTCCAAATAAACTGCACATTTTCTGTGTTCACTTCGTTTTTATTCATGAAGTTGTTTAAAAATTCGAGGTAGGATGATAAATAAGTGCTTGGAAGTCAAGACAAAGCTCGGTTTTGGTTTCGTAGCTGGAAGCTACGGGAGTAAAAGTAGCTGAAGTATTTGGCTTTCAATCTGCGTAGGCTTGTACCCAAAAGGTACAAAGGCTCTAGTATTTAGCAACTATTTGGGTGTTTTTAAACAACTTCCATAATAACACTCCATCTTCTTAAAAATAATAGTACGATAACCATGAAGCAAGCAACGCTAATTATCACCCTCATTCTTGGGTGGACCATGCTAGGACAAGCCCAATTACAACAACAACTAGGTTTTGATCTGGGAGTAGGCTTTCATAATATACAGCACCACACCACGTCTAACATCAGTTTTGAGAAGAAACCTGACTTGACTATAGGCGCGACAGGAACACTCAAATATGATTTGATTATTGCTCAACACTTTCATATTGGGGTAGGATTTGGTTTAGAAGGAACTCAATCTACTACAGAAGAAATAAACACCACCAATTTATTATTGCCTGTAGAAATAGGCTACCGAAGTCCTGCTGTGGGGATAGTGTACTTTACGGGTGACTTGTTTTTTATGCCTATGGCTACCGTTTGGAAAGCCAAGCCCACTTACTACCCCAATGCACAGGGCAATGGTCAAGATATACAATATTTATTTTTGGAGTACGAAACATTTAGTTTTCACACAGGTGTCAAATTTGGTATTGCCTGCCCTATATCCAAGGTTTTAGAACTACAGTTCAATTTGTTAGGACGTATAAATATAGTGCCTAAAGTTACCAATACTTCTGAACTACATAGAGATTGGGGGGTACTGCTGAATGCGGGATTGCGCTGGAACCTGTAACCTAGCAAGCTGCTTTAGGGCTGTAGAAGGTGTTTAGTAGGAAAATACACGCGTTAAGGGTCTTTTTTGGATTTAATCTACTAGCTTTGTAGGTAACTTTTTTGCATTTTTTTCGTTGAAATAATTATTGCATTTAGTGCCAACAAGCCCCTTTATGGAACGCACAGCCTATCATCAACACTTCCAAAATATTATAGCTGGCCTCAATCCTGCTCAACAACAAGCTGTAGAGCAAACCGAAGGCCCTGTAATGGCTATTGCTGGTCCAGGTACAGGCAAAACACACATTCTCACTGCTCGTATTGGTCAAATCTTACTCCACACAGATGCCCAAGCCCACAATATTTTGTGTCTGACGTTTACCGATGCAGCCGTCAATGCGATGCGCCAACGCCTCTTATCTTTTATTGGGCCAGAGGCACATCGAGTCCATTTGTATACCTTTCATTCTTTTTGTAATAAAATTATTCAAGAAAACTTGGAGGTGTTTGGGCAATATGACCTAGAACCACTTTCTGACTTGGAACGAATTGAGGTGATTAGAGGTTTGATGGATGATTTGGACATGGAACATCCCTTGCGATGGGGCAAAACAGATCCTTATTATTACGAGCAACATTTGGCCAATCTTTTTCAGACCATGAAGGCCGAGCGTTGGACAACCGATTACTTACAGGCACATATTGAAGCCTATGTAGAATTATTGCCCGAGCAACCCGAATACAGATACAAGCGTAGTGCTGGACAATACAAAAAAGGAGAACTAAAGCAAGCGCAGTATCAGAAAATGCTCAAAAAGATGGAACAACTCAAAGCGGGTATTCTACTTTTTGCAGATTATCAAGACAGTCTGGAAATGCGCCGACGTTACGATTATGAAGATATGATTCTCTGGGTCTTAGAGGCGTTTGAACAAGAAGATTTTTTGTTGAGAATTTACCAAGAGCAGTACTTGTATATATTGGTAGATGAATTTCAGGATACCAATGGTGCTCAAAGTGCCGTAGTGGAACATTTGGTGGCCTATTGGCAGGAGCGTCCCAACTTATTTATTGTAGGCGATGATGACCAATCTATTTACGAGTTTCAGGGGGCGCGTATGAAAAATATGACGGACTTCTACGAACGGTATGCCGATAGCTTATTATTGGTTGTTCTCAAAGAAAACTATCGCTCTTCTCAACATATCCTAGAAGCGGCTCGACATGCTATTGAGCACAATGACTTGCGCATTATCAATCAACTAGAGGCGCTGGGCCTCAACAAACAATTGATTGGAGCCAATCCTGACTATGCTCAGTTGGATGTTCCTGTACAAATTATTGCTTATCCCAACCAGTTGCAAGAAGAAATTGCCTTGGTGCAGCAATTGGAGGAGCTTCAAAGCCAAGGGGTAGCTTGGTCTGATATGGCTGTGCTTTACGCCAAGCATAAGCAAGCAGAAACCCTCATTGATTTGCTAGAAAAACGCGGCATTCCCTATCAATCCAAACGCAAGATTAATATTCTGGAGTTGCCACTATTGTATAATTTCAGAAAACTCTTGGCTTATATTGCTCAAGAGTATCAAAAGCCTTTTAGCAATGAAGAGGTGTTTTTTGAGTTTCTGTATTATAATTTTGTTGGAATTTCGGCTCAAGATGCCGCTTTGCTTACAGCTTATATGGCTCGTCAAACCAAGGCCGCTTACCTCCAAAGAGCCTATGAGCAGGTTCCATTGTGGCGAGAAACCTTACGCAATAGAGCTTTGTTGGAAGAATTGGGTTTAGAAAATCCTGATCGTGTTACTGCTTTTGTACAATTCTTGGACGAGAGTATCCATCAATACAAAGACTTGAGTTTGCTCCGCTTACTAGAGTTTATTATCAATAAAAGTGGCCTCATTGGTTATGTTACGCGACATGAACGAAAATTGTGGCTGACGCAAGTAGTGGGAACGTTGTTTGAATTTACCAAACGAGAGAGTGCCAAGAATCACCGTCTAGATTTAGGGGGCTTGTTGATGTTGCTAAACCACATGCAAGATAATAATTTAGGAATGGGTGTTTTTCAAGTGCAGCAGGCCAGCAACGGGGTACAATTGATTACCGCACATTCGGCCAAGGGTTTGGAGTTTGAGTATGTTTTTATCATCAATGCTGTAAAGGATTTTTGGGAACCGAGCAACAAATCGGGACGCAAATTTACCTTGCCAGATACCCTCTTGCTTTCCAACGCAACTGATGCTTTAGAGGCCGCTAGACGCTTGTTTTATGTAGCTATGACACGTGCTAAAAAACGACTTCAAATTTCTTATTATCAATACAATAGCAAGCAAAAATCACAAGCTACAGCAGTGTTTGTTGATGAATTGGTTCAACGTCAAGGCTTAGGACTAGAGCTAGAAGAGCGCGAAGCGACAGAGGCTGCTCAATGGCAATTGTTGTTGTTAACAGAGCAACCCCAAAAACCACAGATCAGTTTACTAGATAGTGCTACGCTTCATTACTTACTCGATGGTTTTAGATTGAGCATTTCCGCACTCAATAGTTATTTACAATGTCCACTTAGTTTTTATTATGAATATGTATTGCGTATTCCTACGGTTTCGAGTCCAGAGGCGGCTTATGGCACAGCTATTCACAATGCACTGCACCGTTTGTTTATTGCTGCTATGAAAACAGAACCCATAGAATTGCCCTCGGTTGAACATTTTTTGAGCTTATTTGAATATGAATTATCGAAGCAAAAGTATTTTTTGACTAAAAAAATATTTGACGAGCGGCTAGAATTGGGAAATAGACATTTACCTATTTATTATAAGGCTCGTAAACATAGTTGGGTACAACAATTGCGGCATTCGACCGTGTGGACGGAGCGTCCCTTTAGAAATGTAGAAATTGAGGGGGTTCCCATCACAGGTACCATTGATAAATTGGTCTTTCAGGCCATTGATGGGAGCCAGTCCTTGCATTTGATTGATTACAAAACAGGAAAACTAAAAGAAAATCGTTTGCAAGGGCAAAGTAAGAGTCAAGAGTATGGGGGCAATTATTGGCGACAATTATTGTTTTATAAAATTCTAGTAGAACAAGCCAATGCTATGCCCTATGTTGTGAAGGCAGCTACTATTGATTATTTAACCCCTACAGAAGAAGGTGTTTTTCCAAGTCGTTCGTTGCAATTTGATACAGAGGAAGTAGCAGCAGTAAAAGAGATGATTCAGTTGGTTTATGAAAAAATAATGCAGCATCAATTTTCAGAGGGGTGTGGAGAACGCTCTTGCAAATGGTGTAATTTTGCACAACGCAATAGTATTCCTGCCAGCTTTTCGAATCCAGCATTAGAACAGTTGGATGATGCCAATTAAACTCAAGTAGTCGCCCACCTTTGTATCTTGATATTAGACATTCTCACAGATTTTTTTTTATATTAAATTTCAAATTCACGTACAATAGGTCTCAAAAACATACACAGACATACAAATACTAAAAAACAAATCTCAGCTTCAACACAACTGACAATCAATTCTTTGCAAATATTTACAAGGGACTATTATTTTATTTACAAGAAGACATATGTCCATGATTCAAGAGTAAGAAAATGAGTTTATAGTTGTTTTTTTTACAAAAAATAAGTTTCTTTACGTTGGTTTATCTGTTATGTTAATAATAGTTACTCCACCCAATAGAATGCGTTTAATAAACGAAATTATCTAAAAATTATCAATAACATTTTTCATGCATTTAATGCAGTTTTATAATTTAACTAAAGCTAAATTATAAAATTTCACAACCAACCTCAAACAGGTTGCCCTACTATACCGTCATTTTCCCTAAAATTATACTTATTGTGAAAATATTACTTTTACTTTCAATATTACTTCTGTTGCCTATTTTATCACAGGCACAAGCTACACAAGTTATTTATGGTGAGGTTACCGATAACTTAACAGACAAGCCTATTAAGAATGTTGCCGTGGAACTACTTAACTATGTTCCTTTAAAGGTGGCTATTACCGATGAAAATGGGCAATTTGTCTTAGAAGATGTACCTATTGGAAAGCACCGCTTATTAGCCACACACGAGAATTATGATATTGTGGTTATTCCTGATGTCTCTGTTACCTCAGGTAAGCAAGTGAATCTCAATATTAGTTTAGAGGAATTGGTGATTAATATTCGAGAGGTAGTAGTAGAATCCTCTACCAAAAAAACAACCCGTGACCAACCCAATAACAGTATGGCACTCATTGGCATTCGCTCGTTTAATATCGAGGATGTTCGCCGTTATTCAGGTGCGAGAAACGATCCTTCGCGTTTGGCTGCTAACTTTGCAGGGGTTCATATTGGTAATGATATTGAGAATGGTATTATTGTTCGAGGCAATTCGCCTACTACTGTATTGTGGCAATTAGAGGGCATGCCCATTCCATCACCCAATCACTATGCCCGAACAGGTCTTGCCAGTGGTTTGTGGCCTATGCTCAATACCAACCTAATGAGTAATTCAGATTTCTTAAATGGTGCTTTTCCTGCCCAATATGGCAATGTTACAGGAGGAGTATTTGATGTAGGTCTGCGTTCGGGCAACCAGAATATTTATGAGGGAATGGTTCAAGTTGGCTACACAGGAGCAGAGGTAGGTTTTGAAGGGCCAATTTCCAAAAAGAATGGTTCTTCCTTTGCCTTTGCTTATCGTTATAGTATTTATGATTTATTGCGTGTAATTGGGCTTGATCTTCTTTCAGACTTAACCCCTAATAACCAAGATGTTTCTTTTAAAATTAATTTTGGTAAAAATAAACTGGGACAATTTTCTGTTTTTGGTTTGGGTGGCCGTGGCGAATTTGATATCAAAAATGGAGATTTGGACTCCAATGATGTAGCCAACCAAGTAGCGAGAGATATTACGATAAGAAAACAATTGGGTATCTTGGGCGTAAAATACAAACGCTTTCTCACTCCTGAAAAGAAGTCTTACTGGCAGACTACACTTGGCGGATTTTACGACCAAGAAGTATATTTAGAAGACACCCTTCTGCTCAATGGAGAGCGTGATATTGTTCTCAACAACTCCACAGAAAATATTAATGCCACTCTTAGCTCTTTTGTCAATCTCAGTTTGAGTTATAACCACACCATTAGAGCGGGTATTGTCGAAACCTTCTACAATCTCAATTCTGTTTATGAGGACAAACTTTTTGCTTTAGGAGATAGAAATTTTAGAGGCAATACTCTTTTATCTCAAGTGTATGTACAGTATCTAGCTCGTGTTGGCAAAAAGCTACGTATAAATGTTGGTGTAAATGCCCAACATTTACTGCTCAATAACACTTTTGGGGTTGGCCCCCGTTTTGCGGTAACTTGGCAACCTTACTCCTCCCATAAATTTAGTTTAGGCTATGGTTGGCACCATCAAATGCAGCCTTTGATTGTTTACTTTAATCAAGCAGAGGATCCAGATGGCAACTCATTTTTGGCCAACAAGGATTTAGGGTTTACCCAAGCCCACCATATCACTGCTTCTTATGATTGGGCGATGTTTGACAACTGGCGTCTAAAAGCCGAAGGGTATTATCAATTGTATACTAATGTTCCGATTACGACGTATTCTAGTGCCTTTAGTGGCATCAATATGGGTGAGGAGTTTGAATTGCTTACCTTAACAGATTTGGTCAATGAAGGATTGGGTCGCAATGTTGGAGCAGAACTTACTATAGAAAAATTCTTCAGCAAAGATTATTATGGCTTATTGACAGCAAGTTATACCAATTCGCAATATCAAGGCAGTGATGGAAAATGGCGTTTAACCCCTTATAATCATAGCTATGTTGTTAACTTCTTGGCAGGAAAAATCTTTAAAATTGGCCCTAAGCGCGCCAACTCATTTACCATAGATATCAACTTTGTATATGCTTCCCCCAATCGCTTTACACCTGTGGATTTGGCAGAATCTAGACTTAGAGGATATGGTGTTAGACAATGGGATCGCGCTTACGAAGCCGTTGGTGGAGATTATTTAAGAGCAGATGTTAAATTTGGTTTTAACTTTAACAACAATAAAAAGAACATCTCACATCGCATATTCTTAGATTTGATTAATGTGACAAACAAACGCAATATACTTATCCGCCAGTACAATGCAAGTACTCAAAATGTAGAAACCGCAGAACAACTTGGCTTTTTTCCTGATTTGACGTACCGCCTTACCTTTGGTTTTAAACCCAAAAATTAAACAGGTCTGACTTATTAGACAACAAAAAAGCCCTACTGACTAGAATCGCTCAGTAGGGCTTTTTTATATTCAAAAACAGGTATAGTTCTGTACTATGAACTCACAGAAGCTTTATCCACTTTGAAAGGTTGGCGGGGCTGCCACTCCTCTTTGGGGTTTAAATTGTCAAAAACTACTTGTATAAATTTACTTGAAATAGTATTTCTATGCTTAAAGAAGCAAAGCAAATCTTGAGATACAGCTCCAACCGAGCTTTTGATTTCTAGTGCTGTACGCGCAAAATCAATGCGCTCCGATTTAGATTCAATCCCTAAATTCACCAAATCATACAAGATATTGAGATACACTTGGTGTTCGCGATTATAACTGGCATCTACCCCTAGAAAGTGAGCATCCATTTCACTGCCATTAAAAATAGCGGTATAAAAAGCTACTAATTCATCTTCAATATAATAAGCCGTTAGGCGGTAATGGTCGCCGAGATGTTCTTTGAGCATCGTAAAATACTGTGGATGCAGCAAAAAAGCATTAAACCCTGCATTGTCTGCAATAGACTTGTAAAGCGTATAAATTCGTTCTTCATTTGCCTTAATTTCCTCCAAAGACAAAATTTTCTTAACAATGGCCTTTCCTTTTTTGCGTGCTCGCTTGGCACGGACCCGATACTTGGAACTCATATCGCCCAAATAATCCTCAAAAGTAGCCCAATGAGGACGAAGATCCATAGACATACTGGGTTGCATCAAGAAAGGGTGATACGTATGTTTTTGTAATTGTGGCTTGAGCGTAGTGCAGTTTTCTACAGAGTAATCCTTAATTAGGTGTACACTAATTTTAGTACCTTCCTTATCCAATTGATGTTGGATGAATTCTAGACTATTCCTTAGAATAACAGCACGTTCTTGTTCATCAATTGAAGGATGAAAATAGGAACCATATTCGCCTGTCAAGAGCAAATTACCAGAAATCAACAGATTGAACTCTGCTCGTTTGAGAAACCAACGCTTAATGGCATTACTAAAAGCCTTAATAATGCAGTTTTGCTTATTCGTTTCCGCTTCTTCTTCTTTCGTTTGTTGCAAACTTTCTTCTACATTCAAATGAAAAATTTGCTGATACAATACAGCTATTGCTTCCTGTCCTTTATAAACAACAGCATACTTAAAGCTCATTTCGGCTGGTGGAAACTGCTCCAAGGCATTGAGATACGCATACTGTAAAAACAAATTATCTTTGGGTGCTGCAGCGTCCCAGCTTTCTGCCAGTTCTGTAATACTCTTAGAAAATTTGATATGGTACGTTGTATTAGTCAGTGGAACTGCTGTAGTTGAATTAATAGAAAGTGCTTGTTTGGAAGTTTTTGGAGAAAACATAGAGAGAAAACTTGGAGCAGTGAATAGTAATATTAAATATCTAATACCTTCTTACATAAGGCTACATAGTAAACAGTTGCTAACTAAAAAAAGGTTGTGTATATCCGTGCTTAATTATTGATTGAATGTTTTTTCTCACTTTTGCACGATTACAATTAAACCTTTTACAGTATCTGTAGTCTATGAATTAACAATCGCCTTTTTATAGTAAAATCGTTAAAGTCATTCTTTAACAATTTTGGTACTAAAATAGTAAGTCTCTTGCCAAAACATAAAGAATACAACAAAGATACAGAAAAAAAAATCCTTTCACAGTTAAGAAAACCTCAAAGCTTTGAACAAGGGTTTAGTGCCTTGGTACAAACGTATCAAGAACGCCTGTATTGGCATATTCGCTCTATTGTAAGCGAGCACCATGAGACAGACGAAGTATTACAAAATACATTTATCAAAATATACAAAGGCTTTAAAAATTTTAGGGGAGATGCTGCACTCTATACTTGGATGCACCGAATTGCAACCAACGAAAGCTTGACGCATCTAAAGAAAAAACAACGTCAAAAAACGGTAGCGTTAGACGAGAGTCCTTCTGGTGCCTTGGCCAATAAGGGCAGTGCAGATAGTTTGGATGGCGATCAGATTACTCGTTTGTTGCAACGTGCACTGGATAGATTGCCCCAAAAACAACAGCAAGTTTTTCTGTGGCGTTATTATGAAAATTTAAGTTATCAAGAAATATCCAACCGTTCGGGTACTTCTGTGGGTGGGCTCAAAGCTTCTTATCATCATGCTGTAAAAAAAATAGAGGCATTTGTTCTACAATATATTGACCAGTAACTATGAGAGAAAAAGATAATCAAGAAGAATTTAAAAACTTAGCTCCTAAATTGAAGCATTTATTAGATCAAGAACAACAACAAGCTTCTTTGCCTAAAAATTATTTCCAGAATTTTGAAGCTAGACTACAGCAACGTATTGCTACAGAGCAATGCTTGGAACCTACGGCTATTGCTCCCTCTAAGCGTACATGGAACCATTGGTTGCAATGGCTCTGGAAGCCTTTTGTAGCGTTGGGAGTCCCTGCCTTATTGGTGTTTTTTTGGTTAAGACCTTTTGAACCAAACCTACCTGTACAAACTGATTTCTTGGCACTATCTACACAGGAAATTGACCAGTATATCGCACAAAATTTAGATGAGTTTAGCTTGGGGGATTTAACAACAATGGCAGAACCAGAAGTACTAGACAACTGGCAAGAGGGTATTTTGGAAGAGGCTACCCCAGAGCCAAAATCTATAATAGTTCCTGCACCAAAACCTCCTCATCAAACCAAACAAGAGAGTAGCCTAGATAAAGCTTTGGAAGCTACACAAAGTGAAGATTTACTAGACGAGTTAAACACTGAAGATTTAAATTTTGAGGAAGACTGGTTCTAAAAATAAATTGAATAAGGACAGTTACACCCATTATTTTTAATCGTACTGTCCTTCTAAAAATAAGATATTCGCACAAAAAATACCATTGTATATGACCTTAAGAATGATCGTATTTAGTCTGCTCTTTGTTAGCTTTAGCTTTTCGAGCATGGCACAACGAGGTGCCGCCAAACGAGAGCGTATTCAAGCCTTGAAAGTGGCTTTTATTACAGAAGAATTGCAACTTACTAGTGAGCAAGCAAAAGATTTTTGGCCTGTTTATAATCAACTGGAAAGTGAACTAAGAGCACTGCGTCGTCAGGCCAATAAGCATCCTGATTTTAGTACTGCCTCCGATCAAGAAATAGAGACTTGGTTGATCAAAAAACTAGATTTAGAAGCACAGCAAGTAGCACTCAAAAAAAGCTATATGGAACGCTTTAAACAAGTGATTAGTTGGAAACAGATCGCTACCTTATTGCATGTAGAGAAGCGTTTTAAGAAAGCATTGTTGGAGCGAATTCAAGAAAGACGTGGAGCAGGTAGAGAGCGTTAGTATGCAGGGGGATTGATTCAAAAAAAAGTGTACACACTGACTTTTAAGATCAATGTGTACACTTGTATACTAAATAAGGTTATGTTCCTTTCATTAATCTACAATCATTTTCTTACGCGCTAATGCACGGCCATCTACTACTACAGCATAAATATAGGCTCCTGTTGTTAGTTGACTGGTATTGATTTTTACAGTCCCTTGTCCAGTTGGAATTTCCTGACTGCTCAATTCTTGTCCATTCAAGTCAAATACAACTAATTGTGCATTCTTCATCTCTTCTGGAATAGTGTAATCGATCGTAGTGCTTCCACTAGAAGGATTGGGGCGATTCTGGCTCAATTGGATATTGCTAGGGTTCATCAAAGTACTAGCAGAACTATTATTAGGTGCTTTGTCTTTTAGAATCAAGGCTTCTAAACGTGCCAAACGCGCTTCTAAATCAGTGATAATATCTTGCTGGGTATTAATTGCTTCTGCCAAAACAGGAATAATGGCATCATATTCCATTACTTGGTAGTCAGCAGGATTTCCGTGAATATCAGTGCTTTTACGAACGACAGTAGGCATTACTTCTTCTACTTCTTGTGTAATAAATCCATAGCGTTGACCTTTTGGTAAATTCAATTCTGGACGCTCTGCTCTACGATACTCATAAGTATACCCTTTTAATTGGCTTACAATTTCTAGAGCATTCTCAATAGGCTTAATATTTTGTTTGAGCGTACGGTCAGAAGTTGTCCAGTTTCCACCACTAGCTGTTGCCGATCCATAAATATTGAATACATTGTTATTGGTTGCACTTTGCTTGAAATTAGCTATTAAATTTCCACAACCAAAGTTAAAGGTAACAGGCAATGAATTTTCTTCTACAATGAATAAGCCCTTATTAGTACTTGTTGAAATAATTGGAACAATAGCAGTGTCACCAGGATTAGGTCCAAAACTATATCTCTGAACACCTATGTTAACAGCGGCATCTAGAGCCAATTGAGAACGAAATCCATAGATGTCACAACCTGTAATGGTTGGTCCTGGTGTAGCTCCCGATTCTCCGATTGAGGCAAATTTGCTAAATGGGCTAAAAGTTGTTCCAAATGGATGAATCGAAGAAGCATTCAAAGGACTTGTTTGAATTTGTGCATAAAGTGTGCTGAAAGAAAAAATAACAACAATAGTGAATAAAGTTTTAAGAAAGGTAATTTTCATAAAAATGAGTTTTTAATTAAAAATAGATTTAAGTTTAAAACAAATAGAATAATTCAATTATAGATTTGTAAATCTAAAAAATGGGTGTTCTATAAAAGCCATTTAACTTTTATATGTTACAGAAAATTGAATATATTTTGCTTGAAATATAGGGGTATGAATGAGTCTAATTTTGGGTTTATGTTTGATAAAGAAATAGGGATTTTCAAAATCAACAGGAGCATTTAAGCTTTCATAATACTAGTTAAACGTACTTCAACAGAAAAGGTTTTTGATTAGTTGATTTTTTTCAAAAAATATATTAAGCCCTGAAAAACAAAATTTTAAATAAAAAAATAATTTTGAAAATATTATTATTATATCCACTATAATGATTTAAGAATAGAAAAATAGAATACAATAAAGTAAAGCAACTACTGCTCTAATGTTTTAGATGCTTTTTCTCCAAAAAAAATAGTACTAGTATCTCTGACCATCAAATAGATAGAGCATTCTGAATACTATTCTTAAAAATTCATTACAAGTATGTAAAATTAAAATAAAATTAATCTACAATCATTTTCTTACGCGCCAATGCACGGCCATCTACTACTACAGCATAAATATAGGCTCCTGTTGTTAGTTGACTGGTATTGATTTTTACAGTCCCTTGTCCTGTAGGAATTTCCTGACTGCTCAATTCTTTTCCATTCAAGTCAAATACAACTAATTGTGCATTCTTCATTGCTTCTGGAATAGTGTAATCAATCGTTGTGCTTCCACTAGAGGGGTTAGGGCGATTCTGGCTCAATTGGATATTGCTAGGGTTCATCAAAGTACTAGCAGAACTATTACTAGGTGCTTTGTCTTTTAGAATCAAGGCTTCTAAACGTGCCAAACGCGCTTCGAGTGCTTGGTTTTCTTCTTTGAGGGTGGTTACATCCTCTTCCAAGTCAGTAATTACATCTTGCTGCATATTGATAGCTCCAGCCAATACAGGAATAATAGCATCATACTCCATAATTTGATAATCAGCAGGCGTGCCATCCAAATCAACACCCGTACGCACAATCGTAGGCATTACCTCTTGTACTTCTTGGGTAATAAACCCATAACGTTGACCTTGAGGTAGGTTCAAGTCTGGGCGCTCATCTCTGCGGTATTCATAAGTATAACCCTGCAATTTGCCTACAATTTCCAAGGCATTATCAATAGGCTGAATATTGCGCTTAAGGCTACGGTCAGACGTTGTCCAACTTCCCCCAGAAGCTGTTGCAGAACCATAAACGGTCAAGACATTATTTGTAAATGTAGATTGTTTGAAATAAGCCAATAAATTACCACAACCAGCCGAAAAAGTAGGGGTAAGGCTATTAGTCTCTGCAATTCCCAATCCTCTGTTACGAGCAGTGGTAATCAGTGGCAGAATTCCGAATTTTAAAGTAGGCGTGTTTCGTAATCCTATGCTTATCGCTGTATTCTGATCAAATTGAGCTCTAAAGCCATAAAGATCACATCCTGTAGAGGGAGTTGGGCCTGGCACCCCTCCTGATTCGCCTATAGCAGCCAATTTACCAAAAGGGTTGAATGCTGTTCCAAATGGGTGAATAGCAGTGTTGTTTAATGGTTGTGTCAAGATTTGGCCATAAGCAGCACCAAACAATGCCAAAAACATCATGGTTAGGAATGTTTTTACGGAATAATTTCTCATAGTTTGTAAATTTAAATAAATTAATAATGCAACTAATTAATTAGTATATACTTTGTAATACATTGATTCAGACAATGGAATTCCTGTATATAAAAGCAAGGCTACTTTTATAAGCTGTGTATATTTGAAGATATATTTTGCTGGAAGTTAGGTCAGGTTGAGTGAGTCGGAACGTTGGGTTTGTATTTATCTAAAAGAAGAAGAGGGTTTGATTTTTTAAATAAAATAGATGCTTGAATCAGGACGATACATGTATAACTTTTCTACCTTCAAAAAGTTTAAAGAAAAATTAAATTTTCATTAGGAATCTTTTAATTGTACTAGGCATGGTTGTTTTGAAATAAAAAAATGAACAATACAACTATTATTGATTACAATTGAAACTCTAAGTCTATTTCTGCATAATGAATAATATTTTTGAAAATTTAACATCCCAAAAAACATCTCTTAGATTCCCCTGTTATTTATGAATTTTTAAATACAATAATTGCAAAAAGCAATTCTGACTAAAGAATGACAAAGACTTCTACATCCTTGCTCCAAGCCCCAAAACATGGCTGCCCTCAAAATTTATAAACCAAATAGGCTCAACACCTATTTGGTTTATAAAAAAAGTTTCAAAAGGACACGCGTACTCAATTAAAGGATCGCTCCTTTGCGTCAAACTCACATAGTATTCTACCAGTTGCTATTGGAGTACTAATTTTTGTACAAATCGAAGATTGCCAGAGACATATTCCACCACGATTAGCCCTCTTGGTAGATGATTGGTGGGGATATTTGAACCAGGCAAAGATGGCATATCCCTTTCATCCAATAGTTTGCCCTGTAAATCATAAAAACGCAATACGCCAGCATCTGTAAAATCGCCTTTAAAATTAATCGAATGATTGGCAGGATTTGGATACAGGGTAAGCGTTCTCTGTTCGTCTACTTTATTGATATTTGTTGGCGGATTCACCAAAGAATCAACCACTACAAATTGGTGCATCATACTATTATCCTCATGGGTAAGGATGTGGCAATGGTACATAAACCCATGTGTAAAGAGGCTGTCCATGTTATAAGGACTCGGAAAGCTATCAAATCGCGCTACATAAGTCATTTCAGCCCCTGCTCGAATAAGTTGCACATCTTTCCAACCAAACAGTTCATCAGGAATATCTGGATAATTGAAAGTTCCTGTAGTGTCTCTAAAACCTCCTTGTCCATCTGGAATACCAACCTTACCTACATATTTTACGACCTGAAATTGTACCTTATGAATATGCCAAGGATGGCCATGCATGGTTCTACGATTATCTATAACCCATTCTTCTTTTGTATTAACGAGCACCGTGTCATTGATAACATTCATCATCATTGGAGTACTATCAATTAACCAATTATTTCCACCACCTCCAGTCAAGCGTTTGGTTCTAGTTTTGAATATGGAACCAGGGGCTATGGCATAAGACTTTAGAGTGGCAGGCAAAGCCGTAACAGGATTGGTAGGTTGAATAGTGGTGTCCACTACAAAAGCACACATGGCAGAACTATACCAATTGGTTTTATTACTTGTATATTTTACATCGGCTGGTAATTTATTATTGAAGTGGGTTAGATATAAGGTATCTCCATGATTATATTGGCTAAAATCAACAACAAACTCTCTTCGATCCCCCGTTGACAGTAAGTTATTGGTAAATGGGCGCGGATAATCCACATAGCCTCCGCTCGTTGCTACCAAATACATGGTTTCAAAATGTACAGAATCATTTGGTGTGGTATAATTATACAGTAACTTCTTGGTCAATCCAATATTGAAAATTTTAATCGTGGCACCATTCAACATTCGCAATCGAACCATTGAATGCGGAACATGTAACGAGCCGCCCACTACGCCATTGACCATACCAAAACTACCTGGACCAGGTTTGTTGCCAGCTTTGATGGAGATCACTGTGTTGGTAGTTGTATCAAAATTAAAGTTTTTGGCCTGAATGTTTAAAGGGATGTCATTTACCCCATACTCATTGGGCAATTGAGCATAAATGGGATCATTATTAGGATCTTGAACATACATCATACCGGCCATACCTCGCGTTACCTGATCGGTCGTAAAATCCATCAAATGGCTGTGGTACCATGCCGTCTGCACCTCATCAATAATCGGAAAAATAGAATGCCATGTTTCGTTCACCTGAATGGTTTGATGTGGCCCCCCATCAGATTCAGCAGGTAAATTTAAAGCATGCCAATGCACGGTTGTGAGGGTGTCAATTTTGTTTGTAATAGGAAAATCAATCCAGTTATTTGTTCTGTTTACTACAAAAGTTGGCCCTCCGTATGTTAAAGCACCAGAGACATTGGTACTATCTGGGTTGTTGTAGGCGTATGCTTGTATTGGAACATTGAGATTGAACGTAGCAATGCTATTGTCTTTTTGACCAACAACGGTGCTTATCGCTCCGTTAGGGTCAAAATTGTGCAAGGTATCAATAATATCCAGCCGCCAATCTGGCCCATCAATAGCATATGGAATAGGTACTTTGTTCGTAAAAAGTTGTTGTGCCTGAGTGTCCTGTGCCACCATACAGATTAGGCAAAGAAGAGCAATAAAAGTTAATCTTATTTTCATTCTTAAAGGTTTTAATGAGTTAAATATAACATTCATTAAAATAGTAAAAATATATCAACTCAACAAACTTATTGATTTAGGAAAGGGTGTTTGTCCTATCATATTGTACTTTCAATATTCTATTTTTTAAGTTCAGGGCAAAAAATGCTGGAGGGGTCAGGCACTTTGAAAGTGCCTGACCCCTCCAGCTAAGAGCGATGAAAAGGCTATTCTAAGGGCAATCTCTCTTTTACCTTTCGTAAAGGCTATCTGATTGCCAAGGAAGTGGGCTTGTCTAATAAATTAAATTCATCCATTCTAAAACAAAAAAGAGGCGGACGAAAAAGGATTGTTCACTTCTTCGACAGCCTCTGGAAATGTAAGGATATACCCACTTTTAAGGCACTACAAACAACTCTACACTCTTGCTCCAAGCCCCAAAATAGCCCAAAGCACCATTGGACCAATTGGTGATGGGATTGGCAGGTGCTGCACTGGTAAAGCTATTGCCCGTAAGGGCATCTTCTATAGAAAAATAATAATCAAAAATAGCCTGATCTATACTGCGTAGTTCAGCAACAATGACATCCCCAGATTCTAAAGGCTGTGAAAACAAAAACACTGAATTGGCCAAACCATTTTGGTTGTTGTCATTGAGCAAGTACTTTCGTTCCAAGAAAAACGCCTCATTATTATTGGGATTGGGCGCATAGACAAACTTGGCTAAATAAGCGTTTTGTGTTGTACTAGGATCGGTATAATGTAAGCGAACATTTCTGTAATCTGATACAAAAAAACCAAAAGTATCTACTTCTTCTATACGAATACTGTCAATAGGAACTACGGGCAATAAAGAAGAAGAAGCTTGATATTGTTTGCCATCGACAGAGACTGATAATGTATAAGTACGCCCTACTTCGCCCCTCATAGCCACTCCATAATACCGCCCAGCAAAATAAGGCAATAAGGTTTCTTGATTGCCCAAATCATCCATAATTGTAATCGTGGCATCCTCTATGAAACGAGGTATTTGGCCATCAAAAATATCGATGGTAGTTGATAACTGTACAAAGCACAAAGAATCTTCCTCCATATAACTCTCAATCACCAATACAGGCTCATTGCCTGCTATATCTATATCGATTACCTTTTGACAACTAAATGCGAGTAGAGCAATCACTATACTACTTAAAAAAGCTAAAAATTTCATGTATGATAGTTTTTTGGATGGATTTAAAAAGAAAAATTCCAAGTGACCGTAGGAATAATCCCAAATAAGCTAGTCTGAATAGCTTCTACATTGCCTGGCCCTTCGCCTGTTGGACGCAAAGAAATAAAGTAAGGGTTTTGACGGTTGTACACATTGTATACGCCTACCGTAAAACTAGATCGAAATTTTCTGCTGAGTTTATTGCGAAAGGTAACCGCCAAATCTAAACGATGGGAAGGCGGCAATCTGTACCCATTTCTGTCTGTATAATAATTGAGTATTTGACCATCTACCACATATCTAGCTGTAGGCAGTGTAGCGGTAGTGCCTGTTTGATACACCCAAGCAGCAGAGAACACCCAACGTTTTTTGAGTTCGTAGGTTCCAACCACAGCAATATCATGGGTGCGATCTTGACGAGCATTGTAAGGGCGGCCACCATTGATTTCATCAAATTGATACTGTGTTTTGGAAAGGGTGTAACTGAGCCAACCACTAAAATTGCCTAGATTGGCTTGTACCAATAATTCGCCTCCATAGGACCAACCTTGCCCATTGAGAATTTGGCTTTCAATAGTAGGATTGAGCAAAATATCTGCCCCATCTTCATAATCCACTTGATTTTGCAAATACTTATAATAACCTTCCAAACTTACCGTTAGTTTTTTATCCCAAAACGACTGCTTCACGCCCAAGCTGACTTGATCTGCTATTTCAGGTTGTACCAATCGGGTACTGGGAAACCACATATCATTGGGAAAACCAATATTGCTATTGCCTAGCAAATGTACATATTGGTGAATTCTATGATAGCCCAATTCCAATAAGGTTTGAGGTTGGAAGGCGTAAGTAAGAGCCAAACGGGGTTCGATACCAAAATAAGATTGTACATGCTCTAAGGGCTTATAACGTTGTGTGCTAGTGACTTCATTTTGTTCATTGTAGGTTTTGATATCCCCTGGCCCTACTTGATTGAACATAGACAAACGCAAGCCATATACCGCTTTGAGTTGATCGGTAATTTGCCATTCATGGCTGGCATAAATTCCACTTTCTATGCCGTGCAATTTATCAGAGATCAAGTAATCCAAAGAGTCTATACTGGTTTGTAATCGACTGGGCTGAAATTCGTGATAAGTACTATTAAAACCAAACCGGAAGGTGCTTTGGGGAGTACTGTAATAACTGTAATCTTGCTTGATGGCATAATCTCTAATCCCTGAATCAATCACAAATTCCTCCCCATCGCTTCGTGTAAAGCCATTCGTAGAAATAGTGTAGCCATACTTGTAATCGCTAAAAAAGAAGGAAGTATTGGCAAACAACTTATCGTGAAAGGTGTGATTCCAACGAGCTGTAATGGTATAATTGCCATAGGTCAACCCACTACCATTGAACAGAAACCGATCTTGCCCCATATAACCCGAAAGGAAAACTCTATCTTTTTTTCCAAAACTGTAATTGGCTTTTAAATTCAGATCCCAAAAACCCAATGAAATATTTTGCCGAGCCACAATACGAGCAATCAAATCCAAATAAGTTGATCTACCCGATACAATAAAAGACCCTTTATCCTTGACAATAGGCCCTTCAAACGTCAATCTTGATGCTACCAATCCAATTCCGCCAGAGAGCCCAAATTTCTTTTTGTTGCCGTTTTTCATGTAAATGTCCAACACAGAAGCCGAGCGGCCTCCATATTGAGCAGGAATTCCACCCTTGTAGATGGTCAAGTCTTTGAGTGCATCGGAATTAAATACAGAGAAAAAACCTAAGAAATGTGAGGGATTATACACCACAGCTTCATCCAATAAAATTAGATTTTGATCGGGTTTGCCTCCCCGTACCGTCAAGCCTGTACTCCCTTCACTACTAGCACTTATACCAGGCAGCAATTGGATGCTTTTGAGAATGTCTTTCTCTCCAAAAAGTACAGGCAACGTCTCCAATTGTTTGACATTAATCTTCACCGTTCCCACTCCCACTTCCTCTAGTGTGGTGGTTTCTTCTGGTTCCGCTTTTACAAGCACTTCTCCCATTTCTGCTGCCGTTTCCCCCAGTTCCAAATCAAGTTGCTTGTTTTCATTAAGTTCAATCGTAAACTCTTGAGGTTGATAGCCCAAATAATTCACAACAAGAACATGGGTCTCAGATTCTAAGGTCAAAGAATAAAAACCATAAATATTGGTAGTTGTACCTGTGGTGCTGTTTTTTAGCATCACAGTGGCTCCAATAAGCTCTTCGCCCGAAGCAGCATCTTTGACGTAACCACTCAGGGTTGCGTTGTTTTGAGCATATAGTTTGCTACAAAACAATAATAAAAAAATAATTTGTTTAATCATGTTTTATGAGTTGGATAGAGTAGGCTCAAGAATAGATCAACTTATTCTTGGCATTGAATAGAAAAACTGTACTGGGGAAATGTCAGTTAGTAGTGAAGGGGAACTACATTAGTGCAAACGTTAAAACATAAAAAAAAGCTGGGCTTTAAGCACAAAAAAATGTTGCTACAAAACAATTTTGTAGCAACATTCTAGATTCAATAATTTTTATTCTAGTGTAATACTCTATGATACACCATTGTTTATCAAGGAATAACAAAGGCGCGGGTTTCCTTACTCCAAGCTCCAAAATAGCCCAATGCACCTTCAGAAAAATTGGTAGTAGGGTTACTTGGAGCAGCACTACCAAAACCACCTGTTATAGCATCTTGCAATGTTTTAAAATACAAATGAGTGGTTCGATCTAAGCTCGCCAACTCTGTAGTAATCGTATCACCAGAGACAAACGGATTGGTGGTGGTAAAACTACGGGTAGCGATGCCATTGCTCAAATCATCGTCTGCAATTCTGTAATCCGTTACCAAACCCTGCTCTGTATCACTAGAATCAAAATAAGTAGTGCGTACAGCATAGTAGTTTTGTACCACTGCTGGATCCGTATAATTAACATAGGCCCAGTAACGTTCTGGCCCATTGCCTCCACCTCCAAAAAAGCCACTCAAAGATTGTATCGAAAAGCTATCAATAGGAACGAGTGGCGGCATTTTAGACTCCGCAGTATAAGTATTGGCATCAATCGTAACACTCAAGGTGTACGTGCGCCCTATAATACCTCTAACAGTACTCCCTTGATAAATCCCATCCCCTTGATAATTCAGTTGCTCACTGTTTCCTGCATCGTCTGTAATGGTAATGACAGCATCGGTAACAAAAGGAGAAGAACTGTTATCAAAGAAATTACTAGTATAGGTGGCTAAGACATAACAAGCCGAATCATTCTCAATATATGATTCTATAACAGGAACAGGATTGGCATCATTAATATTGATGTCAATAACCTTTTCACAACTCGCTGAAAGTGCCAACAAAGTTATAAGAGAAATAAAATAACGAATAGTCATAATAAATTAAATATTAGAAGTCCCCTTTAAAGGGTTATTGAAGTTGTTTAAAATGAAAAATTCCAAGTTACCGTAGGTACAATACCAAATAAACTAACTTGCACGGCTTCTATTCTATCTGGATCATCCTCACTAGGTCTAAAATCAACAAAGTATGGATTCAACCGATTGTAAGCATTGTATACCCCCACTGTAAAGCTCGATTGGAATTTTCGGCTAGGCTTATTGCGGAAAGTTACGGCTACATCTAAACGATGGGTATCAGGAAAGCGATAACCATTCCGTTCTGTAAAGTAACTTATTCGCTGTCCATTGATTTCGTATTTGCCACTTGGAAACGTTATGGCATTTCCTGTTTGATAAATCCAAGAAGCAGAAAACACCCAGCGTTTTTTAAGTTCATATGTTCCTACAATGGCAATATCGTGGGTACGATCTTGACGAGCAGGGTAGGGATTTCCACGGTTAATTTCGTCAAATTGATACCGTGTTCTAGAAAGGGTGTAACTGATCCAGCCATTAAAATTTTGGACTTGACCTTGTACCAATAGTTCCACTCCATAAGACCAACCTCGGCCATTCAAAACTTGGCTTTCAATACGAGGGTTTAATAAAATATCTGCTCCATTCTCAAAGTCTACTTGGTTTTGTAGATACTTATAGTAGCCTTCTAAGCTAATCGACAAATTATCTTTTAAGAATGATTGTTTAACCCCTAAACTAACTTGATCTGCAATTTCTGGTAAAATATTTTGTGTACTAGGCACCCAAATATCATTGGGGAACCCAGCATTGCTATTGCTCAACAAGTGTAAATATTGATGTATTCTATGATACCCAAACTCAAAGGAAGTAGTAGGATTTAATTCATAGGTTAATGCTAGACGTGGTTCTAATCCAACATAGGACTGAATATGCTCTAGTGGTTGGTAAGTAGTGGTATCAGTGATGCTATTATTTTGGTCAAACGAGAAGACATCTTGTGGCCCAATTTGATTGAACATAGACAAACGCAAACCATACACCGCTTTCAATTTGTCTGAAATACGCCATTCATGCCCAAAATAAAGCCCACTTTCCAAGCCATTCTGAGGCTCCGCAATCAAGCTTTGAATATTTCTATTAGAAGAACGCAATTGGCTGGGCTGAAACTGGTGCAGTGTGAGATTGCCACCAAATCTAAAGGTACTCTTAGGATTCGCATAATAACTATAATCTTGCTTGATGGCATAATCTCTGATTCCTGCCTCAATCGTAAAATCTTCGCCAGCACGCCCAATATTATACCCGTAATAGTAATCGCTAAAGAAAAAAGAAGTATTGGTAAATAACTTCTCATTGAACGTGTGGTTCCAACGAGCTGTGACCGTATAATTTCCGTAATTCAACCCAAAGCTGCCAAACCCAAAATTATCGCGTCCTGCATACCCCGAAATAAACAAACGATCCTTGGTTCCAAAGCTATAATTGGCCTTCAAGTTCAAATCCCAAAACCCCAAACCCAACTCACCAAATTGTTCAGGATCAGCCACTCGTAACAACAAATCCAAGTAAGTAGCACGCCCAGAAAGAATAAAAGAGCCTTTATCTTTTACGATGGGCCCTTCAAAAGTCAATCTAGATGAAATCAGCCCCAAACCACCAGACAAACCGAATTTTTTCTTGTTGCCATTTTTCATATATATATCCAACACCGAAGAAGCTCGGCCACCATACTGGGCAGGAATACCACCTTTGTAAACCGTTAAATCTTTCAGTGCATCTGAATTGAACACCGAGAAAAAGCCCAAGAAGTGAGATGGATTATACACAGTGGCTTCATCCAACAAAATAAGATTCTGGTCGGGTTTGCCTCCACGTACAATCAACCCTGTACTTCCTTCACTCCCTGCACTAATACCTGGCAGCAATTGAATACTCTTAAGAATATCTTTTTCTCCAAAAAATACAGGCAAGGTTTCTAATTTTTTAATATTGATTTTGACTGTTCCAACACCAGCCTCTTCCAAAACTCCCGCATCTTCATCCTCTGCCGTAACTTCCACAATATCAATATCTTTGGCTCCTGTAGTCATTTCCAAATCCATGACCTTATTTTCTTGCAAATCAATAGTGATAACCTTTTGCTGATACCCCAAGTAATTTACTTTTAGTTTATACGCGCCTTTGTCTAATGTAATGGAATAAAAGCCATAAATATTGGTAGAAGCCCCCAAGGAAGTGCCATCTACAATAAGAGTTGCGCCAATCAATTCCTCACCAGAGGCGGCATCTTTTACATAACCACTCAAGGTAGCCTTATCCTGTGCTTGTAAAGAGAGCACCATCAAAGTCCAAAAGATGGTTAAGTTTAAAATTTTCATAATTGTTGTTGGTTTGAATGAGTCAATACTTTAGCTAATAGTTAAAAAAAGAACTACAAAATCCTTACCCTTCAATAACTATGACTTGCAAACTATACAAAGGGGCAAATATATTCTACGAAGGCTCTTCTATTTAAGGAGGCTTAGAATAAAACAGTTACAACAGTTTAGAAGCTGTAAAGTTGCTTTATTATACAAGAATTAAAAAATATAATAATATTTATTAATAATTTAACACTATTAAAATATTATTTTTATTTTTTCACTACCGAACATATAAAAATTTAACTAAATAAAAAAGAGTTTGCACTAAGTGCAAACTCTTTTGAATCTATATATTTTCTTCAATGTTGCTTAACGTTGGCCTTTGAACAATTCAAAGCGTGTTGGTTGTGATTTTGAAGGATAATAATTATCACTGCGATCGGTATCTGCTGTTTCCAAATAAGGATCCAATACAATTTTAGTCAATTCTTTTTTGCGTGGGAATACTTTGGTTACTTTATCTGCACGTTGTTTCCAAATTTCAGCAGGAATACGTACCGTTTCAGTACTGCCATCCGCATAAGTCATTTCCAAAATAATAGGCATAATTAATCCACCTTCATTGGTGAATTCTACTTCATAATAATTGTACCCTTCATCCATTAGTGCCAATTCCTTTTCAGACATTCTTTTGCGGAATGCTTCTGCACGCTTTTTCATTTCTGGTGTTACACGATAAGGTTTGCGATCATTATATTTATCGCGCAATTCAGGATATTTCTCCATTACCGTTTCCTTTACTGCTTTTTCATCATTATTACGAATTTCAGAAATACCACGTTGAGGTTCTTGGCTGTCCCATTTTTTCTGCAAGACCATTTCTTGCTCCATGTTATAACTGTTCATTTTATAACTAGAGACATTGCTGATTGCAATATCTACATGGTCTGTAGAATAGAACCAACCTCTCCAGAACCAATCCAAATCAACACCAGAAGCATCTTCCATTGTGCGGAAAAAATCAGCAGGTGAGGGGTGTTTAAATTTCCAACGATTGGCATATTCTTTAAAAGCATAATCAAACAACTCCCGTCCCATAATGGTTTCTCTCAATATATTGAGGGCAGTCGCTGGTTTGCCATAAGCATTGTTTCCAAATTGCAAGATAGATTCCGAATTGGACATAATAGGAACAATATTGTCTTTGTCACCTTTCATGTAATCTACGATACCTGTAGCAGGACCTCTGCGAACAGGATAGTCGCGTTCCCATTCTACTTCTGTTAAGTACTGTAAGAATGTATTTAACCCCTCATCCATCCACGTCCATTGACGCTCGTCAGAATTCACAATCATAGGAAAATAATTGTGTCCTACTTCGTGAATGATTACACCAATCATACGATATTTCAACCGCTCAGAATACGTACCATCTGGACGTGGACGACCAAAATTGAAACAGATCATAGGGTATTCCATTCCTGTAAAGTTCGCATGGGTAGAAATGGCTGTAGGGTAGGGATAGTCAAAAGTATATCTAGAGTAGACCTTGAGTGTGTGTACCACAGCACGAGTAGAATAACGTTCCCACAATGGATTGCCTTCTTTTGGATAATAAGACATTGCCATTACGGTGCGATCACCCATTGGTACCCCTTGTGCATCCCAAATAAATTTTCTAGAAGAACAGAAACCAAAATCACGTACATTTTCTGCTTTGAATATCCAAGTCTTTTTTTCTTTAGATTTTCCTTTTTCAATTTCCTCTGCTTCTTCTTGGGTAATAATCATCAAAGGCTTATCAGAAGTTTTGGATTGCTCCAAACGATCCAACTGGGTTTTGGTTAATACATCTTTGGCATTTTGTAGCTCCCCCGTAGCACCTACTGTATGATCGGCAGGAGCCGTAATAGCTACCTTAAAATCACCAAAGGATAAGGTAAACTCCCCACGTCCCAAAAATTGTTTATTCTGCCAACCATCTATATCATTGTACGCACACATTCTAGGGTAGAACTGAGCAATGTGGTACATGTAGTTGTCTTCTTTGGGAAAATGCTCATAACCAGAACGACCACCATAATTTCCTCCATCATTGACATTGTACGACCACTTGATAGAAAACGATAATTTGCTGTTTGGCTTTAGAGGTTCTTTGAGGTCAATACGCATCATGGTTTTATTGATGGTATAATCCATTCCAGCACCTTTCTTATCCGTAACAGATTCGATCTTGAAACCGCCGTCAAATGCGTGGTGGTAAAGAGCATCTAATTCGCGGAAGCTCATTCTAGAGCGAATTTTTCCAGTTCTAATTTTGTGCGAGTCCGAAGTTTTAGCCCGTACATTTTGGTCGAGTTGCACCCAAACATACGTCAGCACATCAGGGGAGTTGTTGTAATAAGTAATCATCTCATCGCCAATAATGCGCTGTTTGGCATCATCAATCTCGATTTTCATATCATAGTCTGCACGCTGTTGCCAATAGGCATAACCAGGAGCACCAGCCGCATTTCTATAAATATTAGGCGTAGGCAATTCTTCATAAAGTTGGTGAAACTTAGTAGCGCCTTGATCGGGATTCTGTGCCTGTAAAGAAAGCACAGTACTTGCTACTATCAATAGTAATAAAAACTGTTTAAGCATGATCGCTGATTTAGCAGGTATTGAAGTTGTTTAAAAATAAATAATTAACCACCTGAGGTAAACAAAGCAGTTCCTGTCTCTATGGCTAATGGCACACTAAGACAGAAAACCAAGAAAGACACTAGAATAGCCCAGATGCGAAAAGAAATTCTAGCCACGTCCAAAAATACGAAATTTATTATCAAAGCAATGATTAGAATTATAATTTGCCCAAGCTCTAGACCAACGTTGAATCCCAATAGAGGAATGAGTATACTTTCTCCCTCAGATAGTAAAAAACGCAAGTAATTGGAAAAACCTAAGCCATGAATTAATCCAAACGCAATAACAATGGTATAGATAAGACTGCTACGTTTAACAGATAAAAGCTTCATTGGTTTAGTTAATTCATCATCTAAAATATGCTCTTCGTCTTCCTCTACCGTTCCTTGTTGAGTCGCATATACCACTCGAAAGACATTCCAAATACAAGTACCAATAATACTGAGAGGAATCAAAAACTCAATCAAAGCAGAATTGGTTTGGACAACTTTGAAGGTCGCTAAGGCTAGAGCCAAGGAATGCCCAATAGTAAACGCCGTAACCAAGTAGAACAAGGATCGCCAATTGCTCAAACTGTGCAAGGCGGCTAAGGCTACAATAAATAGAATATGGTCATAAGCATTGGGGTCAGAAATATGGCTTAGTCCTTGCTGAAAGAAGAAGGAAAAATCTTGCATAAAGAATAAGATGGTTTAATGAAACACTGGTATTTTGAACATACAATAGTGGTGTTCGATGACGCACAAAAGTACAATACAAATTGGAAGCTGCCTAAGAAAAAACTACATTTGCATCCGTCTTTCAGAATAAAACTAGGAGAGGTGTTTCTCTCTTTTTTAGAATTTAACTAGCCTATTATGAAAACTGTTTTTATTGGATTCTGTTTAATCGCTTGCTCGCTTTTATCCTTTTCCGCACATCCTATTTATTTATCAACTACGGAGATTGATTACAACAAAAAAACTAAAACTTTAGAAATTGCGATCAAAATATTTAGTGATGATTTAGGGGAGGCATTAAGTGACGAACAAGGAACGACTATAGAAATAGGAACGGATAGAGAACATAAAGAGGCAACCACTTTAATCACAGAGTACTTAAGAAAACACTTTGTCATTGAATTGAATGGTAAGCCAAAAGACTTTCAATATCTCATGCGAAAGAATGTGCGAGAAGATTTTTATGCTACATGGATACTCTTAGAAGTTCCAAAAGTTCGTTACATCAAATCGCTAAAACTTACCAACAATATATTGGTAGACTTTAATGACGGTCAGCAAAATCATGTAAAATTCAGAGAGGACAAAAGCCAAAGCTATGCAAGAAGTGTTGCACTAGAAGGGTATGAGCAGCTCACATTGAAGTAGGACAGCAGTCACTTTGCATATGTTCCACGTGGAACATTTCAATAAAAACAGGCAAAAAAGAGCAAAGCATTTTTATCAAAAGAGGG
The DNA here is from genome assembly GCA_045105775.1 of Aureispira sp. Taxonomy (GTDB): domain Bacteria; phylum Bacteroidota; class Bacteroidia; order Chitinophagales; family Saprospiraceae; genus Aureispira. Next base: position 33,415 of record JBGCDW010000083.1, read on the forward strand.
TTAATGTTCCACGTGGAACATTAACCCTCTCCTATTACTTGCACCACAAAGAGGTGCTATGTTCCACGTGGAACATTATGCAATAATAACACCTTCATGATCTATGCTAGATACAAAACTAGTATGACGAATTTTGTTTTGTTCATACACTGCTTTCATAACTTGCTCTACCTCCTGCGCCTCTAGGCTGTTTTTGCATAGAGCAAATACGGCTGTCCCCTTCCCTGCCAAGGTGCATCCCAAAGCTTTATTGGATAGCGCAGCTTCTTTTAATTCTTCAAAATAAGGAGTGGTATCTTTCCAATATTCCTCCACCACATTGTTGCCAATAGCCGAAGACAATAAAGCTAAATTGGAAGTACAGAAAGCTTGAACCAAAGCTGCGGTTTGTGCGGCTTGTGCTTGCATGATTTCCAAAGGCAATTGTGCAGGCAAATTGGCTCTCCTCTCCTTTTGAGTATGTTTGTTATTTCTAGGATAGATAACCACCAATTGCAAACCTCTAATCAAAGGCAATCTATAAAAGTCCAAACTATTATGATCGCGCACCAAGAATAGTCCTCCCAACAATGCAGGAACAATGGCATTAATTCGTGTTTGTTCTTCTGCTACCTCTTCCCCTTTTAGAATAAAAGGCAACAACTCTCTTTTGCTCAATGGACTTCCAAAAGCAATATTAACAGCAAAGGCAGCGGCCACTGCACTTGCAGCACTCGAACCCAATCCATGCCCTACTGCGACTCGTTTTCGCAAGCTCAAATCTAGTCCCCATTGTTGGTCCAAACCATGTTCTTGCTTGAGATAATCGAGTACACCTTGTGCTGCAATACCTGCTGCATTCTGATTGGTAGCAAGTGGAATCGGCATTTTATTACTCGTAATTGTACTGATTACGATGTGATTTTTTTCGGTTGGTTTCACCAATACTTCATCATAAACAGCAGACAATGCTACACCAAAAACATCCAAGCCACAACCAAGATCGGAAATAGTAGCTGGGGCAATTACTTTAAAGTTTGATCTAAATTTCATACACTAATAATTGGAGTTCCTCCCTCCTTCTGTTCTTATCTATAAGATTAAAATTATTCTTGAGCTGCACTAGAATTTCATTGCTAATATCCTTTTTAAAACCTTAGCATTGTGTAAATTTGTTTGTTGGCAGCTTCTTCTGTAAACACAAAATTAAAAGAAAAAAATGATAACACAACGGCAATTGTTTTTAAATCATGTAGCACAGACTAGTGATGCTCCTTTATTGTTAGAAGTTCATCGCGCCAAAGGAGTGTATTTGTATGATAAAAACGACCAACCTTATTTAGATTTGATTGCTGGAATTAGTGTTAGTAATTTGGGCCATAATCATCCTGCTATTATAGAAGCCATCCAACAACAATCCAACCAATACTTGCACACCTTAGTTTATGGAGAATTTGTTCTTTCGCCTCAAGTTCAATTGGCCACCTTATTACAAGAACAATTACCCGAAAATTTGAATTGTACTTACTTTGTCAATTCGGGCACAGAAGCAACAGAAGGTGCTATGAAATTGGCCAAACGCTATACAGGCCGTACCAATATTGTAGCCTGCAAACAGGCTTATCATGGTTCTACGCAAGGTGCCTTAAGTTTGATGGATGATTCATTTTTTACGGCCCCCTTTCGTCCTTTATTGCCAGATATTACACACATAGCATTTAATAAGGAAGAAGATTTGCAACACATTACTACACAAACGGCTTGTGTGGTTATGGAAACTGTTCGGGCAGAAGTTGGGGTATTATTACCCAAAAACAATTACCTTCAAAAAGTAAAAGCACGTTGTGAGGAAGTGGGTGCCTTACTGATTTTGGATGAAATCCAAGTAGGCTGTGGCCGTACTGGAAGTTTGTTTGCCTTTGAGCAATATGGAATTGTTCCCGATATTTTGTTATTGGCCAAAGGTTTTGGAGGCGGTATGCCATTGGGAGCTTTTGTTTCTTCTAAGGCAATTATGCAGGTCTTTACCCACAATCCTTTCTTGGGGCATATCACTACTTTTGGCGGACATCCTGTTTGCTGTGCAGCCAGTCTAGCCAGTCTAAAAGTTCTGACAGAACAAAAAGAAATCATTGCACAAGTCAAAGAAAAAGAAGCCATGTTCCACGTAGAACTAAAACATCCTGCCATCAAAGAAATTCGTTCGGCTGGGTTGCTGATGGGGGTAGAACTTCCCTCCTATGATTTTGTATTGGCTGTAATCAAAGAAGCATTGGCCAATGGATTGGTGAGCGATTGGTTTTTATTTAATGCCTGTGCTATTAGAATTGCGCCTCCTTTAATCATCACTTTTGAAGAGATAAAAAAAGCGTGTACTATTTTATTGGCAGCAATCGAAAAAGCTTATCAAGATGGAATTAAATAATTTGGAAAATAATCCTTCTACCCCTTTATTGCAGCTCCTCTCCTTTGCTTTTATTTGGTTGTGCTGTGCCTTGATGGGGAGTTTGTTTCTCTCCTTTTTTACGCAAGGAAACAACTGGACAAGTCTGTCTGTTATTCTAGACCAAATCAACAATTCTAAAGATGGTGATTTGGTCAACCAATTACGCTATGTTCAAATCATAGGACATTTGTCCAACTATCTTTTGCCCGCTCTAATTTTTCTTTTTGCGTGGTATCGTCCACAAGCATGGGCTACTACACAATTAGCCAAAGCCCCTCCTCTAAAAATTACTCTAATAAGTTTGGTCGCTGTATTTGCTTTGTTCCCTTTTATTTCTTGGGTTTATTATTGGAATATGACCTTAATTCCTACAGATTGGATTAGTACAGATAAGTTGGAATTGCAAGCTGCATTTTTAAACATGAGAAATGGTTATGAATTGTTCCTCAATATTTTTCTATTAGGGGTGGTTGCTGCGCTTGGAGAGGAATTAGTTTTTAGAGGAATCATTCAACGAATACTCACCCAATGGAGCGGCCAAGTACATGGTAGTGCTGTTCTTACCGCAGTGCTATTTTCTTTTATTCATTTTCAATGGGAAGGATTTGTAGCACGTTTTCTTTTAGGATTATTATTTTGTTATATACTGGTTTATACCCAGAACTTATGGATTCCTATTCTTCTACATTTTTGCTTCAATAGCATACAGGTAGTTATTCCTTATTTCAATCCTGAATTGGTAAAAGATGCAGGAGAAACGGTGGCCATTCCTTTATTGGGCGCATTATTGAGTTTGGGTATATTTAGCATAATTTGGAAAACATTCATTTTGAATAAAAATAAAATTTATAAATAAAAATGAGTTTAAAGCAAAGAACCATTACAGGATTAATTATGGGCTTCGTTATGATAACAGCCTGCTTATTTGATCCGATTACTTGTAGCTTATTGTTCTTACTGATTAATGTCTTATGTCTTTGGGAATTGGGTACCCATGTACTCGCCCACGATGGCACTCCTACTACCAATTTAATTAGACATGGAGCCTTGGTACTTATTGGCAGTTTTTTTCCTGTACTAGCAATCATGGTTTGGATCTTTGGGCAGAGCAATTGGCAATGGCTCATCTATCTCTTTCCATTGTTGGCTGCACTCCTATTTTTATTTGAATTGTTTGGCAAATCACTCAAGCCCTTTAATAATATTGGATTTATGAGTCTTGGAGTGATTTACATTGGTATTCCAATGACGTTAGCCATTTGGATATGTAGCAGCCCTGTAGCAGCATTTGGAGGCGTAGGCAATTACTTTATGATGGCCGTCTTTTTTATGGTTTGGGCCAGTGATGTTTTTGCCTATCTCATCGGATCTAAGATTGGCAAAAGCAAAATGTTCCCTCGTATTTCACCCAACAAAACATGGGAAGGCACTCTAAGTGGTGTAGCAGGTGCCATCCTTACAGGCTACTTATGTTCCCTGTTATTTCAAGGTTTGGCCCTACCCTTAGGCTTCTGGATTGGGGCTGCTTGTATATGCACTGTATTTGGAATTCTTGGAGACTTGGTAGAGTCTATGTTTAAGCGCAGTTTGGGGATCAAAGATTCAGGAAATCTACTGCCAGGACATGGGGGGTTCTTAGATCGTTTTGATGCCTTTATTTTTGTGGTGCCTTTTATTTACACCTATATTGTCATTTACTTTCAAATTTGGTAAGACCATTCTAAGTTAATATGATTGACATAACAAGGTGCTTTGGAGCGGTCCAAAGCACCTTGCTTTTTTACATAGTCATTCAAAAAGTTTAACTTTGGTTAAGCTTACGACATCTCCGTCAATGTTCTCCACAAAGTAATGACTTCTTGTAAAGCAAGTTGAGATGACTTACTCTTATTCTTATTGTATTGGTTGATGAGTTGTTGCAATTGCGTTTTTTGTGTTGCTAGTTGTAGTTCCAGCTCATCGGGCGCAATAGCCTCTCTATTGACCAACAAATCACTTAAGTCTTGGTTGAATTGCGTCAATTCTGCGGTCAAATCAGCCGTTGCGTTTTCTTGTGGAGGAGCTTGCATGGCCTTCCATTCCTTTTCAGTCAGTACTACTCCCGAACGATTGCCAAACAAGGGTTTCGCTTTTTTCAACAACTGATTCCAGCCACTCGTAGGTATTTGCGATTGCAAAGGCACCAAAAACACCACTTCTTTCCCCTTTTGTTCCTCTACAAATGCTAGACCTGTTGCTACCTGTTTCACTCCAATAGAAAAGCGTTTTTGTTGGCCGCCTGGTTTGGTTTCTACTTTACTAAAATGTTTTTCTAAAGTAGTATGATTGCCAAAATCAATAAAATGCCCCTTGGGTTCTCCTGGCTGATCATTGAAGTAATCTAAGATTAAATGAAAAGGCGTTGTTTCTCCTTTGCGATTGGATAAACGTCCACAACAGGCACGTGCCCTATTCTTCATGACAACGGTTGTCAAATGAGTAACAGAGCGATCTCGCTTATCAAAAACCTTAAAATTTAGTTTACTTTTGAACATAGCACGGATATATAGGAATATAATGTGGTGTTTAAAATACCAATTTTCTAATAAAATTCCAAGAAATTATTTCTATTAGACCTACTTAAAAAACAAAACCCAAACAAGCAATGCACCACCGCTTGAATCGCATACCATTGCCATCCATAATCAGGTCTAATAATCTATTCCCACACCTTTAGAAGGCAAACTAGCTATTTTTTTGAAGGCATTTTTTTTGGTAATTCCTGTAGAATGCTGTAGTTTTGTTAGGCATTATGAAAAAACAAAATTTCAATATAAACAGCAATATTATTATTAGCACTTCAGAAGGTATCTGTTTGTGTTAATTGACCTTGTTTTGAATCAATGAAGCTCTAACAGATACCAATTTGTTAGAGCTTTTTTTATTTTTGTTGCTTTGATAAGAGCTGCTTAAAGTATTATCAATAGAATCTTCCTTAAATCGAAGTTGTGTATAATGAATTAAAACGCTAAAACAACTTCCTAATATTAATCTATTCATTGTGAACAAGTACAAAGAATACCAACAGTTAGATTTACCCCAAATAGATCGAGAATTGCTCGAATTTTGGAAAACAAAGCAAATTTTTGAAAAGAGCATGAGCGAGCGCGAAGATGCTCCTAGCTTTGTGTTTTTTGAAGGCCCACCATCAGCCAATGGCAAACCTGGCATTCATCATGTTTTGGCGCGTTCTGTCAAAGATGTTTTTTGCCGCTTCCAAACCATGCAAGGAAAATTGGTCCGTCGCAAAGCAGGTTGGGACACCCACGGCCTTCCTATTGAATTGGCCGTAGAAAAACAGCTCCAAATCACTAAGGAAGATATTGGGCACAAAATATCTGTAGATGACTACAACAAAGCTTGTAAAGAGACCGTCATGCTTTACAAGGATATGTGGGATGAATTGACTGTAAAAATGGGGTATTGGGTAGACATGAGCGAGCCTTATATCACTTATGAGAACAACTATATAGAATCGGTGTGGTGGTTGCTCAAAAAATTGTACAACGATGAAATGTTGTACAAAGGCTACACCATACAGCCCTACTCCCCCGCAGCAGGTACAGGATTGAGTTCGCACGAATTGAATATGCCTGGTTGTTATAAGGATGTAACCGATACAACAGTAGTGGCACAATTTAAGGTAAAACCCAACAAGGTGTTGCCTGAAGATACTTTTATCTTAGCTTGGACTACTACGCCTTGGACACTCCCTTCCAATACGGCACTTTGTGTCGGTCCAAAAATTGAATATGTATTGGTAAAAACCTACAACCAATATACAGGGCTTCCTATGCACGTGGTGTTGGCCAAGGCATTGGTGGGCAAACAACTCAGTGGTAAATATAAAGTAAGTAGTGAAGAATTGCCTTTAGAGGCTTACAAACATGGCGATAAGCATATTCCTTATACCGTAGTATCCGAATACAAAGGCACGGACTTGATCGGGCTTTCTTATGAGCAGCTCCTACCCTTTGCACAACCTGATGACCAAACAATGGTTCCCTTCCGTGTCATTGGTGGCAACTTTGTAACAACGGCAGATGGTACTGGAATCGTACACATTGCCCCTACCTTTGGTGGAGATGATGCTATGGTGGCCAAACAATCAGATATTCCTCCTATGTTGGTAAAGAATGAGGAAGGTGATTTGGTCCCCTTGGTAGATTTGCAAGGAAAATTCCGTCCAGAAATGGGCACGTATGCTGGTGCGTATGTCAAAAACGAATACTACAAAGCTGGCGAAGCTCCCGAAAAATCGATTGATGTTCAATTGGCCATACAGCTCAAGACCGAAAACAAAGCCTTTAAAGTAGAAAAATACAAACACAGTTATCCACATTGTTGGCGTACAGACAAACCTGTTTTGTATTATCCACTCGATTCTTGGTTTGTGAAAGCTACTGCCAAGAAAAAACGCATGTCTGAGCTCAACCAAACCATCAACTGGAAGCCTGCTTCTACTGGTGAAAAACGTTTTGGTGGATGGTTGGACAACTTACAAGATTGGAACTTGTCGCGCTCTCGCTATTGGGGAATTCCTTTGCCCATCTGGCGCACAGAGGATGAGCGTGAAGAATGGTGCATTGGCTCTATTGAGGAATTACAACAAGCTGTAGAAGCGGCCAATCAAGCCTTTAATTTATCACAAGAAGTGCCCAAAGACTTGCATCGTCCTTATATCGATGCTGTAGTCCTAGTGAGTCCTTCTGGCAAAAAGATGCATAGAGAAACAGACCTTATTGATGTATGGTTTGACAGTGGTTCTATGCCTTATGCCCAGTGGCATTATCCATTTGAGAACAAGGAATTGATTGATAATGCCTTGCAAAACCTAGAAGGGGAACGTGCCTTTCCTGCCGATTTTATAGCAGAGGGCGTAGACCAAACACGCGGTTGGTTTTATACCTTGCACGCCATTTCTACTATGTGTTTTGATACCATTGCGTATAAGAATGTAGTCTCCAATGGTTTGGTTTTGGATAAGAATGGCTTAAAAATGTCTAAATCTAAAGGCAATGCAGTAGAGCCATTTGAAATCTTGTCTAAGTATGGAGCCGATGCCACTCGCTGGTATATGCTCACCAATGCACAACCTTGGGACAACCTGCGTTTTAATGAAACTGTATTGGACGAAACCAGACGCAAGCTATTTGGCACATTATACAATACGTATAATTTCTTTGCTACCTATGCCAATGTCGATAATTATGATGGTTTGAGCCTAAAAGGTTTCCGTTATGGCAATGAAGTCGCCTTAGAGAAACGTCCAGAAATTGATCGTTGGATTATTTCTTTGTTGAATTCCTTGGTGCAGTCGGTAGAGAAGGATTTTGAAAATTATGAACCCACCAATGCAGGGCGTAAGATTGCAGATTTTGTAGACCGTCACTTGAGCAATTGGTATGTGCGTTTGTGCCGCCGCCGTTTCTGGAAAGGAGAGCAAAATGAGGATAAACTAGCTGCTTATCAGACCTTGTACCACTGTCTGGTTACGTTGTCTAAAGTTATGGCTCCTATTGCGCCTTTCTTTACCGATTGGTTGTATCAAAATCTAAATGGAGTCACACAGCAAGAGTCGCACGAATCGGTTCACTTGGCCTTTTTCCCAAAAGCAGATCAAGCTGCCATTGACACGGTATTGGAACAACGCATGAGTTATGCCCAACGTATCACGTCTTTGGTCTTGTCCTTACGTAAAAAGGAAGCCATTCGTGTACGCCAACCTTTGCAAAAAATCTTGTTGCCTGTCTTAAACCAAGATTTCCAAAACCAAGTAGAAGCGGTAGAGAATCTTTTGTTATCAGAATTAAACATCAAAGAAATTGAATATGTTTCTGATGCTTCGGGGATTATCAAAAAAGGAGTCAAGCCTAACTTTAAGGTACTAGGGAAGCGTCTGGGCAAAAACATGAAAGCGGGCAAAGCTGCTATTGAAGCTTTTACACAAGAAGATATTGCTCAATTGGAACGAGAGGGTCAATATACCTTGGAGTTAGATGGACAGGCTTTTGAACTGGAACTCTCAGATGTTACCATTACATCAGAAGATATAGAAGGTTGGTTAGTGGCTAGTGATGCCGAAATTACCGTAGCCTTGGATGCTACCATTACACCAGTATTGGAAGCAGAAGGTATGGCTAGAGAATTGGTGAATAGAATTCAAAACTTACGCAAAGATCAAGACCTTGACGTAACGGATAGAATTCGTCTAACCATTCAACAACATCAGGCTATCAACCAAGCAGTCTTGCAATTTGAAGATTACATCAGTCAAGAAGTGTTAGCCACTCAACTTGACGTAGTGGACGAACCTTTTGATGGACATGAAGTAGCATTGATTGATGATATTGTGGTACACATTGCCGTTAAAAAACAATAAATTCTAAATAAAATTCAACCTATATGGCTCCTTATACTCCAGTGTATAAGGAGCTTTTTATATAATTATAAAATTTCCTTAATTCCTATAATCTAGGGAAATCCCTATGAATTTTAAAATACATTCCAACTACATTTGTTAAACAATCAACTAGCAACTATTCTAATCAAATTTTACTTGTGATTGTGCAGGTGTTCTCCAAAAAACCTAATTATAAACAGAGTAGGAACTTGAATTTTATCGTAAATGCACTCCAATACCGCACTCAACCATTATATTTTTTGTACCATTGAAACACCCCTTAATAAATCCTCTCTTTTTGGGGAATTTATAGAGGATATTGTCGTCTTTATCCAATTCAACCTAATCCTACACATCCTCATTTATATCTGTGCGCTTGCCATTGTCTATTTTTTATTTTCGACCTTGAGAGAAGAAATTCAATAAAATACTCGTTAAGCTATTTTTTGAGCACAAAAAAGCTCTTATAAAGCTTGTGTAGAGGCTTTTTGATAAGGATTCATAGTCTTTTCCTGAAAATATTTTTACTTTGGGATAATCAAGACTATTCCTTGATATTGAATATGAATCTACCTCTAGCTAAACCAATAAGAGTATGAAGAATCTCAATGGCCGCCCAACTGTTATATTTGATCCCAAAACAACGGGACTAAATGACCAAGAATTTAGAGCACTGACGGAGGAAATGCGGGGAACTGGAGATACTTACTATACAGCCAATCAACTTTATAGTTCCTATTTGGGCACAGGTAAAGTTTCTTGCATGACTAGGTTTTTTCTTTTTATACTAGTCGTTGTTACCACTGTTTTTATGATTAATATTAACTATGTTAAGAACACCTATTTGGGTAACTCTATGTATATAGATGTAGCTCTTATTGGGGTATTTGCTGCAGCAATGACGGGCTTGTTTACCCTCAAGGATAAGATCAAAATAAGTTATGAGGAGTTTGACCAATTGCTTCAACGTTGGTTAAAACACCAGCCTATGCCTAATTTATTGATTAAGCCATCTTTGCAAGAAGCCCCTTCCAATCCGTTTGGCGAACAAGATTTATACGATTATGGTGTAGAGAGTATCTTGGTGGTGGACAAAGATATTTATGTAGATTTATTTGTTAAAAACAACTACCAAGCAGAATGGAAAGCAGTGGTTATTTCACAAAATGCTTATCCTCATTATCTAATTACACAAGTCCAAAAAATATTAGATGATAACCCAAGTATCAAACTACAATATTTGCACGATTCTACCTCCAACCAGTTTGACATGCGCGCCAAGTTGGATGGCTTCTTAAGAATACCAACATCTGTAGAAGAGGTGGATTTGGGATTGAATGAAGACGATAGTAATAAAACAGATATCCTCAAAACACGCTCGGCAGAAAACAAAGGATTACAACTAGATCACCTCCCTCCTGCTCGTCTCGCACAAACTATGGGTGTTGCTGTTGTTGGTGGTATTTTGATTGGTGAAGTTTTACGCTCTTACAATAGCAATTCGGGAGGAAGCAGTGACTTTGGTTAAGATATTATGGCAGTAGTACTAGGAATAACCAATGGTAGTACAGCATCTGTACAGGCCATGTATAGACAAGTTCAACACAGAGGAAAAGATAATTTTCATACAGAAAGCCTAGAGGGCAACTTTGTAGCAACAGCCGTGAATGCTAAGGATCCTGTATATACCCGTAGCAGTGGTTATCACAAGGAAGCACAATTGGTGGTCGCTATAGCAGGAGCTATTTATAATCAACAACAAGAACCTTTATCGGCTCAACAAATTGCACAGTGGTATCACCAAAAAGGCTTAACAACACTCTTGCAAGAAATACAGGGTGCTTACATCCTTTGTCTACTAACTCCCGAGTATCTGCATTTGGTACGCGATGCGACAGGCCAAAGAACAGTTTATTACCATCAAACAGCCCAACAATTGGCCTTTTGTGTAGAATCCAAAGGAATTCAGGCCCTTCCTCAGTTTTCGCCACAACTCAATGTCAAAGCCTTATTTCAGTATTTTTCTTATAGTTTTGTTCCCATGCAAGACACCATGCTTCAAGGCATTAAAGAGTTGCCAGCAGGTTTTTGTTTGAGTTATCATCTTCAGAAAAAGAGTTGTCAATTAGAGCGTTTTTTTAAGTTAGAATGTTTTGAAAAGCATCCTATAGAAGATTTAGGGTATTGGAAAGAACGAATCAAAAATGCGGTCAACCAAGAAATAGAAAACAAGTTAAAAGATCAAAAAGAAGTAGGAATTTTTCTATCAGGTGGTTTGGATTCTAGTATTATAACGGCTCAAATAGCTCAACGCCATGCCCACCCTGTACATACTTTTTCTATTCATTTTGGTAAAAAATATCCCAATGAGTTGGAATATGCCCAAAGTGTCGCCAGCCGCTACCAAACCATTCACCATGAGGTAGAAATCAAGCCCAAGGATTTTGTTCCAAATCTATACAAAACTATCTGGCATTTGGATGATCCCATTGGTGATCCCATTACGATTCCCAATTTTGAATTGGCCAAATATGCCGCACAGCATGTTCCTATCATTTTTAATGGCGAAGGTTCTGATCCCTGTTTTGGAGGCCCCAAAAACATTCCTATGTTGCTGGGCCATTGGTATGGAGGGATTGAGCGAGAGAAAAATTTTAGAGAAAAAACCTACTTGGCCTCTTATCGCAGAGGATACAAGCATCTAAAAACATTGCTCGCTCCTCACCTAGTAGAACAACTCAATGAGGAAGAATATCTGGAAGATGTTTTAGTCCCTTTTTTTAAAGAGCCACGACTCAATTTTTTGGATAAACTAATGAGCATTAACATTCGTCTGAAAGGGGCACATTTGATTTTGCCCAAAGTAGAACGAATGCTAGGAGCATCGGGCCTACCTGCTGTAGCACCTTTCTTTACCCAAGCAGTAGTGCAAGCCAGCATGGAAATGCCCTCCAAGTACAAACTGAACAAAGGCATTGAAAAATACATTCTCAAAGAAATATTTGGCCAAGATTTGCCTATCAGCATTATTGAACGCCCCAAAAGTGGGATGCGAGTGCCTGTACGCCATTGGTTTCAAGGAGAACTAAAATCCTACAAGAAAAAATTATTACATCCAAAAAATATCCAACAAGCTGGTATTTTTAATCCCGAAACCATTAAATTATTATTAAATTATAGCAATAAAAAAGGATTGGAACGCCACGGTCTACTTACTTGGATGATTATGACTTTTGAAATTTGGCGACAAATATTCATAGAAAAACAAACAACTTAAAATAAAACTTATGAAAATTGCACTACACTTCATTGCTTGGGCCGCTCTTGGTTATGTGTTACTCTCTGCCAATATTTATCAAAACTACTCTGGCGAATTCCTCTCTTTGGAGGAAGCACTCAAAACTCCTGAAAAAGTACTAACATTGGACGTATCGGGCCAAGACCTAGAAGAACTTCCCGAAGGTATTGGTAAAATGGTTAATATGACTACTTTGCGCGTGAGTTATAACAACCTAAAAACATTGCCCCCACAAGTTTGCCAACTCTCTTCTTTGCGTGTGCTCAAGGCAGGCTACAATCAATTAGAAACCCTACCCGACTGTATTGGAAAACTGATCTTACTCAAAGAAATGCGGGTAGGCTACAACCAACTGCATCAACTGCCTTCCTCGATCACCTCATTGAGCAATCTCCGACGGCTACACATTGGCTATAACCCTCTGCACGAACTTCCCGAAAATTTTGCAGCTTACATGCGTAGTCTCCAACACTTGGGCTGTAATGAAACCAATATTCCTGCTAGTGATTTAAGAGCACTTTCAAGAGCACTAACATATACCAAGGTTAAATTTTAAGGCATGTACAGTCTCCAACTGCAGTTCAACTAGAACTTCGGCAGCTAATGCTGAATAGAATAATTTAAGGACTCTATTGTTTTTTATTCGTATGAACTAGTTCACTATGTTCATGAGTTCAACGGAGCCTCGATTCGCTCGGTTATCCTGTACTGAAAACATCAATACAAGACCTTCTTAGAAAAAAGTAGGTTTACCAATCACTATAGAAATCATAGCGGATGTTGAAGTTTTTTTGGGTAGGAATGGTACTATTCAATGAAACAATTTCGCAGGCAAAATGAGAACTTATACTTAGTATACGAAGCAAATTCTATTTGTCAGGTAAAATATTCTTGTACTAAAAGATTTTTTTTAAAACAAATAAAAGCAAAACATTATAATAAAAACAAAAAAAATACTATAATAGGCAATGCCTTAAAATGATTTTAAGAATCATATATCTTCATTTTAAAAGCAATTATTCAACTATTTAATAAAACACAAACAATGAAGCTAAACGAAAAGGTATTTGTCAATGAGAATCAACAACCTTCCCAAGAGCCTGTAGCAGGCTGGGTGGGCGGTTTTTCTACCTCCAAGGAAGCTTTTGCTTACCCAAATCCAGATTTATCCAGTCTTCCCATGCTAGGCAATATGGATAACATAAACCTTCTAGATCGACAACAAAGAGTTTGGTGGCCAGAATTTAGTTGGTTAAGTAAACCCGATGATGAAGATTCACGTGTTTATCAACGATTTGCACACGATATTTCAAGGTTGGGTTATACCAAAGAAGGACGTGTTTATTCTATTATTTGCCCACAACAAGGGATGCATAATGTTTTGGGTACGGCCAATGTAGAGGTAACCGTAACAGGTAATAGAGGTTGGGTAAAAGAAACCGTAGAAGGGGAAACAGAACCCAGTTCAGGATTCAAAGTAAGACCAATTGCAGCCGATATGGGTGTTGAAGGCAAGATTTGGTTATCTTCTTCTTTCAAGGATACAAAATTAGGCAAAACCATGCAACATTTATTATCTAATGTTGTTCACAAGTTACCATTTTCTAAAGCCAATGCTATCCGTATAAAAACACATCTCCCTGGTAATCCAGAACAGCCGATTTTTCCACTACGCCAAGGCATGTCTACCAATTTTCCTACACCCGATTTTGCACAACACCAAGATCAAGCTTGGAATGTTGCACATCTAGATGTTGAAATTGGTGATATTGTTAAAACATGCTTTCCGCTTGTAGATGGCTTTAATAGCATGGTTTTAAAACTAGTCAATTGTGTTACCTTAAACAAGCTTAAGAAAGGTGGTATCCTATCTTGGAATGTATGGTTTGGAGCCCCCGAAATCGTGAATCAAAAAGAATGGGCCAATCATGCCGAATACTGGCGTAAATCTATACAAGATGGAGAATACCCTGGCGGTAAAGACAGCGAGGTACGTGATATAGATGGCAATTTAGTTAGTGTTGAAGCCTTCCGCGATAACTTTTTATTAAGCGATCAATACCCCGGTGGTGTAGGAAGTCTTATTCAGAATTCCAAAGGAACGGCATTGCAAGCCCCATCGGTAGAATTGGTCAAAGAAGACGAATTGTTAAAAATACGTTCAGAACAAAAAGTAGAAGAAAGAAAAATTATCAAAAACTTTATTGACGAGTTTTTACCACAACACAATGCACAAGAATTAATGGAAGGTTTGTAAAATCAACCCATCTTAGGTTCACGTTTCATAAAAGCTCTTAGTCGTCAAAGCCAAGAGCTTTTTTTATTAAACAAAAGTCAAGATACCATTGCTTTTTCTTTTTGCAAGTAACGGTATTTTCTTTTGGTTTTTAGAATGTGTATCTTTGTGGCCAGAATTGGCAATAATGCCAACTTCTTACTCAAAGTATTACACGGGCACACAGCCCTTCTTTATTATGAAAGTAACAGATCATTTCAAGGCTGCCAATGGAGAAACATTGATTTCATTTGAAATTCTCCCTCCTCTCAAAGGTGGAAAAATTCAAAGTATTTTTGATACCTTGGATCCCTTAATGGAGTTTAATCCCCCTTTTATTGATGTAACCTATCATCGCGAAGAGTTTGTTTACAAAAAACGTCCTAGTGGGTATTATGAAAAAGTAGAAATGCGCAAACGTCCTGGGACTGTTGGAATCTGTGCGGCTCTCATGCACAGATATGGCGTAGATGCTGTTCCACACTTGATTTGTGGAGGATTTAGTGTAGAAGAAACAGAAGATGCCTTGATCGATCTCAAGTTTTTGGGAATTGATAATGTATTGGCATTGCGTGGAGATGCGCGCAAATTTGAGGGTAAGTTTATTCCTGAGTCCAATGGTCACCATTATGCCTTGGATTTGGTAAAACAGGTCAAGAATATGAATAAGGGTATTTATCTAGATAATGATATTCCCAATGCCGAGCCTTCCGATTTCTGCATTGCAGTAGCAGGGTATCCAGAAAAGCACTTTGAAGCCCCCAATATGATGAGTGACTTGCATTTCTTGAAAGAAAAAATCAAAGCAGGAGCAGAATACATTGTTACACAAATGTTTTTTGACAATCAACAGTATTTCAATTTTGTAAAACGCTGTAGAGCCGAAGGAATTAATGTTCCTATTGTTCCAGGACTTAAACCACTCACCAAAAAATACCAACTCAATTCCATTCCGCGCATCTTCCACCTCAATATTCCTCAGGAATTTTCAGATGCACTGTTAGCAGCCAAGGATAGCAAAGCCCGTCAACAAGTAGGTATTGAGTGGACAGTGGCGCAATCCAAAGAACTCAAAGCAGCAGGTGTTCCCTGTTTGCATTATTACACCATGGGTGATGTTGAAACCATCAAGGAAATTGTAGAGCATATTTATTAGAGGCCAATATCTAAATTATAAAAGCCACTACTCCAATAGCAAATGGAATAGTGGCTTTTTTTCTTTTTAGTAATATAGTAAATCTAAACAGTACTAGGCTCGTCTAGTATTGTAACCTTTTCTGCTGCTGTTGTTGTTTCAACAGAGCGCGATACATGCGATCCTCCTGCGCTAAATTGATAATTTATAAACAACATTACACCAAGCAACAACAAGCCTCCAGCTTGGTGCAAGACTCCCCACAACAAAGGAATTTGCCCGATGCCATTCAATAAGGTTAATACCCCTAAAGCAACCTGCCCAATTAATACCAACATCAATAGATTACTTCCTATAGCAAGTGCTCTAGATTTGTGGATTCTACGGGTATACCTATAAAAAACAGGAATCAAAAAGCACAAAAGATAGGCTGTTCCTCGGTGCAACAACTGAATCAATGCTGCGGCAAAACCTGCTCCTTCCTCCGAATTGTACGCCATCATATTTTCCCAAGTCCATTTAGAGTGATCCTTGAGTACATCCGCAATCCAAATCCAAGAACTATCTGTACTATTGATTTCCATATGTGGAAAATGATTGAATAATAAACCAGCCTTTATACCTGCCATCAGCCCTCCCAAAACAATTTGAAGTCCTATGATTGCCGTTACACGCCAAGCATAACGTTTTAAACGTTTGTTGTGGGTATCAACCGTCTTGGGCTGCACTACAAGCAAAGCTACCCAAATGAGAGAAGCAAAAACCAATGTTGCCAAACTCAAATGTATGGTCAATTTATAGCCATTCACCCAAGCAAACTCAGGCGTATCCAAACCAGATTTGACCATAATCCAACCAAATAAGGCCACCAGCATGGTCAATGCAACTACTCCTCCTAAACGTTTCATCAATGGCCTAGAAAGCCAGCCCTTGCGCCAAAAAATAATAAAGGGGATTAAGAATACAAACCCCATCAAACGAGCCCAGAGTCTATGGAAATATTCCCAGAAATAAATAAATTTAAATTCATCCATTGGAATACCTTCGGGGTATAAAGATCCCGACCATTTCATGTTTACTTGCCCCACCGCATGTTCCATATACTCTTCTCGAGCTACCTCCCATGCTTCTGTATTGAGCGGAGGCAATGTTCCTTGTATAACAGCCCATTCTGTAATAGATAAACCAGAATCGGTCAAACGTGTTATGCCTCCAATAATGACTTGACACAAAACCATAAAGACACCGATGAGTAACCAAATTTTTACTGCCCTTGGGTAAGGCTGCTTCTGTTGAGCCATCTTTTTACTTTTAGTATAAAAATGCACAATCCTTTTTTTAACAAAAGATTGTCTTTATACAAAAATACAACCTACTACAAGATATGTTGACATAGGAGGCTATTCACAACTCCTATTTAGATCAAGTCTAAATAAAATTCACTTTTATTTTTTGAACACTTGCATAAGAATACGTTCCACACAAATGTTTTTGGTCTTTTTATCTCTGGCTTTTTTTCTTCCTATATTATTATAATAAAAAAGATTTTTAAAATTAAAAACCCCTTCATCATTAGGGCTGTGTATAAGTGGATAACTCAGAATTTAAGCTCAAAAAAAAAAAATAGCATTTAATCCACATCAAAAAGCAACTTATCCCCACAACTTATCCACATTTATCTGCTGAAATAACAAGACTTTAGCTTTGTTATGAACAAAAATGTCTTAAAATGTGGATATCTTTTAGTTTGAAATGAAAATTTTACCACTTTTTTTGTGGTGTGGACAAAATGTGAACAATTGTGGACTTATCCCCAAAATACCCCAACATATGAAAATTATAAAAAGTCAACAAAATTAATTGTGTGTAAACTGTGGATAATCTTTGACTTATTAACACTTGTCCACAAAAAAAAAGTGGATAACCTAATTTTTTAAAAATTGATTGTTAGAGTTTTACATATTAGGATAAAAAGAGCGTGGATAACTAGGGGTACCAAATTGTTTTCAGGGCAAAACACAAAAAAATGGAGGCTGTTCTGTGGATAATGTAGAGTGAAAAAATATTTGAACACGTAAACTGAGTTGTACTAGAGAGTTTTTCCACAATGTGGATAAGATGTGCGGATAATGTGCATAACTGACAGGGTTAATTTTTTAGAACCTTTTTTTGATCTTTTTTTGCGAATTTAATGTATTTTTGTAATCAAAAAAGTGTTATTTTGATCTTTTTTAAACGCTTCCCAAGGTTTATCCACTTATAGTCTGTGCATAAATACTGTTTTTGTGGATAACCGTTGTGTATAAATCGACCTCAGTGGATAAAATAATTCGCTAAATCGTTGCTCAATATTCCTTTTCTAGTAACTTTGTTTATTGGTTTTATTCAAACAGAAGGATACACTTTTTTGTTTGTGGATTAACCAAACTGAATTTATTCTTAACAGTAATTATTATGCCTACACGTTTTTCATTCTCTGCTTCTAAGGAAAAAATGAAACGTCAATTTAATATTGACCACGCCTCTACGTTGCAACAAAGCTTCAATATTGGAGCCATGCAAAATGCCTATATACAAACCAAGGAACAGAAAGCGTTGCAAGTGTATAGTTGGGGATTGATCCCACCTTGGGCCAAAGACAAAAAGGCGGGCGAAAATTTGATAACGGTACAAGCAGAAGGAATTGCTAGTAAGTTATCCTTTAGATTACCTATTCGCCAAAAACGTTGTTTGATTTTTGCAGACAGTTATTATTGGTGGAAAAAAAACGGGCGCGTACAATTTCCCTACCGTGTACAATTGGCTAGTAATGATTTGCTCACTTTTGCAGGCGTTTGGGATACATGGCAAGACAATACCGGAGAGCTATTGAGTACCTTTTCAATTATAACTACCCCAGCCAATCCCTATTTGCTAGAGCAAGGAGCCTTGCGTATGCCTGCTATATTGGGCACCGATGAAGCTCGGCAAACTTGGTTGCATAGTGAGGATTTGACAACAGCTTTGGGTTTATTACAACCCTATCAAGAAGCTCCTATGGAATTGTATCCCATTTCTAATGCCATTGACTCCTTGGAGAACAACTATCCTGAATTGCACAAAGCACTTCCCCCACAAGTTTAACTTCATCGTTAGAGCACAACTTCTTATTATAGTAACGGTTCTTGCTGTAGGCAAAACAAGTTATAGACCATCAAAAGAAATTACCTTTTTGTATGGTTGCTTCTATGTTATTCTATCACAATTTGAAGGTAGACTAAGGTGCTCTATCTAAAATTATGTATCTTCGCCCCCAATAATTCGACTCATTCACACATCTAATATAGAATATAACATGGCTGATATTCCAACATTGGAACGCATGGCGACACAAGTACGCCGCGATATTGTTCGTATGGTTCACGCATGTAGCAGTGGACACCCAGGTGGCTCCTTGGGTTGTGCTGATTTTTTTACGGCATTGTATCAAGAAATCATGGAGCATGATACTGCTTTTAATATGTCGGGCAAAGAAGAAGATGTATTCTTTTTGTCCAATGGACATATCTCTCCAGTGTGGTACAGCGTCTTGGCGCGTTCTGGTTATTTTCCTGTAGCAGAATTGGCAACGTTTCGTCAATTGAATTCGCGCTTGCAAGGACACCCTGCCACACATGAAGGTTTGCCAGGGATAAGAGTAGCTTCGGGTTCTTTGGGGCAAGGCTTATCGGTAGCCATAGGAACAGCCCTGGCAAAAAAACTAGATGGCGATCAGCACCTAGTATATGCTCTTACAGGCGATGGCGAATTGCAAGAAGGCCAAATTTGGGAAGCTCTAATGTTTGCAGCTCACCAAAAAGTAGACAACCTAATTGTAACCGTAGACTGGAACGGTCAACAGATTGATGGTTCTAATGATGATGTGCTTGCACTTGGCGATTTGGAAGGTAAATGGCTGGCCTTTGGTTGGGATGTATTGCACATGGATGGCAACAATATGCAAGCGGTAGTTGAGGGACTTCATGCGGCCAAAGCCAAAACAGGAGCAGGCAAACCTGTTGTTATTCTTATGAAAACGGAGATGGGCAAAGGGGTGGATTTTATGGAAGGCACCCACCAATGGCATGGCAAAGCTCCCAATGATGAGCAAACGGTTATTGCCCTACAGCAATTAGAAGAAACACTAGGTGATTATTAGTAGAATTTAGTTTTGTAGTAAATTATTATTTATCTTAGTAATAATTATATTTACTAGTTTTGACTAGGTAGCAACTTCAAATTTCTGTATCATTGAGTATTACTAAATAAAATAGAAATACTTATGAAAAAGATATGCGTGTGGGGAGCTGGATGGTCTGGCCTAACGGCTGCTTTGGAGGCAAGCGAATCCCCAGAATGTGAAGTACACTTGTATGAAGCCTCTAATCGTTTGGGAGGGAAAGCTTGTGGAACGGTAGATAGTAAGAATAATATTATTACTACGCATGCTATTCGTCTAATTACAGAATACTATCACGCCTTTGCAGATATTTGCAGTAGAATTCCTATAAAGGAAAACCAAACATTACTGGAGCGTTTGTCACCAATAGATGCAATGAATTTTATTTCTATTGAGAAAAACAAGACACATGTATTCCCCAGAAAGCTTGACAAAGAAAAATGGGGAAAATTTCGATTTTTACTGGGGGTTTTTTCTGCCTACAAATTGAAATTTAAAGATCTTACAGGTGTTAGAAAAGCATTAAAAAAATTTAGAACCTTGACAGAAACTCAAATTCGACAAATGGAAACAGACAAAGTTTCTATGCATGATTTTTTGAGTGACTATAATCTATCCAAAACAGCCAAAGACTTTATTTTTGTTTTTTTGGGTATTGTGGTGGCAGCACGACCAACCTCTATGGCAAGTATTTCGATGGATTTGATGTCCAAATTATTTATGGGTGCAAAACGCCCTGAACAATTTATGACTGACACCTTCAAAAACGATAAAGTTTGGGTCGTAGATGGCCCTATAGGAGATCGTCTAATTCCTCCATTTGAGCAAGAATTGAGAAAAAGAGGCGTGCATATTCATCTAAATGCTCCTTTAGCAGGAGTAAAACAGGATGAAAATGACCAAACTACAGCGGTATTAGAAAGCGGGGAGCAGGTATTCGCAGATGCACACATTATTGCACTCAATAATAAAGTCTTGGAAAAATTAGAGTTGGGTCGAAAAGGAAAGCCTTTGTACAACGAATGGTCTTTTGGCGCAATTTACCCACTAAAAGAACTTCCAACAGGCCTAAAAGGGAATGACTTCAAATCCCTTTATGTGGCTATAGAATCGCCTTGGGCGATTGCTTACATCATTTGGAGTAGAGGAGCCAAAGGTTTGTGGAGCCAAGAGGTAGAATTTCCAGAGGGCTGTGAGTATTTGTTGGAAGTAGTGAGCAGTCGAATGGATTACAAAGGCCAGAGCAATAAAAATTTCTTTGAATGTACCCCTGACGAGGCTTCTAAGGAAATATTGACTCAAATAGGACTAGATACTACTGCTATTGAGGCATTGTACAAAGACATTGTTTTTTGTGAAAATCTGACCTATACCAATACAGAAGAAGAAGATACCTTATCTTTGTACAGCAAACCCAATGCAGATGGTTATCGCTGGAAGTTGTACGCACCGATTTATACCGCTTCGGGCGAAACACCACCTTTGGCACCGATTACGGAATTTAAGCATACTTACTTGTGTGGAGAAGCCATTCAGATTGAGTATCCGTATACCAAAATTCCTACCTTAGAGCTTTGTAGCGAAACCTCTAAAGCGGCGGTACAACAGGTGTTTGATGATTTGGGGATTGAGCAGCAAGTGTTTCAGGAGTATCCTGAGCGGTTTGCGCTACGGCAGAAGTAAGACAAAAAATCAAAAATAGATATAATAGAGGAATAGGATAATACTGATAGGCTATTTTATGAGTGCCCCAGCTACTTTTGCAGTTTTCTTTTTAGAAGATTATACCCAAGAAGTACAACAATTGATTTTAGAAGCGATACAATTATATACTACTACTTAAAAAAAGAAAAAACAAACAACATCACATAACATGAACATACACGATATCAAGAGTACAGGCAAAAAAGCCACTAGAGATGGTTTTGGTGCTGGATTATTAGAGGCAGGCAAAAAAAACGACCAAGTAGTGGCTTTGTGTGCCGACTTGGTAGGTTCGCTCAAAATGAACGCTTTTATTGATGAATTTCCAGAGCGATTTTTTCAGATGGGGATTTCGGAAGCAAATATGATGGGTGTAGCAGCAGGTTTGGCTATTGGAGGCAAGATTCCCTTTACAGGAACGTTTGCCAATTTTTCAACTGCCAGAGTATTTGACCAAATTCGTCAATCGATTGCTTATTCGGATAAGAATGTGAAGATTTGTGCCTCTCATGCAGGGGTAACACTGGGCGAAGATGGTGCTACTCACCAAACCCTAGAAGATTTGGGTATGATGAAAATGTTGCCCGGTATGACGGTTATCAATCCTTGTGATTATCACCAAACCAAAGCCGCTACAGAAGCGATTGCAGAGCACGAAGGCCCTGTGTATTTGCGTTTTGGTCGCCCTGGATGGCCTATGTTTATGGCCGATCAACCTTTTGAAATTGGTAAGGCCGTGACGTTGGCAGAGGGAACGGATGTGACCATTTTTGCGACAGGGCACTTGGTTTGGAAAGCCGTAGAAGCCGCCCAACAATTGGAGCAAGAAGGCATTAGCTGTGAGCTGATTAATATTCATACGATCAAGCCATTGGATGAAGCAGCTGTATTGGCATCAGTTGCTAAAACCAAAGCGGTGGTCGTAGCCGAAGAGCACAATGTTATTGGTGGATTGGGAGAAAGTATTGCTCGTGTATTGGCTCTAAAGCAGCCGACCATTATGGAATTTGTGGCCGTGAATGATACCTTTGGAGAGAGTGGAAAAGTGCCCGATTTGTTAGCAAAATACGGACTAGATACTAAGGATGTATTGGCTGCCGTTAAAAGAGTATTGGCACGCAAATAGTACGCTATTGGTACATGAGCTTGGTTGTCCATTCCTTTGAATCCAACAAAGGTTTGCTTCAATTTGTTAGAATATTACTATTTTTAGTAGTAATACCTTATTTTATAATGCTTGTGCAATTTATTTGGGCACAAAAGAAACGTATTCCTATGACAATAATATCTAAATATTTTTTCGGTTTGCTGGTTGTAATTGCGCTTGTTGGTAGTGCTTGCGAACGACCTGTAAATGTATTTACTGTATCGCAAGATAAAGAATTGGGTGCTCAATTGGCACAAGAAATAGAATCAAACCCAACAGAATATCCAATTTTGGACGAAGCACAGTACTCGACTGCTTATGCGTATATGAATGGGATGAAGCAAGAAATTTTGCAATCTACAGAGGTGAAATTCAAAGATGAGTTTGCATGGCAGTTGAAAATTATCAACGATGATAATGTACTGAATGCTTTTGCTGCTCCAGGCGGTTATATTTATGTGTACACTGGATTAATGAAATACTTGGACAAGGTAGATCATTTGGCAGGCGTATTGGCACACGAAATAGCTCATGCCGATCAGCGTCACTCTACTTCACAAATGACCAAGCAATATGGCTTGGAATTGTTGGTGGCTGTTGCTAGTCGGAATGCTACCGCAGCCCAATTGAGCCAATTGGCTTCTGGTTTGACCCAATTAGGGTTTAGTCGTGCCGATGAGACGGATGCTGACGATCATTCTGTCGATTATTTACAATCTACTAAGTATGCTTGTAATGGAGCTGCTGGCTTTTTTGAGAAGCTGATTGCACAAGGACAATCAGGAAATACTCCTGCTTTCTTGAGCACACACCCCAATCCAGACAATCGCGTGGACAATATCAATGAACGTTCAGATGATGCAGGTTGCCCCAAAGGGCCAGCCAATTATTACCATGACAATGGCGATAACGGTGCTTATGCAGCCATGTTAGCGACCTTACCATAGCGTGTTGAAACACATCGTTTCAACATAATAAGAAAGCCTTCTCAGAGCATTTAACTCCGAGAAGGCTTTTCTTATAAAAAATATAGATGTCAAAGTAATTAAAACTAGAAATTTTCTTCTTGATGGTCGCCTTGATGATCGGCAACAAAAGCACCAATGCTTTGATCGTCCTTGAGACGTGGTGCAATTCTATAAAGATAGTAATTATAATCGTAAGCTTCCATTAAAGCACTGCCTAAAACTACAAATCCTTCTTGTCTACGTCCAGAATCGAGTAAAATGGCGGCTTGTGCATAGTCCAGTAATACATCTTGCAAGTGGCGTTTGGCTTCTTCCAAAATTTCTAAGGCTATAGAGTGGCTGTCTTCATCAATTAAGAATTCTAAATAATGAATCCATATTTCCACATTTTCTGGATCTATAGCCAGTGCTTTGTGATAAAACTCATGTGCACGATCTGAACGGTCTAATACATCATAGGTATCAGCCAAGGATAAACAAAAAGCAGCATTGTACTTATCTACAGAATAAGCTTGTAAAAAGGCGCTTTCGGCAGCTACCCAATTGTCCTCTTCAACATAACAATTGCCCATATAGTGATAAGCACGACCGCCTAGAGTGCCAAATTTAAGTGCTTGACTATAATAAGTTCTTGCTTCTTGATACCGTTTTTGTTGCTCATAACAAAGCCCATAACGCAGCAATAATTCGCCATCTTCGTCAAACAATACTTTATAATCATCCAAGTATTGCAAGGCTTCTGAAATTTTATTCAAATGTAGTAAGCTATCGATACAAGGGTAATAGGCAGGTTCAAATCTTTCTTGAACGACAATAGCATAGTCAAACGCTTCGGCTGCTTTGACCCATTGTTGTGCCTGCCAATAAACTAAGCCCAAATTGTACCATCCCCAACAAGAGTAAGGATTTTTGTCTACCAATTTTTTTAAGAACAACGCCAATTCTTCATAATTATCGATGTACTCATACAAGCCCGATAAACGACTTAAAGCAATATTATGAGAAGGATCAACATGCAAGGCTTTTTTTAAGTATTTCAGAGCGCCTTCGTAGTCTTTTTTAGTTTCGTAAATCGTAGATTCTAGTACATACAAATCAGGCAGCTCGTCTTTTCCTGCATAACTTTTGGCGATGCGAATAACCCGAATGGCATTGTCTTGATTAAACAAGCGCATGTGAATATCGGCCTGTGTAAGATAAATGTCTAAATTGGATGGTTCATAGGTCATGGCAGCTTCTAAAATATCAAAAGCTTGCTCGTATTTTTCCTCTTCCACACACAATTGTGCTTTGCGAATGTATAAGGCGGCTGAATATGGATGTTGCTTAACAGCATTGTCGAGTGCTATTGTTGCTTTTTGTATAGCCCCTTCATCCTCATAATAATCAGCCAAGCGTAAAAAACTGTCCATCTCCAAAAAAGAAATGCCTCCATCATTCAACATAGCTTCATATCGCTCAACCAGTAATTTCAAATCAGGTTGGTTTTCTCCACTATAATCCTGTGCTTCCATCTACAGATAGTTTTGTTTTCTAATGATGTTTTCACATCTCTTTCTTTAAAGATACAACAATATTAGGAGATAGTCAATGCCCTAATAAGGGGCAACGGCATCCCAATCGTATCTTTATTACATCTTCTAAATACCGTAAAATGTAACCGTGTATCTAATATACAAATGAAGTACCAGTAGTAGTAGTTCCATTTCTTTTATCAAAATCATAATTGTTGTACCTTTGTTCATCCTCCTCATTAGCAACAAATTAGCCTATGTACTTTTTGAAAAACATGACTACCCTTTTATTGGTTTTAAATCTTTTTTTGTTGATAATCAGTACGGTAGAAGCACAATCAACCGACTATTTTCAACAAAAGGTGAATTATGATATTGACGTTACCTTAGATGACCAAGCGCATTCCTTAACAGGAACTTTAACACTCCTTTATCATAATAATGCTCCTGACACATTGACAGAAATCTATTTTCATGCTTGGCCCAATGCTTATAAAAACAAACAAACAGCCTTTGCAAAGCAGTTGTTGAACCAAGGACGCTTAGATTTTCACTTCAGCCAATTGGAAGAGCGAGGCTTTATGGATCAGTTGGATTTTACCTGTGATGGTGCTGCGGCTACTTGGGAAGCGGTAGAACAGCAAATTGATGTATTGCGTGTGCAATTGCCACAGCCATTGGCCCCTCAAGATAGTGTGGTTATACGTACCCCTTTTCATGTGCAGT
The DNA here is from genome assembly GCA_045105775.1 of Aureispira sp. Lineage (GTDB taxonomy): Bacteria > Bacteroidota > Bacteroidia > Chitinophagales > Saprospiraceae > Aureispira. Next base: position 59,247 of record JBGCDW010000083.1, read on the forward strand.
TGCCTGCCAACTTCTCGCGGTTAGCGCATCTTGGGCAGTCATATATGTTGTGCCAATGGTATCCCAAGCCTGCTGTGTACGATCAGAATGGTTGGCACACCATGTCGTATTTGGATTATGGAGAATTTTATTCAGAATTTGGCAATTACAAGGTGCAAATTACACTGCCTAGCAATTATGTAGTAGGGGCAACAGGGCAATTAAAAACAGTTGCTGAATATGATTTTTTAAAAAAACGAGCACAAGAAACAGCCAAACAAAAATTTAGGTTAGAGAATGCTTTTGCTCAAGAGTTTCCAGCATCGAGCACCACCACCAAAACCCTGAAGTATGAAGCCCAGCAAGTACATGATTTTGCTTGGTTTGCCGATAAACGATATTGGGTAGAGCTAGATACTTTTGAATTGGCTTCGGGGCGTGCTGTAGAGAGTTGTATTTTGTATACGAGTGAGGAAGCTGATTTGTGGAAGGATAAAGCCATGCAATATACCCAACGGGCGGTCAAATTCTATTCGGATATTGTAGGCGAGTATCCTTATGATAATGTAACCGTTGCTCAAGGGATTTACAAAGGTGGAGATATGGAATATCCTACCATTACCGTTATTAGTCGTGCGGCTTATGATATGGGGCTAGATAATGTAATTACCCATGAGGTAGGACACAATTGGTTTTATGGAATTTTGGGGAGCAATGAGCGCGTGTATCCTTGGATGGATGAAGGCTTAAATACCTACTTGGATTCCCGTCATTTATCGGTTTATTACGACTATGAAACGGAATGGGAACATCTAAGTTATATAGAAGCGGCCAGCAAACGCCAAGATATGCCCATCAATAGCCCTTCAGATAGCATCACCTCCAACAATTATTACATTTGTGGTTACGCCAAACCAACCCTCGCTTTTCGTTATTTGCAACAGTATTTGGGAACGGAAGAAATGGATCGGTTGCTTCAATTGTATTTTGAAAAATGGAAATTTAAACATCCACAACCTAAAGATTTAAGAGCGGTCTTTGAGGAAAATAGCACTAAGAATGTTGCTTGGTTTTTTGACCATGTTATTGATAGTGATGCTCAATTGGATTATGCTACTACACGTTATCAGTGTTGTCAGGCACAGGATAAATCTAGCATAACGATCAGAAACACCGGTGATTTTGCAGCACCAATTCCTGTGGGAGCAGTAGATGAAAATGGCAAGTTGATCGAAGAGCTTTGGATAGAAAATTTACCAGAGGGAAAAGATACTGTGATACAATTGCCTGAGGCAGCGGAATACCAAATTGATTATGCCCAAGAATTGCCCGAAATTAATCGCAACAACAATGTGATACGTAGCCAAGGCTTGTTCAAGAAAGGAGTGCCTGCAAAATTTAGTTTTGGCCTGGATCCCAATGCTATAGAAAAACCACGCATTAATATAGTACCCTTGTTAGGGGTTAATTTGTATGATGGCTTGATGATAGGAGCAATCGCTTATAATTTGCCTATTCCAGAGCGAAAATGGGATTATACCTTGGCTTCCTTCTTTGCGACCAGTAGCTTAACATGGACTGGTTTTGGACAAATCAAACATCATTCTTATTTCAAGAAGCACAAATTTACCCAAGGGCTACGCTTTAAGAGCTTTAGCAAACGCCTTAGACGACCAACAGACATACGGCCTTATCGATTCAATGAGCGATATACCAAAATTACGCCTTATGTGCGCTTGGATGTTGCTCGCCGCAATGATATTAGTTTGGTTGATCATGTCTTAGAATTATCGGCAGCCTTTATCATAGAAGAACGTGGCATAGAGGCTAGAAACACCAACACCAATGGATTTGCCTACTTAGGAAAAGAGACCACTTGGCGACCAACCGTACGTTTGACCCATTGGTACAAAAATAAACAAGTGTTATCGCCCTTAGAACTCAAAACACAATTGGAATACGCCAGTTATACCACCCCATTTCGCCAAGAACAGTATTTGCAATTAACCACTGAATTGAATGCTCGCTTTTTGTACGCCAAAAAGTGGGGCGTAGATATGAGAGTTTTTGCAGGTGGTTTTTTATGGCATACCAATCGAGATTTTGGGGCTTTTCCTTTGGTGCTCATAGCAGGCAATCGCAAGGATTATCATTATGATGATTTGTGGTTGGGGCGAAGAGAACAAGAAAATGTAGCCGCCCAGCAAGTGATTATTAGAGATGGGGGGTTCAAAACGGCTATTGAAGAAATCCAGTTTGCAGGAGCTAGTAATACCTTTATTGCAGCGGTCAACCTCAAAGCTGATTTGCCTATTCAACTGCCTATAAGTTGGTCTTGGTTGCGCCTGAAACCCTTTTTGGATATAGGTTATTTCCATATTACAGATCCCGTGGTTAGTGTGCGTGATTTGAGTACTTCGGTCATGGTCAATGCTGGATTGATGTTGGATATTGGAAATGGTTTTGGGGGGATTTATTTGCCTTTATTAGCAACCGAAAACTTGCAACAACAAGCCAATTCATTTGCAGGAAATGCCTTTTATAGACGCATCACATTCAGTCTAAATCTCAATCATTGGAATAAGAAAAATATAGTAAATACGTTGATGGATTTGTAACAAAAGCACCTTATAGGGTATACAGATCATTTCTACACTTGTATTCCACCATAAAAAATAGTATCTTTAAAAGCCCGAACTTACTGTAGTACTATTATTTGACTAAGAAGTTGCTTAAAAATAGGGTTGCCTTGATAACCCAGCATCAGGCTACTCGTAAATAACTTCTAAACAACAACAACAATGAAAGAAATTTTAGCTATTTGTATTTTGGTGCTTGCTTGGTGCAGTACTGCTAGTGCCCAATTTCCTAAACAAGTAAAAGTACTGGATGTAAAAATCAATGGTACCACTTCTGTCAAAGGAGATTTATCGGAAGGACAGTTTGTTGATTTACGCTTTGGGATGCGCGGATCAGTAGGCTGTTTTACAGAAGCAGAAAAAACACGCTACAATGGTAAACACCGTTTGTATGCCTTTAAAGTACCTGCCAATGCCAAGGTATTGGTGGAAATGACGACTCCTAGCGATATGAGTTTATATGGCTATATGATTACACAAAATCGTTTTGAGGTGCCTCCTTATTTAGAAAATGTAAGCAAATCGGGTTGTAGTGCAAGCGCACAACCTATGGGCAGCAAAGAACGCATTATGCTCAAAGCTGGCTCTACTCCTATGCATGTAGTTGTAGCGGTGACGGGGGTAGAGGAAAATGATTTAGGGGCTTTTAATCTTACGGTGACCACTAGACAATAGGTTTATTCCCCTATAATAATAGCACAAGCTTCCCGAATTTTAGTTCTTACTAAAATTCGGGATTTTTTATGCTCAAACATAGATTTTCAGAGTGAATCATATAATAAAATTCTAAAACTTATTTATTTTTTAAAGTATAAAATCGTAAATTGGCGGCTGACTACAAAATTGACCTTGGATGGAAAAGCCATCCTATTACTATTAATTAATAAAAACTGAACTATGAGGAAAAGTAAGATTGCAAAACTTTTCGATTGGAATGCCTATACCCAAGCACAAGATGTCCTAGCCCAATCTCCTGACCAAAAACAAACCATCAAACAAGCAGCCAAACAAGAAAAAGCGCTACGAGCGTTTGAGTCCTCTGTCACCAAAGACATTAAGCTTGGTTTAAAAATGCTACAAGAAGCTGTCAAAAAGGGCGAAGCCGCCGAACTGCCTTATTTTTTGCACCTAGACTATTTTACCAAGGCCAAGGAAGGCACAGGAAGCTTGCTCATTTTGGGTACGCAGCCAGCTATACGCAAGGCATTTGTAGCGGCTGGAAAAACACCAGATAAAGTGAACTTGTCATACGGAACTGCCAAACTAGATGCCAACAATATCCTGCGTTTTGTACCTGAAACCAATGGCATGAAAGTAAAACCCAAGCCCTTGGTAGATAGCCTAAAGCAAGCGCCGATTGCCAAGAGTAATCCGGGGTTTTGGTCCAAGCGCAAGGTGAATAATGTTATCATTGGAGCCGAAGAAGCAACCGAAACTTTGACGGGAGATAGCGACTTGGTAGAGGAGCAAGTAACCTATACCGAAAATGGTGCAAATTCGGAGGTGTACGATGCCTTTAAATCATTCGTGAATAGAGATTATGTAAATAGCAATGGCACTCGGAATGCGGAGTATTACGCTCAAATATTGCAACAAGTAGACCAATGGGTTGCCAAACTGCAAGCCGAATTTAAGGCCAAAGGCGATAAAACCTTACAGAGGGCGTATCAGCAAATGGGAAAAACGATGCTGGCGTTTAAGCAAAAGGTGCAACAAGAAATGCAAGCTGGAAAAAAACAGCAGATCAACGAAGAAAGTAACTTGTCGAGTATAGAGCAAGTGTTTATGCGTACTGTAGAGGAACACAAAGCAAGCGGAGACCCGTACCAACAATCAATATTAAAAGGCAAGTTGGAGCGTATTTTGTTGGAATTGGAGCAAAAAATCAATGGCGATGAGCAGGCAACAGCGGCATTGGCCTTGCAAACACGCTTAAAAGCGGCATTGGTTGATTTGAGTACTCAAGAAACAGCACCAAATCAAGAAGTAGATACGGAAGTACAGCAGAAATTAGTACAGTTTGCACAAAAAATACAGCAATTGGTGCAACAACATATCGCTACTCCGATAACTTAATTAACCCTTATTATCAAAAATTGATAGCTATGAGATTATACCTTGTTTTATTACCCTTTCTACTCTTTGGACAAAGCAATTTATGGTCTTGGCAAATCATTAATCCTACGAATAAAACGACTACGACCAGTATGACCAGACAAGAAATAGAGGAACAATTGTCTTTAACAAAAGACGAATTAGAAGCATTCCTCAAAAAAAACAACTTAACGGCAGCCGCTGTTTTTAATACTGAACAACTTGCTGCAATAGAACAAGCTTACCAAATTTTGGGAATAACAGCAGCTCCACAAGATATAGGCAAAAAGACCTTCATTGATTATGTACAAGATTGGGTGCAGGATTTTATTTCGATATTGGACGAAGAACGAAGAACAGATATTAAAATAAGTGTAGAAGATATTATTACGTCTCTTCGAGAAAAGATAAAAAAGCCAGATTTTCCAATTTCGAAGGTGCTTTGGAAGAATATTAAAACAGAAATCCAAAAACTTGAATCTCCAACTACAGCCGAAGGACTTCGAGGAGCTTTGCTAAATGGTTTTAATGCTTTTAATTCAGATATGGCTTCTAAGTTTATGCTGACCAAACATTATCAAAAGAATAAAGCAACTTATCAGAAAATCAAGACCAAAGAATTGAATCAGCAAACTATGATTGCCAATGACTTTGAAACTTGGTTGACGGGAATTTTAGGCGTAGCGAGTAAGAAGCAGCGAGAGCTCGAAAAAGAGCAGCGAGAGCTCGAAAAAGAGCAGCGAGAGCTCGAAAAAGAGCAGCGAGAGCTCGAAAAAGAGCAGCTCGAAAAAGAAGATGCGTTTAAGCTTGCTTATGCACAATGGCTAGGGGAACAAAGAACAAAAATTAGTGGAATCATTAGTGCAGATAAAGGGACAGACTCCATTAATACCATGTCTAAGGCTAAGTTTATGGCCCTATTAGTAGACCAAAGCCAAGTATGGGGAAAGTTGCAGCCAGAATTAGGAATGGAGATTAGAGCTAAGATATTAAGGGGAATCCAAGGCGATTCTTTGGAAATCAAGGATTATGTTAATGCCCTAAATACAGCCTTTACGAACATTGAAACGCCTAAAGATATTATAGCCAAACATTGGCATGATAAGAAAGAGTTTGTGGATATTACTGGTTTAATTACAGGGTTGACTGCAAATAATGACGGCACAAGCAAATACGACATTTTAGAAGAATACATACAATGGTTTGGGCAAGTGGGCAATGCAGTAGAAAGCATGAAGCTCTCCCCCAACCGACAGTTTATTGCCACAAAACTGGTAGAAGGATTTGGCACACTCCTCACCACGCCCGAATTTCGTTTCTTTGTACCCAAGCTCGAAGAAAATATAAAAGCTTATGGTAAAGGCTTTTTGTCTTTGGCAGAAACAAGCCAGCTTTGGAAAAACTCGGTTGTTCATTTTATCAAGAACCCTGATGCGCTCTTGACTATACCAAGTATCAACAAGATGCCGTCCGAATCTATGGATAAATTGGACAGTTTACTAATAGGTCAGGTCGGCGTTGATTCCCTGCATAAAATGCTTCAAAAAGCCTTGCGTCCATTGCCCAAACCCGATGCACTTGCCAAGGGGGAGGCTATGGAATTGGTGTTGAAATTGAGTGATGGTACGATGTTAGTTAGTAAAATATTAACCACGATTGCGAAGGAAAATAAAGTGCCACATGCGATTCCAAGCAGTGTAGAATTGAATGTTTCCAAAGGAAGTAGTGCCTATGATTTTGAGGCCAAGCCGTTATTGAACCAGAGTGCAGTAGTACGGTCTGACAATCAAGTAACGGTAGATTTTGAATATACCATAGCGTTTTCCAAAGATAGAGGTACTTCCCAATTGGGTGGAAGTAGTGATATAGAACGAGCGAAGGCTATTAGTGTAGAAGAATCAACAGAACACAGCCGTACAGAAGGCAAAGAAAAGACCAAAACCGAAGGCTCTAGCTATGGTCTTGAGGGGTCAGGCTCGTTTGATATAGGTCTATTTAGTTTAGAATTAGGAGGGCATCGTGATTGGACAGAAGAAACCTCCGAAACCACTATTAAAAGCAAGACCCAAACCAACGGTACAACGGTAGGAGTGAGCGAACAAGTAGAAACCATGGAGGGAAAAAACTGGAGTGCAACCGTCAATCATGGCAATGACACCGGATTTATTAAGATTAAATGCTATCTGACCTCCGCAGAAATTGGCACAGAAACCATGGTACTTTCTATTGAGGGATTAGAAATAACCTCGCCTGACTTGAAGGAATTTGGGATGTTACAACCCATACCTACTACCAATAAAACCGTGCGTTGGAAGAAATAAAAAAACTGTAGAGCGGTATGGAAATGTTTCCATATCGCTCTAAATATTTAGACTAGTATTCCCCAATGGCTTGCTCCATCTCTTTTTATGTTTTGCAACGTTTGTTTGAGAGGGCTTCTGTTTCTTAAATCTTGGGTGCTGCACTAGCCGACAGTGTCGGCGTAATGCCCACACTTTGGGCACTTGCCAAGGCATTTAGGACCACAGAAATATGGCCATTTTTTTGCCAAGCATCATGGTGCAATTTTTCTAAGAAAATACTTCCCAAAACATAGTTGTATTCTCTTGATTCAAAACGTTGCTGAATGCTTTCAAAATCATCCCAATTGACATCGCGCTTGTCTCTATAGCGAACATACACTTCTAATAATTGACGTTTGCCTTCTCTATACTGAATAGATTGGTGTAGTTTTTTGTACTCATAACGATAATTGTAGGTCAGCGCACTAATATCGGAGAGCACCGCAGAACCCGTTGGATCGCTTCCTGCTCCTTTGCCACCAAAAAATTGCTGATTGGAGAAGGCCGATTCTAACACGACCCCGTTGTATTCATTATCAACATTGGCCAGAGGATTATCCATACTAACCAGTGTTGGCATTACAAAACCAATAACAGCATCGTCTTGACGTTGGCCGTGGACCACTAGTTTTATAATTTTGTTCTGTTGTTGTGCATAGACAAAATCTTGCTCATTGAGGCGATCAATACCCATATTAAGCATATCATCGGGGCGAATCCAGACCCCAAAAGCGTGCATCATGGCAATACAAAGCTTGTATTTGGCATCTAAACCACTCACATCCAAGAATGGATTGGACTCCGCAAACCCCTTTTCTTGTGCTACGCGTAGTGCTTGCTCAAAACTCCAGCCCTCATTGCGCATTTTGGACAGAATATAATTGGTAGAACCATTAAAGATACCTGAAATAGAGCCTAGCAAATCATTATCATAATATTCTTCCAAATTTCTAATAATAGGGATACTCCCACATACCGAACCCTCGTAGAGCAACGGTGTTTTGTAAAGGCGTTGCAACTCTAGAAATTCGTCTAGATGTTCGGCTATAAGTTTTTTGTTGGCACTTACTACCGCCTTGCCTTTGCTCAAAGCCGTTTTGACAATATCATAAGCCGCAACAGGGTCGTCAATCAGCTCTACTACAACATCAATATCGGGACTTTCCAAAATTTCTTTGGGATCGGTTGTAAAATAGTCATTAGGAAGCGAGCGACTCTTATTGGGATGTTTGATACAAATTTTTTCAATACTGGCATTAATCCCATTGGTTTTGGATAGGACATTGTGCAGCCCTTGACCGACGCAACCAAAACCAAATAATCCCAATTTTAATACGGTATTTTTACTCATAACACCTGATCGTTTTTCTCTAGTACAGTTAACAAATAATACAACTTACCAAAAAAGAATCCCGTTTTGTTTGGTGATAAACCAACACAACTTCTTAGATAAGACACTAAGAGCGTATAAGGAATTATCAAACGCACAGATGACTTATCTTTCTTTGTAGTAGATGCAAAGAAGGAAGTGGCACCTTTCCGCATTGGGCAGGTTGCCAAGGTTTCAAAGGGCCTAGTCCCTCCACCTTTCTTGATAAGATTGAAACACAATTTTGGATAAAATTACCATCAAGATTGTGTTTTATAATAAATAACTTTGTTTAGCAAATATAGTTTAAAAGAATGGGCAAATCAAAGTCTTTTTCTTTTTATTAATTATTAATGGTTATCACAAATAAAGTTGTATGGTTCACTGTAGCATTTTTTCCTTTATCTGCATCATCAAAAGACGCACAGCCTCTCCGAGGATGCACGTTTTCGTTGCTGCCGCTAAAGAAAAAAATCAGAACAGCTCTCTTTTCATAAATTCTATTACTTGCGTGAACTTCGTTTCGTGACAACCATTATTTAATAACATTTATAGCAAAGAAAAATTACTAGAATCTTTAGCCAGTACATTTTGGACATTATTACGAGCCCAACCCTGAACAATTTGTTCTAAATCAGCATATTGATTGGTGGCATAGGTCTGACTAAACGCGCCTTGATGCAGGTGGTTGATATAGGTACAAGATTGTGTAAGTGTAGATAGAATATGTGAAGATAAAAGTAATATACGCCCTTGTTTGCGCCAATGCTCCAATACCTGGATAATTTTTTCATTGCTCTCAATATCCACCCCATTAAACGGTTCATCCAAGATGATAATCGGCTTGTTTTGGGCAATAATGCCTAAAAAAGCCAACTTCTTTTTCATGCCTGTAGAATATTGACTAATGAATTGATGCAGTGGTAGTTGAAATAGTTGATTCCAGTGTGCTGGATCAAAACCACTCTCCTTTTGAGCAATTAATTCTAAATACTCCCTACCCTTCATGAAAGGATAAAAATGGTTGTGGGTTTGCAAGTAAGCTATTTGGTCATGGGCCAATTCTTGGCCTTGAAAAAGGCAATTTCCTTCAGTGGGAGTTATCATACCATACAAGCTGTTAAACAAAGTGCTTTTGCCTGCACCATTTTGTCCCAAAATGCCATGAATAGCACCTGCTTCAAAAGAATGGTGGATCTGGTGGAGAATAGTAGTGGAAGCATAAGCAACCGTCCAGTTGTTGAGTTTAAGCATAAAAATTTAATTGTTGTACGGCTTTGCGCCAATAAGACCACCAGAAAAAAGGCAGCACTGGCCAAAGAAAAGGAATAAGACAACCACCTGTAAAAATGGCAAAAGGAACGACGTTGTAACTTTCCTCCTTATCATAAGTATAATCACTGTATTGCAAACAAATACTAAAACTGATCCATGAAGTACTCAAAAACACCAAACCAATAATGCCCAAAAGGATTTGAAAGCTGCTGTGATGCCACCAAAAGAGAACATAGTGTGGCAACAATAAAGCCTGAAAAAACAAGCAACTGTAGTACAGTTTGCGTATTAATAAACGCCCATCACTATTCTGCGTTTGTATGATTTCTTTGGGTGCTACCGCTTGATAAAAATAACAAACGGATAAAGCCAAAATTAACGTCAATACAGGGGTTACAAAAGTATACTGTATGCCCAAAAAGCATAAAAAATAGAGCAAGCCCCAAAAAAGCCCTTGACTTCTAAAACCAGCCCTCCATTCCCACAAAAAAGAAGGAATCCAAGCAACAGGCATCCAGCTCCCCCAAGCAGAACCTACTTTTTGTTGTTGATATGGCGGGGCTACACCAGCCAAAACAGCTATTCCTACCAAGCCAATCCCAATATTCCACCACTGGCTCCAAATTATAAAACAAATGGCAAATGGAACCCATAAAAGCAGGTATTCCAAGGCATAAATTTGCCAAGTATGCGTGGTCAATTGTTCCAAAAAAAAACGATCGCCTCGTTGATAATGAATCGCAAATAGGGCAACAAGGAGCAATATTCCAGCCCAAGGTTCTGGAGTCGTATACAAAAATTGCAACAGCAACAGCCCCCCCAAAAAAGCGATGGGCAACAAGACAAGGAATACCCCAAAACCAATACTTTGGAGCATTCTAAAACCTTGTTTGGCTCTAAATTGTAGAAGAGGAAGCAATACAGACATAAGTTGAGAAACGGTAAAATTTAGGAAGTATTATAAATACCAATTTTATCAATAATACAGGCTCTTTTTGAATTAAACAGACTTCTGCCAAGGGTTTAACGTTTTTATAGGAGCTTGTTTAGGTTTTTCCTTACTTTCAAGCAGCCTTTTTATTCTTCGTTTGTATCAAAACCAAACACCATGTTTAGCCTTTTGCTATTGCTTTTTTTATTAATTGCTCCAGTAGTGCAACAAGCCCAATCATTGGGCGAAGCCCCTTATGGGCGCTATCATCTAGGATTGGGGGCACAGCGAGGGCAATTGTTTGGAGAGCGTGGCTTGGGCAAATACAGCATATTCAATAACTTGCCTCAATTATGGACGGAGCATTACCAACGTAAATATTCCTTGCAAGGTATTCAGGGAATGTTTGGTGATTGGCAAGTACAGCCCAAAGCATTGCTCGACCAAAGCGCGGTAGTGCAGTTGCAAGGATCGAGCATGGGAGAGTTGGATATGAGCCTTGGAGGAAAGGTGGATTTTAAAAATGTGATTGGACAATTGCAGGTGAATGGGCATTGGGTACAACAGCGCAATGATACCAATGCCGATAATTTTTTGGACTTGCCTCTCAAAAAACGCTTTGTGTTACACAATCAATGGGCCATTTATCTCAAGAAATTTACCTCGCTCAATCAAGTACAATTCTTAACCTTAGAAACGCAAGCAGGAGCCATTGATTTTGAAAAATGGCGCGACTTCTTGACGCGTCGCGCGTATGGTACAGGGCGTTCTCTCACGCATTTGGTGGGGGAGTCCAACAATTACATCACCACCAATGATGACAATATGTTGGTGATTCATTTGCGGGTGAGCGATCATACTCAAAATGATTATTACGGCTTACGGCAGTATTTTGGCAAGGAGTGGACGGTGCGTTCTAGTGCTATTTATAGTTATCGCCTAGAGAAAGAATCGGGTTTGTTTGTTTTTGGATTGCAATACAATTCCAACAACCAGCGCGAACGGTTGGATTCCTTGAGCATAGAGCGTCAAGAGGTTTTTGGAGGGGGCTGTATTGGCTACGAAAATTATTTGAGCAAGTCGGTAGAGCTGTCTACACGGCTGAATGTGGGCTATCACAATTTGGCGGAGTGGCTGGTATTGCCCCAAGTACAATTGCGTATTGTTTTATCCGATCAATGGGAAATAGCCCTATTGAGTGGTTCAGGGATTCGTTATGCCAATGTTTGGAGTGAGTATGCCCCTTTATTAGCGAGTAGTAGAGCCGTAGTGATACAAGAACCATTACAGGGCGAGCGCGCTTGGTATTATGGCTTGTCTGCCAATTATTATCAATGGTTTGGAAGCAAACAAGGGGTTTTGGTAGACTTGGAAGCACAATTCTATCACCGAATTTTTCAAAACAAAGTTGTGGCAGATTTGGAAGCCAATGCCTATGAGTTGGCCTTTTATAACACCGATCAAGCCAATGAGTGGAGCTTTGGTATAAAGGGAGATGTGGCACTAGCGGCTTGGCAATTACATCTGGATGTTGCCTATCGGTTGGATTTGTTTTACAGCACAATCAAGGAGCAATACGTACAAGAAGCATTGTATGCACCCCACAATTTGCTATTGGGAATAGATTTTCCTTTGTATATCAAAGGCTATCAGTTGTTCAAATTGCACAGCCAATGGTATTTGCAAGGCGGTCAACGCCTCCCCGATGTACGTGCCAAAACAACTGCCGCAGGGATGGATGCCTATCCCTTGCAGCCATTAGCCGTCACCCGTTGGGATTGGCGTATTTCGCTAGGAGCTGGTGCTTGGCTCAATCGGGTGCTCCATTTAGAGCAATTGACCTTGTTTTTGGGTATGGATAATGTACTCAATACCGTACAACCGTTGGGGGCTATAGATGCCAATCGCCCTTTTGAGCGTCATTTTGATGCAGGTTTGTTTTGGAACAGTACCGTTGGAAGACGGTATTATGGTGGCTTGAAGTATTTGTTTTGATTGGATAGAATACAAAAAAAATGGCCATCACTTTTCAGCAATGACCATTACACACAGTTAGAATTATATAAAACTAGAATATTAAATATCAAATACAAAGGTTAGTTTTCCCCATTGTTTTCTAGGAGCACTGTAGTCTACATCAAACTTGTAGCGACGTACAGCACGCAAAGAACGCGCAATCAACTCAGGATCTCTTAGTGTAGATTGGTCAGCTAAGTATTTGGTAGCAATAATGGTACCTTCTTGGCTTACACATACTTTGATCGCAATTTTGCCTTTATCTTTTGTCAATCCCTTAATATTGGGACGGTATTTTACAGTACGACCAAATACACCATCTTGTAGACTGTCATCGTCGCCACCATCACCACCGGCACCACTGGTATTGGTATTACCACCAGAGATATTAACATCTGAAGGCTTGCCAGAAGGCTCATTGGGCGTGCTGATAGGCGCAGGCACAGGTTCTACTTTTGGGGCCTCATCTACTTGTACAGGCTCTGTACTCGGTTCTTCACTAGTGGCTACTGCTGGACTTTCTAAATTATTATCTGTCACTACAGGTGGAGGGGTTGGAGTAGGAGGCGTAGGTGGTGTTGGTTCGGGTTTTGGATCAGGATTTTCCTTGGTCGTTTGGCTCGGTTTGTTGGCCGCTCCTCTACGTACTTTTTTATCGGCATTAACCACAAAATCTACATCGTCTTGGATCTGAATATCTTTCAAAGACATCATCATCACGGGCTCTTCTTCTAAGTCCATAGACTGCATAGATGTCATAATTGGTAACAAGGCCAAAACAACCAATACACCATGAAGACCTAAGGTAAAAAACAATCCTCTTTTCTTGTTTTTCTCTTCTTGCTCGTTTGCTTCTGTCGGTTTCATAATTGTTCAATTTATATGGTTAAGGAAGTGCAAACAATTAGGTGAAAAAGTTTTTAGAAATAATTGCTTGCTTGCCTACTATATTTCCAGAAGCGTGCCAACTTTGAAAGTAAAACTATTTTTTGTGTTTAATTGTATTTGTAATATTTTGATTGTTATTGTTTTGTAGTTTTTAATCTTTTGAAAAAAAACTTTACAAAAGTTATGCTAAGAAATGCCAAATTTAAAAGCAAGCTGATATTGTCCTTAAAAGAGCCTTTTGATTACTCTTGGCTGGAGAAAGTAAGAGGATGTATTCCTTGCTTATGATAATACATGCCTTTGGGACTGTTTGGAGCTTGGTTAGGTATGCTTGACAGTTTTGTTTTATTACTTGAGTGTTTATTACAATAACTTCAAATTGTTTTTGAAGCTTGAAAGGAGGAGAAGAGATTTTGAGCTTTATAAGCCTAGATATTAGAAATATAGGGCATTGAACCAGCCGTTCTAGATGCTAGATGTATCACTGTTGGAGAGAATGTAGAACTATTTCTAAGTACAGGACAAAAATAAAAAAGGATGATATAAAGGGGGCAAAAAGAAAGGAGTAACCTGTAAAAGTGTTAAATTGAGATTGCAAAAAAACAATAGACACTAGACAAATTACTCCTCATGCAAGATACGGAAAAAGTTTTACAGGAAAAATTACGGCCTTATTTTAATGGACAAGCTCGACGTTTAGAGCTATTGAGCAAGTTATTATTAGCGCTCATAAAATTGGGCACGGTCAATTATTCTA
>JBGCDW010000084.1:0-23292 GCA_045105775.1 Aureispira sp.
GTAGAAACAGAGTGGAAACATTTTCGTTTGGGGGTACGCGGACATCTGGGGGTGACTGATTTTAGAACCTTTGGCCCCATTATTTACAAACATACCGCTATCACCACGTACTTGGGTTATACCCTTTGGGATCATGCCCAATGCAAGGCACGTCGCCTGAGAAAACAGCAAGAAAAACAGTTGAAATAATTACGTTTAAGAACGTGCTCTAGCCATATGGTTGAGGGGGCGTTTTTTTTATTTTAGATACACATAACACCTGTTTTCGGCTACTCTTGGGCCGATTAATATGGCTTGATGACGTATACAGACCCGTTAGTTATAGCGTCATATATACAGTAGGAATATCAGTTAACTACACATCTAGCAATTGTCCTTTTTTAGCATTTCCTTATTATATATGGTAAATCGTTTTTTTTCCATAAAAAATAAGGTTTTATGTCTTTTAGGCAAATATTACACTATAAAAACATCTTTTTTGGGGGTAAAATTTTTTAAATCATTTTTTAGTTCTATATTGATTTTATAGTCAAAAATACTATAACTAGTTGTGTCCTAAAATTAATTATAAAAGATGTTTACCAAACATACTCTTTCTATTGGTACCCTCCCCAATCATGCTAAAAACCACCTAGCAGAAGATAACATAGTGGTTAAAAAACACACTTTACTTCCCCTCTTTATTTACAGAAAAAACATATTAAATCCCCCCTATTTACCAAAAGAATAGGAAATTATTTCGTATTCCCTTCTAGTTTGCTTGTTTGACTATTCTAATTTATAAAATTATTTTACACGTTTATTCTTTCTTTGTGCAAAGAATTAAGTATTCTTATCAAAACCATAACTAATAATTATTAAAAAATTAACTTACTAAATGTACTTATCAACAACCTAATTGCCATGTGATACAGTTGATAATTCATTACAAAAATCAACAATAAATACATTATGATAACAAATCTTACCTCAAACAAAAAACTACTCTTGGGTACGTTGCTGCTATTGCTTGCAACAAACTTTGCTTTTGGGCAATCAACCCCAAGTAAAGTAGAGGTTTACCAAGGTAGTGACGGTGTTTGGTCGCTCAAAGTAGATGGTGAACCGTTTTATATTAAAGGAGCTGGTGGCATTGAATACTTGGATGAAGTTGTCAAAATGGGTGGCAATACTATTCGTACTTGGAGTGTCGATGATGCCGCCAAAGTACTAGACCAAGCCCACAAAAGAGGTCTCAAAGTAATGGTGGGGCTTTGGGTACAACACGAGCGTCATGGTTTTGATTATAATAATAAAGAAGCGGTAGCTGCTCAATTAGAAAACTTTCGCCAAAAAATACGAAAATACAAAGACCATCCTGCTTTGCTAATATGGTGTGTAGGCAATGAATACGAATTGTTTTACTCCAATACCAAAGTTTGGGCTGCCGTGAATGATATTGCCAAAATGATACAAGAGGAGGATCCCAACCATCCCGTATCGACGGTAACTGCTGGAACCAATGCTGAAAAGCTGCAATTTGTGATGAAAGAACTCACAGACATTGACATCTATGGTATCAATACTTATGGTGATATTGGCAAAGTGAAGGACATCATTAAAAATGGCAACTACAAAGGCCCTTATATGATTACCGAATGGGGCCCAACAGGACACTGGGAATCCCCACACACCAAATGGAAAGTAGCTATAGAGCAAACCAGTAAAGAAAAAGCCGCTTCTTATCTCAAACGTTACAAAGAATTTATTGAAGCACAACGCACACAATGTGTTGGGTCTTTTGCCTTCTTGTGGGGACAAAAACAAGAATATACCAGCACTTGGTATGGGCTATTTACAGATAAAGACATGCCCACAGAGGCTCTTGATGAGTTAGAATATTCTTGGACAGGCAAATACCCTGAGAACCGTGCACCAACTATTGATTCGGTACTGCTCAATGGAAGTACCAACATCAAAAACATTATACTTCCCCCACTCACAAAAGTTAACTTATCCTTATTTGCTTCTGATAAAAACAATGACAAATTAAATTACTCTTGGGAATTGTATGCAGAGAGTACAGATAAAAAAGCAGGTGGAGACGCAGAAGACAAACCACTTTCTATACCAGGTCGTATCAAAGGAAAAAGCAAAACCAATATGACGCTGAAAACACCACTCAATGAGGGAAGGTATAGAATATTTATATTTGTAGACGATGGTAAAAAAGTAGCCTATCTAAACATCCCTATTTATATCGAAAGTGATCCTTCTGTTGATGCCAAATTTGTCCGTCTAAAACAACAAACCTTACAATCGTTTTATGAAAATTAGAATCAAAATACATTATCTACTCTTGTGGGGAATGCTGCTTGGATTCAATACGAGTTTAATCGCACAGTCATCTCCTGACTCGCTTCTGTTTAAACCATTTGGAGCAGGTTTGTACCCCAAAAAGAGTAAAAGAGGATTGAGTAATATAACTGTGGGGGGAGAGTTTAGATTCATGGGCACCTACATGTCTATGCAGCAGCAGTACCCCGAATTTGGGGAGCTAAAAAACCGCCTTTTTATAGGGGATGATAGCCAGTTGCCTATGCTCAATATGAACATTGGCCTTCAGCCTTCTGCAACCACCTCTTTCTCGGTCGATCTATTTATGTGGACTCCGTTTACGGGTCAATACGATGACTTTTTGCAAAGTGTTTTATTGGGCATCAAACTCTCAGGAAGCCACAGTACTAAATATGGTATTTTCCAAGTCCGAACAGGAGGTATACACTGGTGCAAACTCAGTCCTATGACTTTTAGTACCAATACAGGTTACAATCGCTTTAGTTTATTTGAACGCAACCCTTGGGATCCTATTACTAGAACACCATTTGAACGATACAGTACGTACTTTCAATCGGGTGCCTTGGAACAGGATGAGCGTTGGGGAAATCAGGCTTTTCATGGAATTATCTTTGATGGCAGCCAACTTCCTTGGGATTTGTCCTTTACCTTGATGTACGGCAAATCGCAACTCAATGGGGGCAATGCGCCACTCCCCAACTCTATGATGGGTGGACGTATCAAAAAAGATATTGAAGGAAAACATTTTGTTACCGTCAATGCTGTTAGAAGTGTTGCCTTCTCTGATAGTTTAGCCCGCCAAACCCTTGGTTTCAACTTGGTTACCACTGAATTTGAATTTAATTGGCAAGACAAAATCAAACTCTATGGCGAAGTTGGTGCAGGCAACTATTTTAGTCCTAATGCTACTAATGTTATTGGAGAAGCCATTGATTTGCGCTTGAGATTCACCGAAAAATTAACCTTTTTTCCGATCGAGCTTAGGTATTTCCGAGTTAGTCCTAATGTTATTAATAATAATGGCAATTTTTGGAATACCTCTATTAGAGAATACAATGCTTTATTAGATAATCCTGGTGGGGGAAGCGGTCAAGCAAATGGACAAAGCCCCTTGTTGGTGCCTTTTGCTAGTTCATTGGTCAATATTGGACAATTAACCAACAACCGACAAGGATTTATATTGAGTACGGACTTGAAGTACAAAAAACAAAAGCTAACATTAGCCTATAGTATGGCCTCAGAAATAGATGGTATCTCAGATAGAATCACCTATGGCCGACCTTCTAGTGCCTTAACCATGTCTAGATTTTGGAGATGGAATTTCCCTGTGAATGTAGGCCCTTATGATAATCTTAGCAAGGTTTATCGAGGCGTTTATGAAACCGCTGTTGTGACCGATTCTGTTCCAACCGCCAAAGGTTTTAATAGTATAGAGATTGCGTACAAAACTTCCTTTAAGCTTTTTAGAAGAAACTTCGCGCTGTTTTATTTGGGGAGTTTCCACAGTGTGCAAGATCGATTCTCGGTTTTACCCGTTTACTCCAAACAAGCGTACATCCAAAGCTACAATCAACAAATAGAATTCTATTATGAATTAATGCCTACCCTCATTCTTTCCAATTATTTTGGCTATGATCGAATTATAGGCAATGAGCGAACGAATATTGATGTAGAATCTCTCAATCCTAGAGATCAAGTGGGTTACAGTTATGCCTTGGGTTTAGACTTTCAATTGTCTAAAAATGTAGGGCTATACTTACGCCAACGTTGGATGTTTTATAAAGATTATAGCTTTGAAGATGATACCTTCCAAGGTTCAGAAACAAGTCTTGAACTAAAAATAATTTTCTAAAAATGCGAACTATACTATTCATTTCATTAATTGTTGCTTGTTCAACACAGCTTCTGGCCCAAAAAATAGGGAAAAAGGTTCAATTTGTAGGATCTGCAAGAACGCTCCTATCCTATTCTGATTTTCGATCAGAGGGAACAGACACGGTTACAGCCCCTTCTGCCTTTGGTGGTTATGGCTTAATTGACTTGGGAGTCAAAATTAACCCCAATTCCCAAACAGAAATCTTGGGTATGTTTCGTATCAATACGGCTTTGGGTGGATTTTGGGGAGCCAATGTTTCCTTTGATGTGCGTCAATTGCATGTAAAAGGGGTGGCAGCCAATACGGTACGTTACCAAATTGGAACCATTGATTTCAAATTGACCCCTTACACCTTCTTCAATCACAATCCTGATATCTTACTTCCTTCTACAGGTACGATGAGAATCAAAGAAGAAATTTTTGATTACGAATCTTTCTTTACCGATAATAATACTTGGAGACAACAAGGTGCAGCCATTGATTTCGCGCTTCAGTTTCCTAAAATAGTCCAAGAAATACAGTTCAATGGATTCATTTGCCGTTTGGAGCCCAGTAATTTCCAAAACGTATTTGATCGCTTATTTGGTGGTGGAAATGTGGTGGTGCAACAAAGCAAATACTTCACCTTAGGGGTCAACCATGCTAGTATTTTTGATGTGCGTGGAACAGCACTTTCTGATGATGTATACAGTAATAATGTCAGTTCATTGACCTACGATTTTACGTACGATATGGATAACTTTACGTTGGGACTAGATGGGGAATCTGGTATTTCTTCCACTGTTTATTCGCCCAACGATGAAGCCTCTCAATTGTCTGATTACTTTGTGCATGTGAGAGCCTATTTTAATCTCAAGAAAACAAACTTGAATTTTGATTTGGGGTATATGGATAATGGGCCTGATTTCAGAGCCTTTGGCGCGCAGTCCAAACGGGTCAACTTTAATCAACAAAATACCTTCTATCCGCGTTATACTAACGATCAAACCCTACGTCCACTCTCTTATTTTGATTTGTACAACGATCCTACTTTGTATGATAGAAATATTACAGTGGGTGTTATGGCTTATGACCCTGCTGTCAGCAATGTATTGCCTTATGGCATTACTACCTTCAACAGACGCGGCGGTTATGTGGGCGTAAGCTATAGTGACTCTTTACAAGTTATTGCAGCCGATTTAAAATACCACCTCTTGCAAGAAGTGAGAGGGCAAGGAACCGAGACACTAAAGAACTTCCACTATCTTCAGGGTAATCTTAGATTCAGCCTTTCCAATTTGCTTAAATGGAAGAACAATGTTGCACTACAGTTAGGAGTGGCTTACCAGAACACCACCCGCGCTTCTGACGTTAGTTTTGAAGCCATCAACCTCAATTCTTTGTTGCTCAATACGGGCATTGAAGTAGAGTTTGTAGATCGCTTAACACTGATGATTAACTATTTTATGATGCAGAGTCAAGGCAACGAATTGCTTCCGCAACGAAACACTACAGAAGAAATCATCAACTTTCAACCGTACTCTATCAATGGAGTAGAATGGAATTTGGCAAGTGGTTTGAGGTTTAATTTTTCTAAGAATGTTTATTTAGCAGCTATGTATGAATTTAATAATAACCGCTTTGTAGACTATACGCCCTACCAGTATCATCAAGTTTCTGTTTATTACATCATGAATTTCTAAAATTATGAAAAAGTATATTGCATTTATCCTCATCGTAGTTACTGCACTTTCTTGTAGAAAAGACGTGCCTATAGACGGGCCTAAGCTCAATGATTTGTTTGGACAATTTAACATTCTTTCTGAGTGGCAATTCAACACCCAAACGATTGATTTTGCCGCAGGCGAAAAATTTCATATCAATTTGGATTTATCCAAAACCAGTAACTGGCAATTGCGTATCACTGGCCTAACTAGTGGTGCCGAAAAAATAGTTACAGGACTGAATCAAAACCTCGATGCAGAGGTGTATAGTTGGGATGGTAGTACTACTACCCTACCTATGTTCAAGGCAGAAGCTTGCCAAGTAGAACTCACCTTCCCTGGCGAAAGTGATACGACTTTGGTGGGTACAGTTACGATCGCTACTCCCAAAGTCAATCAAGGGGTTGTAGTAGCCGATTTTGAAAATGGGTTTAATTCTGGATGGTCTAGTTTCTTCCAATCTGGTGCCAACATGGATTTCCAAATTAAAAGTAGTCCATCACTCTCTGCTGAAGGAGGCTCTTATTACAACATGCAAGGTGAAGTCAACTGGGATTGGCTCATTGGTTTGGTCAACTTTGAAGCATCGGCTCAGGGCATGACAACGTATCCATTGGCTAGTAATCCTGATAAGGTTTTCTTCAATGCTATGGTTTATGGAGAGCCTGGGCTAATCAACAGCTTGGTTTTATTCCAATTTGACGAAGATGAAAATGGCGATGGTACTTTTGATAGTGCCAATGAAGATCGCTTTGCTTATGAAATCCCTGTAACTTGGTCGGGATGGAAATTAATTTCAATGAGTTATTCTGATATTGCTGCTTTATCCACTGGTTCAGGTAATGATGCGCCAGAACCAGACAAACTAGTTAGTGTCAACATGCTCCACTTAGCCAACCCAAGTTCAGGTATTGCCAAATCTAAATTAGACTATATAATATTCACCGAAAATGAAGCACTCAATCCTTAATATTTTTATTCTTGTAATTTTATTCCAGACTTGTCTTATTGCACAACGCAAGCCTGATAAAGAGGTCACTATGGACCCTGTGGTTGTTGAACCCACTCCAAGTCGTTCTGTCGCTTTCAAACAGTTATCCTTATACGATGAATCAGAACCAGAATTGTATAACATTCGTGGTTTTGATCAATTGAATGTTTTCAAAGGGGAACTAACTACGGAGTATTGGACTTCGCCTAGAAACAAAACTTGTATTGCTGGTAGAATCGAAGGGGGCGATGATCCTTATTTGAAACTGAATTGGAACCAATCAGACGATGCCTGCGACTGGGTAGGGTTTGGTTTTGGTTGGAGCAGTTGGGTGGGTAAGGACATGCTATATGTCGTAGATACCTTGGCCCTCGAATTAACGGTTCGTTCTGTAGGAGAGCCGATGACTAACTTGCCTTGGGCATTGGGGATCGAAGATTATGGTGGCGGACAGGCTTGGTTGGGCTATAACTCCAAGTTCTTACTAGCAGAAAGCATCACTAAAGAGTGGACAAAAATACAAATGCCATTGACCGCTTTTCCATTTGAGGAAAATGATGTAGACTTGAGATCGGTCAAGCAATTGCTCATTCAGGTTTTTGCCAAAGGAAGCATCGAAATTCAATCCATTCAATTGGTACCTTATGCTCGAAAACCAAAAAAACAAGCTGTTGCCATCGCAAATTCGACTACGGTTGCTATTGACGGCAATTTAGCAGATTGGGCCGACGATGCCTTTCATCAACTAGATGAAGAGAGTAAATTTGCGGTACGATACACCAATGATGCTTTGTTTTTTGCTTTTGATATCAAGGATGCCACGCCTATGCAAAATGAGCACCAAGGGGACCAACTCTGGCAAGGAGATGCTATCGAAATTGCCTTTGCTACCAATCCTACTGCCGATCCTAAACGTGGCTTTTTATGGTTGAGCGACAAACACTTTGCCCTCAACTGTGGTACCGATAACGCCTATTTGTGGGATTGGTCAGAAAATCAGAAAAACAGCAGTGCAACATACAAACTTCAAAAAAATGCTACGGGCTATACGGTCGAAGTTGAAATTCCATTAACGGATTTAACCAAATACCAATTGAACCAAGGTGATAAATTGGGGCTTGAAGTTGCTGTGAATTTTAATGAAGGCGAAAAAAGAAAAAAACAATTGAGATGGAATAGTACCCTTGAAGAGGGTTTTCATCTCTCGCCCAAAAAATGGGGAGAATTGCTCTTAAAGTAATGTTTGTTCGAATAGAATTATACAAAGAGGTGGTAAGCATTTTAGATGCTTGCTGCCTTTTGTTTTTTGGAGAAGCCCATGTATTGTTACCATGAATAGAGCCGATTTGCTGGCCTTTGAGGTACAAGCCTCTGATATTGATAAGCTGTATGCTGCCCAAAATAAAAAGGGCGTAGCCTATGACTTCTTGCAATTGCCCTTGACTAAAAACAATGTAGTAACCAGTTACAACAAAAATCTAGGTTATAAGGGTTCTTATTGCAATTATTACATTGCCAATACCAAGGTTATTGTTCCCACTTATAAGGATCCCAATGATGCTGTAGCCCTGCAATTGTTACAATCGCTTTATCCCAACAGAACAGTGGTTGGAATTGATTTTAGAAATGTCTATGCCGAGGGTGGTATGGTGCATTGTGTTACGCAACAACAGCCTTTGGAGTAATATTGCATCCATTAAATAACTAAGCCGCCTTATCATTTATAAAACAACACACGAAACAAAAAGAATTGTTTTTCCGTATTAGGTTTTTAGAAACTACTGCTATTTTCTTTTTTTATAAATGATAACCGAGTATAAATCTATGGCATACAATCCTAAAATACACAACCGTCGTAGTATTCGATTAAAAGGATATGATTATAGTCAAGCAGGTTTGTATTTTGTTACACTTTGTTGCCAAGGCCGCGTTTCATTCTTTGGCAAAATAGAAGGTGGTCATATGCAACTCAATGATGCTGGTCAAATGATTGAAAAATGGTATTGGATTTTGGAACAGAAATTTCCCGATATTCGATGCCGCGCAATGATCATCATGCCCAATCATTTTCATTGTATTCTAGAGAATATTGGTTCCGTTGGGACGGAAAAACCCATTATTGGGGCGGAAAAACCCATTATTGGGGCGGACACATTGGTCCGCCCCAACAATGGGTTACCATGCGTAATTCAATGGTTCAAAACCATGACGACCAACGAATATATCAGGGGCGTAAAAACCTTGGGTTGGAAACGATTTGATCGCCGATTGTGGCAACGCAATTATTGGGAGCACATTATTAGAAATCAAATAGCCTATCAGAACATTACCAATTATATTATTAATAACCCCCAAAAATGGTCTGAGGATCAATTGCGTCAAAAAAAATAAGTAGGGACGAACACGCTGTTTCGTTCCTACTTATTTTTTTGATTCTACTATTTCTCAGAAAAATAAATTATAACTTAACAAAGGATTTAACAGCTTTGCCATTGTTTGATACAAATTCTATAAAATAGGTTCCTGCCTTGAGTGTGGCGACATCAATGGTAGTTGGGTTGTTGCCTGTTAGCACCACTCTACCTGTAATATCCATCACCCTATACGCCTCTATAGGCTCTTCAGTTACAATACTTAGTATATCTTGTGTAGGATTGGGATAAATAGAGATCGCCCTATTTATTTCTTCTACTGTATGCACACTTGTATTGATCGCTGATTCTCCTATCACCACAGTACCCAAGGCCGTTTCATCAACGGGATTGGCATTGAGCCCCCGAATAAAAAATCCATATTGAAGGACTAATCCCGAGGTTAGATCGGCCGAATCTGCTGTAATAGTAAAATTGCCACTAGGAGGAAGATCCATAATTTTGGTGCCATTTAAGGCATCTGCAAAGCCATTGGCAGGGTCTAGTGCCTTAATGAACACCTTTGCTTGGTACTTGCTGCTGTCCAAGGTATAAGAAACGACCCTTCCAGTAAAGGTGAAATCTGCTCCCAAATAGGTTGCGCTAGGTTCCACATAGGTAGAAGCTTCCATTTCCTTATTGCCTTCACCTGTTGCTTGATTCACCCAGTAGGCATCATTAGGATTGTCTCTATAAGTGTTAAAATTGGGTTGTAAGGTCAAAGTCCCTGCTGTTCCTATATTGGTATTTAGCGTAGATTTGGCATCTGCTAATGCCCAATTGGAGCCAAAGACGTAAGCACCTCCATTGGCGGGTGTTTCAAAAACATTCATGTAGGAAGTCCAGCTATTATTGGCATCAAAATCAACCACATTAGCCCCAGAACTAGGTTTTTGGTAAATTCTAACATAATCTACCAGCATATTATTAACAGCAGGTGTGGAGGCATTGGGGGCACCTGGCCAATTTCCACCCATTGCCAAATTTAATAACAAGAAAAAAGGGTTGTGAAATTCTTCTGTAGAATTCATGCCATTGGTAATAGCTACTTGATGGTACAAATTGCCATTGACAAACCACTTAATGGCATCTTCATCCCATTCTATGGTGTAAATCTGAAATTCTCCCGCATTAACAAACGTACTTTGACCAAGACTGTGATAATTGTTAAAAAGATTGTAGTGGATGGTTCCATGTATATTCGGGCCTGTATTGACATGTTCCATAATGTCTATTTCTCCACATTGGGGCCAACTTACTGTAGAAATATTAGAGCCCAACATCCAGAAGGCCGGCCAGAGTCCTTGCCCTGTAGGCACTTTAATTCGAGCTTCTACTTTGCCGTATTGAAAACTGTAAAGTCCTTCTGTTTTGATACGTGCAGAAGTGTAACTAGACCCCTGAAACTGTTGTTGGCGGCCTATAATGTGCAGATAACCCGTATCCACTTTTATATTGTCTGTATTGGAGGTGTAATACTGTAGTTCGTTATTTCCCCAACCACATAAGTTTGGGCAACCCGTACCAATTTCGTGTACCCATTTGGAGGCATCAAGTGTAGTGCCGTTAAACTCATCAGACCATACTAAATTGTATTGAGCTTGAACAGCATAAGAGCCTGCCCATAACAAAAGGAAAAAAATATTCTTTACGTCAAACATAGATAGGATAAATTTAGACAAGGTTATTGTATATAAGTAGTCCTGTAAATTACTTACAACAAAAAACGGTTTTTTATCCAACTCACTAATTAATTTGTAGGAGATACGCCTTAATTCAGATTGCACCATACCCAAGTGTGCACAAGATTCAATGCTATGTGCTCTTGTCTATAAACTTTCCATTTTTTACCTTATAATTTATTTTGGCTACCTATTTTAAACAAAAATAGCAGCTCAATGAATGTAACATCGTTACTATTTGTTCGGCGTTGGAGGATAAAAGTTTTATGTATGAATTGGTGATTCAAAAACTATAAACAATAATTCTTCAACTATGAAAAACTATAGTGGTTCTATCCTGTACTAGAACGAAAATAGGGATGCCTACAATCAAAAAGCTACTATTTAAACAAGAGAGTTGTTATGAAGTTGTCCTATTCTTAATCTATTTTAGGACAACTTCATACAATATCTCTATGTTCTATTTCTTGATAAAAGTGTCAATTTCTTTTCCACTTTCCAATGTAAATTCTACATAATAAGTACCTGCATTCAAAGCTGATACGTCGATAGTATTGGTGTTGTTTCCAACCATTACTGTTTTACCTAAAACGTCGATAATTCTGAATGCTTCGATGTTTTTGTCTGTATCAATATTCAATACGTCTTTTGTAGGGTTAGGATAGATGTTCACTACAGAAGGTTGAGCCTGAATTCTGTTAATAGAGTTGTTAGGATCCATTTCAGTAACGACTACACTTCCTAAAGCTGCTTCATCTGCTGGATTAGCATTCAATCCACGGATGATAAAACCATACTGTACAACCAATCCAGGTGTTAAATCAGCCGCATTTACCATTACAGAAAAGTTTCCGCTCATAGGCAAATCCATAATCTTAGTACCACCCAAAGCATCTGCAAATCCATTGTTAGGATCCAATGCCTTAACAAATACTTTTGCTTCATATTTGCTAGTATCCAACGTGTAAGACATTACGTTACCAGTAAAGGTGAAATCTGCTCCTAATACAGTAGCACCTGGCTCTACAAAAGTAGCTGCTTCCATATCTTTGTTTCCTACACCTGTAGTTGTATCAATCCAGTAAGGATCACCTGGATTGTCTGCATATGTATTAAAGTTAGGTTGCAATGTCAAGGTATTGGAAGCACTATCGAGTGTAGATTTTGCATCTGGCAAAGCCCAAGAAGAACCAAAAGCATAGGCTCCACCATTAGCAGGAGTTTCAAATACATTCATGTAAGAAATCCAAGCACCGTTTGCGTCAAAATCGGTTACGGTTTGAGCTGATGCAAATGTAGAAATGAATAAGGCAATAAAAAGAGTTAAAGAAGTCTTCATAAATTCTAATAATTAATGTTTGAGTAAAAATAATGATGTTTTGTTATAATTGAATATACTACAAGTTTATACTAAACCAGTGAATTATCAAAACAAACTACATCTTATTTAAGTAAGAGAAATAAACTATTTTCATTCTCTTATCTAAAGGTAAAACAATGCAATGACAATTATGGTACTTTGCACCAAAAGCAAGAATAAAAAAACAATTTTATTACATTTTAAAGGTATAATGCTCTTCACTAACCATTTTATCATATTTCTCTCCGTCAAAAGAGTACAAGGATGCAGGTCGATGGCGCACGTTTTGTTGTCGTTCGTTGTGTTTGATTAAGGGAATAGATTTGATCTTTTTTCTAAAATTGGCCTTATCCATTGCTACATCAAATACATACTCATACAACTGCTGCATGTCATTGAGTGTAAATTTTTCAGGCAAGAGTTTAAAACAAACAGGGTGAGAAGCTAACTTTTGTTTTAACAATTCAAAAGTAGAATTAATGATCAAATTATGATCAAAAGCTAGCTTCCCAACCTCATGTACGGGCACCCATTGTACCGCATCTGCCCAAGAAGAAGCTTCTGCATTGATATTATCCATTTTTACCAACGCCAAATAAGCACAGGTTATAACACGACCTTGTGGGTGTCTATTGGGTGCTCCAAAAGTTTGTACTTGATGTAAATCAATATTATCTAACTTGGTCAAGTCTTGCAATATTCGATTAGCAGCCACTGGCATGTCTTCGTCAGGATAAATTAAGTCGCCAGGAATTGCCCATTCTCCAAAGAAAGGATCCATGGCGCGCTTAATTAACAATACATTTACTTCTCCATCTTTGTAACCAAAAATAACGGCATCTAAAGAAAAAGAATAAGAAAAAAGTTTATCAAATTCTACTTTGTACATTATAACTTATTTAAGTTCAAATTTTGTCTCAAGGTCTTCTATCATTACTTTGAAAGAACCCGCTTCAACAATCCATTCGTTATTGGCATTTACAAACTTAAGGTTATCGGTATGAATAAGAAAATCTACTACTTTAGATTCATTAGCAGCTAGTGGTATCTTTTTAAACGCTTTTAGACGTTTGTTGGCAGGAACTATTGAAGCATACTCATCTGCTATGTATAATTGAACGGTCTCTTTTACAGCACGGTCACTCTTATTCGTTACTTTTACTTGTATTTTTACAGATTCTCCTTCTTTTAGCTCTTTGGTGCTCAATGTTAAATCTGAATATTCTAACGTACTATAACTCATTCCAAAACCAAAATCCCACTGCGGATTATAAGAATCAAAGCCATTTGTTTTTGCACGAGCAGTACTTCTTGGATGATCGTAAAATTCTATTAATCCATCGTGTCTTGGATAGGTATATGGCAATTTACCACTAAAGTTTTCCTCTCCATATACTAATTTCGTCAGTGCTTTTGCGCCATAATCTCCTGGCAAATATGTTTGGACAATAGCGGCGGCACCATCTACAATAGTACGAATAACACGAGGTCTACCCTCTGCCAATACCAATACCACAGGTTTACCTGTTGCATAAGCCATTTCTGCTAATTCGAGTTGTGCTGGATCCAAATTGAGCGAAAGAATATCCCCAGGCTTCTCTGTACCAGGAAATTCTCCCAAACATAATACAATAACGTCGCTTTGTTTAGCTTTGGCCTTAAAATCATCTGGATTTACCAAACGGCTGGTTTCAAAATTGTCCTTCATATACACTTCGGCTCCTTGTGCAAACAAGCAATTTTCTTTGCCCAACTGTTGTATAAACGCCTCTTTGATATTAGGTACTCCTTTGGTATTGTACGAAGTATCTCCTCCCTGCCAAGTATGTGTCCAAGCACCATTCAAAAAGATTAGATTATTAGACGTAGGGCCTGCAACCAATACTTTTTTTGCTTTGTCTAATGGTAGGATATTGTTATCATTTTTGAGCAGTGTGATTGATTCTAAGGCAGATTCTAAGGCTAGTTTTTTGTAGGTATCTTCCCCAAATTTGGGATATTTTTTGGCTTGATTTCTATTCTTTTCAAATAACCCTACTTTCATTTTTACACGCAAGATTCTACGCACGGCATCATCCAAGCGTTCTTCAGTAATTTTACCTTCTTTTACGCCTTTGATAATGTATTTGATGTAGTCCTTGTATTGTGGATTGTAAGGCACCATGCTCATATCGACCCCTGCATTAAAACCCTTGACCGCAGCCTCATATAAACTACTCCCTACACTATGTACGGTGTGTAACATAATAAAATCTTCCCAATCCGAAACGGTAAAGCCTTTAAAGCCCCATTCGTCTTTGAGCGTCTTGGTCAATAAATTATAATTAATGTGCCCAGGAATACCATTTACATCCCCACTATTAATCATTAAGGTCAATGCACCTTTAGCAACAGCCGATTTAAAAGGAGGCAAATATAACTCTTGCATATACTTTTCAGGAATCCATGCCGTTGTTCTATCTCTGCCACTTACCGTGCCACTATAACCTACAAAGTGCTTGAGACAAGCGGCAGTGTGATAAGGATCTATTGTTCCTTCTCCTTGATAACCTTCTACAATCGCATCTCCCAAGACAGTTGTTAATAGAGGATCTTCTCCCAAGGTTTCAAAATGTCTTGCCCAGAGTGGTGCTCTACCCATATCCAATACAGGCGAAAAATTCCAGTGAATGCCTGAGGCTCTTGTTTCATACGCCACCACTTCGCCAAACTGACGCGCCAATTCGGGGTTCCAAGTCGCTGCCAAGCCTATTTCCTGTGGAAAAAGGGTTCCCCCTACTGTATAATTGACACCATGTATAGCATCAATTCCATAAATAATTGGTGCCTTGGTTTCTCCTTTATCAAAAGGGGTATATACATTATCTTCTATGTATTCCCATTGCTCCATCGTAAGCGTATGGGTAACTACATTTAAAATAGATCCAACACCATACTCTACTAAAGCTTCTTTTAGTTTATCTGGATCAAATTCAATAGGTTCAATAACATTGTTATCTGCATCGCGTTTGAGAACGGCATCCAATGTGATTTGACAGGTTTGTCCTGCTTTTTCCTCGACGGTCATACCTTCGAGAATTTTGTCAATTTTTCCTTCTATGGTAACGTCTGTTGTTGTAGAAGTTGATTGGCAGGAAGCAAAAGTAAATAATAATAAAAACCAACCAATCAAAATACAGTGATGTAGCATTTTTTAAAATTTTAATGATGATTAATAACAAAACTACAAAAAAATATTGTTACTTAGTGTAGGCCATACAAAAACAATAATTCTAATAAGATCAAGTTTACGAAAATAATATTCTGTATGCAACTCTTAATCCCACTTTATCATTGCTAAAATTTGCTTTTGGCATTAAAATATTGATGTATTGCATATTAAAGTTTTTTTATAAAATTGATTTTCAAGTAGAATTTAATAGTAAAGAATCCTCAATAAATGACTAAAAATATTTTTTATGAATGGAAATTTTGAATTATTCGACTACATCGTATTTATAGGCTATGCCATCTTGATCCTATCAGTAGGTCTGTGGGTTTCTAGGGGCGAAAAAGGAGAAGAAAAAAATGCCGAAGATTACTTTTTGGCCAGTAAATCGCTTCCTTGGTGGGCCGTAGGTACATCGCTCATTGCAGCCAATATCTCGGCTGAACAATTTATAGGGATGTCGGGTTCTGGTTATGCACTGGGTTTGGCTATTGCCTCTTATGAATGGATGGCAGCCCTTACCTTACTCTTGGTTGGAAAGTTCTTCTTACCTATTTTTATAGAAAAGGGATTGTATACCATCCCCGAATTTGTAGAAAAACGTTATTCTACGAATCTAAAAACTATACTTGCCGTCTTTTGGATTGCCTTGTATGTCTTTGTTAACTTGGCTTCTGTCCTATATTTGGGTGCCTTGGCCTTGGAGAGTATCATGGGCATTCCGCTTATGAATGGGGTTTTTGGATTGGCTCTATTTGCAGCGGCCTACTCTTTGTATGGTGGTTTATCGGCTGTAGCTTGGACCGATGTAATTCAAGTAGTATTCTTAGTATTTGGAGGTTTAGTAACCACTTACTTAGCCTTAAATATCGTATCAGGTGATACGGGCATGTGGGCAGGTTTCACAACCATTTACGAACGAGCACCCGATCACTTTGCCATGATTCTAGAACCTTCGCACCCCGAATATAAAAATTTGCCTGGTATAGGAGTTTTATTGGGTGGTATGTGGGTTGCCAACTTGTACTATTGGGGTTTCAACCAATACATTATTCAAAGAACCTTGGCTGCTAAATCTTTGGCAGAATCTCAAAAAGGAATCTTATTTGCAGCGGCACTCAAATTGTTTATTCCAATTATTGTTGTAGTGCCTGGTATTGCCGCCTATGTAATTGTAAATGATCCACAATTATTAGGAACATTGGGCGAAGCAGGAGTCACCAATATGCCAACAGAAGGACAAGCCGACAAAGCCTATCCTTGGTTGTTGCAATTCTTACCAACAGGATTGAAAGGGTTGGCATTTGCAGCATTAACCGCCGCTATCGTTTCGTCTTTGGCTTCTATGCTCAACTCTACGGCAACCATCTTTACAATGGATATTTACAAGCAGTACATCAACAAAAATGCCACTGACAAAGCATTGGTCAACACTGGACGTATTTCAGCAGCCGTTGCCTTAATTATTGCTAGTATTATTGCTCCATTATTGGGTGGAATCGATCAAGCATTCCAATTTATCCAAGAATATACAGGTATCGTGAGTCCCGGTATTTTAGCCGTATTTATGATGGGTCTGTTCTGGAAAAAGACGACCAACAGAGGTGCGATTATAGGGGCATTGGTTTCTATTCCTATTGCCATGTATTTCAAAGTAGGCCCCAAAGGTTGGTCAGATAGCAGTTTGTTTGTAGACATTCCTTTCCTCAATCAAATGGGCTATACTGCACTGCTCACAGGGGTTGTTATTTCCTTGGTTAGTTTGCGTCAAAACAACGGAGCAGACGATGAGAAGAAAATCGAAATCAACAAAAAAACATTTGCTACAGAGCCTTTATTCAACATTGGTGCCTTCACCATTATGTTAATACTAGTCGCCTTGTATGCTTTCTTCTGGAAATAATAGGTTTTAAGGTTATTCAGAAGTAGTCTGCGAGTATGATTAGGAGCAAAATAGCTCTATACTTATAAAAAATGCCCCGCCAAAAGCTATAAAAAGCGAAAAGCGGGGCATTTTAGTTGGTTGGGTGGTCGTGTTTTTTTGTTTGAATGTGGTGCTAGTATATGATTGGGACACTCTTTTTTGGGGTGTCTTTTTTTTAGCTTATAATGTTATGTTTTTTATTTTTAATTGTTATTTTGGGTATGATTATGGCTTCAAATTAGCTGGTTATCTGTAGTAGGGTGGTATAGATACTCATTTGGTTGGTTGTTTGCACCTTTTATAAGTATATGGGTGTTTGTTTGTATGTTGTGTTTACACAACAGTTAGGAAAACTATAAAAAACTTAAATATAATATGCAAGGTATAATACAAGATACAATGCAAGTTTGCTTAAATGGTCATAAAATCAATGCAAGTTATAATCGTTATCCTGAGAGGAATAAAAAGTTTTGTGATACTTGTGGCATTAAAACAATTACAAAATGTCCCAAGTGTAATTCGTATATTAAAGGTAAAAAGCATGCTCAAGGAGCCTTCTCAACATATAGTCCTCCTGTAAAGGAATTTTGCGATAATTGCGGGGAATCATATCCTTGGACAAAAACAAAAAAAGAAATAACCGAATTTGATAAAAACGGAATTGACATAATTTTTAATAAATTTCATAGTGTTGCTAAACATTTACTTTATCGATATAATGATAGAGACACACTAGAGATTACTGACGAGTATGACGTACAAGATTTATTAAATGCTCTTTTTGTTCAGTTTTATGATGATGTAAGACCTGAAGAATGGAATCCAAGTTACGCTGGAGGTTCGACTAGAAATGATTTTCTTCTAAAAAATGAAGAAATAGTGATTGAAGTAAAAAAAACGAACAGAAGACTAAAGGACAAACAAATTGGTGAACAATTAATAATTGATATTGCAAAATATCAAACTCATCCAAATTGTAAAGAATTATATTGTTTCGTTTATGACCCAGATGAGTATATAAAAAACCCTAAAGGGCTTATAAGCGACTTGGAAAAAGTAACAGAAAAAATAAAGGTTAACGTAATAATTAAGCCTGAAAGATAAATACGTTTGCTAACACTATATATAGCAAATAGGGCTGGTTTGTGTTAGTTCGAAAAGTCTGTGTTTGTTTTCGAGGTCGCCAAATCTTTTGGTTTGGTATTAAAAGAGAAAAATTAAAACAAAACACAAAAGATTTGGCTTGTGGCTAAACCTAAAATAATCGTTTGTTCTCTGCCCTACTTGCCATATATTTAACGTTATAGGCAACGAATACAGCAGATAAAATTAAACCAACTGAACTATGGGTGACCAACTAAAAAAACTAAAAAAGTTGCGTAAACAAGTACGTAAATACGAAGATACAGTTAGGTATTATGAAAAATTATTCTTGGAAGATGGCGAAATAAGCATGTGGGAACAGGAACAACTTGATAACCTAAACCAAATGCTTAAAAAAATCAATACACAAATAGATTGCAAAGAAAAGGAACTATCTCAGCGTGAAGCTATTAAAAATACATTTAACGCGACTAAAGAAATTGTATTTGATGAATTAAATACAAGTGATGACGTTATAGATGGCTCTATGATAGAAAATGTTCCTGTAGAAAAACTCAAAGATGGGAAAATTCATGGACTAAAGGTTACGGTTCATTCTGCTTTCTGGACAGAAAAACTTTTGGATTGGGTCATGGAAAAACCCAATATTTCGGCAGAGGATTTGGTAAAAGAAATACTAAGAATAAACAACAAGGATTATAAAGACAATGATAGTTACAAACACGCTATAAAAAACTATGAATGTGCTGGAAGCTTAGTTTCTGTAAAAAAAGGAAGTGGAGGCTTTGAATTGACAGGATATACGAATGCCAATGGTGGAGCGGTCGTTAGATTTACTATTTACATGATTGCAGCAAAAATAGTTCAGGTAAAAATAATTTCTCCTATTAAAATTCCTGAGAAAAAACAAGGTATGCAACAAATGACAGGTGTGGCAGGAGGAGCAGCTACATTTGTTATGAAATATTCTGGTTTTGGTAAATTAAGCCGCGCGCTTACTAACTACATGGAAGGAAAAGACCCTTGGACAGGAGCAAAAGGCTCTACCTTTGATTTAGCAATTGGAGGTGTTACTGATTTACTAACAATGGGACTTGGTGGTCCCCAATCTGCAATTGCAAATATTACTCTGAATGTATTCCAAGAAGCTCTAGAAAGAATACCTGCCGAAAGGCTAGCTGAATTGGGACTTTCACAAAAGCACATTGGAGTTGGCCGAGAAACTATAGATATTATTTTATCTCTTAAAGAAGAAAACGGTGTGATAAAAGGTGCTGAAATTGTATCAAATGTCATTCAAGAATACTATGCAGTAAAAGACTTAAACAATAATGAAGATGAATAAGATTCCTTTCTTTTATAAATCATACTTATATAACCTTGATCCTGATATCAGTATTGAGGAATTATTACTACCATTACAAAGGGGAGGATATGGAAGTTTAAAACTAAAAAAACGATATAGTGACAATCACTGCGCATATAAATACTTAATATCTAGTAGAGCAGGTGAAATATTAGTTTTTGTAGAAAAAAAAGTTGACAAAATTGAGATTTTTATAAGAGAAGGCCTTTTTGGCTTTTTTCTACCCGTAATATTTGGTATATTTTCTACTATTGCTTTCATTAAACAAGTAAATGAAGTTGGCTTCCTTTTATTATTAGGTTTCTGTATATTCTTTTGTTTAATACTATTTTCATTTAAGTACTATACAAAACAAATAATCAAAAAGATAGAATATCAGATAAACTCTTCACCTGAATCCAACAAGATATAAAACGGCAATTGCTTCCTGTGTCAACGGTTAGTTTATAAAGTATCCGAAAAAAAAGGTGTAGATCAAAAGTGTTCAATTCTTCAATGTAGATTTCGTTATGACGATTAAATTAAAAAAACAACACGACAGCTAACAATGTATAAAACGGCTAATGTCGTTAAACGCGCCGCCATCGTTTGCACAAAGCGTTCATCAAATAAAAAACAATGGAATATCATTTTTATCCTCCATTTTTCGTCGTTTCAGAATCAACAAGTTTCTTTGATGCTTGGGAATCCTTTTGTCGAAAAATTTTAAATCTTGAAAATAAAACTCATGAAATATATAAAAGAAGCCCACCAGAAAATGGAGTTGATCTCTTCTATAAATCTAAAAAAATTGCTTATCAGTGTAAGTCCACTCAATCTAGTTTAGACCCAAAGTTCAATATAACAAAAGCTGTGGACTCTTTAAAAACAGCTATCAAAGCTAAAGAAGAAATTGGATGGGAAGAATATCACTTATGCACAAATATTGAAATTACAGGAAAGCAACAAAATACTCTTGAAAAAGTGTTCCCTGACATAAAATTCAAACCTCTCTCTTTCTGGATGGAAATGTGTGAAAAATATCCAAGTAAAGTCCGAAAAAATTTTCGTCAGCTAGTCAAAACTCCTACTAGATCAAGTCCAATTGATAAAATAGATAGCTTTGAAAAATTTTATACAGAAATTCAAAGAGAAAAATTATTAAAAGACTCCTTTACAATCCTTCTTTATTCAGATAAAATGGAAAAGGTATTTGAGTTTAAAGTATCCAAAAATTTCACAGGAAATGACTTAATTGAAATAATTAGAAAACGTTTTTCTTTAATTAAACCCTTTGAATTTGATGGATTTCCTGTTGACAAAGATACTTATGGAAAAATAAAAGTTACAGTAGACTTATACACAGAAACGAATCTGCTAGATAAAGAAAAGTCTTTAGAAGAGAATCAAATAAAAGGGCAAGATATACTTTGCTTAGTTTATGGGCTGGAAATAGACCAAAGCACTTTTCTTGATATAAAAAATAACGATGGGACTTTTACTACGAAAATGTCTTTTACTAAAAACATTACAGCAAATATTACAAGCGTAAAAAAATTACTATTAAAAAAAGCAGAAATAAAAATTGATAAACTATTGAATGACAGAGAATAAATATAAAAAGACGATTGACAACAATGTGTATGTGGTCATGCGAGTTCAGGGCTGAAGAAAGAGCCTCGTCTTTGATTTTAAAACGCAAAATCACAGATTTTTCAGCTTTCGCACATCACATACATTCACGTTCGAGGGCAAGCCTCGGCGTTACTTGCAATCAGATACTTTGACCACAAAAGCCTAATAATAAACTTAATGCAATATCTACTTAACAACCTATGCTAAATTGTTTTAAAACAGAACAACCAATTGTTTGATTTGGAAACATTTTTGTATACTTGCATGTAATACATTTATATTATTTAAAGCGTCCAAAATGAATCAAAATCTCTCACAAAAAGAAATGGGTCATCGCATCTCTGAACTTAGGCAATTCAAAGGACTATCACAAGATGATCTGGCAAATGAAATTAAATTATCTCGATCTTCTTTAGCTCAAATAGAACTTGGGAATCGGAAACTAAATGTTATGGAGCTTCAGAAAATTTCTCATGTTCTTGGGTTTTCACTTGATACGTTTCTGTCTCTAAACTTTAGCATTCATAAAATTTCTAATCAAGATTCTGATAATATTGCTCTTAGTGATACTTATAGAATTTCTGAACCTACCCTAAATGTCAATAAATTTTCCAATGTCTTACTTTATATTTTAGAAAGATGTGCTGGTAAACCGAATGTGGGAGAAACCTTAATATATAAATTACTTTATTTCTCTGATTTTAATTACTATGAATTATATGAAGAACACTTAACGGGTGCTAAATATCATAAACTTCCATTTGGGCCTGTTCCTCAAAATGTACAATCATTAATAAATAAAATGGTAAATGATGATAAAAGCATCAAAAGGATTAAAACAGATTATCACAGTTATAAGCAAACTCGATATATTCCATTAGTAAAAGCTAAACTTATAGAACTCAAAGCAAGTGAAACTGACATTTTAGATCGTGTTATCGAACAATTTTCAGATTGGTCTGCCTCAGCAATAAGTGAATATTCGCATAAGGATATTCCTTGGTTAGTTTCTAAAGAAGGTGAAGAAATTGATTATGAATTGTCTCTTTATCGAGAAGCTCCATTTTCAGTAAGGAATTATGATGAAACCGAATAACCATGATATTTGAAGAGTTAGGCGAATTCAAAAAAGACTTAAAATCGCTCCTTAAGAAATATAGAAGTTTAAAAGAAGATTTAGAAGTGGTAAAGAAAATATTGCAAGCACTTCCTGATGAAAGACCTCCTTTTAGTTTTCGAATAGATAATTTAGGAATTGAAACTTGTGTGATTAAAGTAAAGAAAATTGCCTGTAAAGCACTAAAAGGTAAA
Organism: Aureispira sp.; assembly: GCA_045105775.1. Classification (GTDB taxonomy): domain Bacteria; phylum Bacteroidota; class Bacteroidia; order Chitinophagales; family Saprospiraceae; genus Aureispira. The sequence continues at coordinate 22,888 of JBGCDW010000084.1, forward strand.
GGCGTGAATTCAGGGTTGCGATTAATTTATGCTTACTTTGAAGAGCTTAAAGAAATCAAAGAAGAGGATGTTGTAACTCAAAAAGCAAGGGACGCTAAAATTATTATGGTTGAAATTTTTCATAAAAATAATAAAGCAATTGAAGATAAGGAAAGGATTAAACGCCACTTCAAATAAAAAAGAAGGCAGCTAACAAAGTACAAAACGTACCTAGCCGCTAAACGAGCCACCATCGTTTGTACCAAGCGTTGCCCTACCTCCTAACCACTCCAATCTCTTTGAACATAAGTACCAATTCTAAATACGGATTAGTATCAATAACACTCTTCTTTCCTTGCCTCTTCCAACTTTGGTACTAAGTAGTCTTAAAAAAGCTCTCGTACTAAAAAACGATTCTTTTTCCCC
>JBGCDW010000085.1:0-6847 GCA_045105775.1 Aureispira sp.
TCCATAGCGCTGCTATGAACTAAATATGCTAGGGCTTTTGTACCTTTTAGGTACAACCCGCGCAGATCGCTTTGCGAGTGCCTTGATTAGAATCAAATTATCACTCATTATCAACGCTATTCCATTTTTAAACAACTTCAAAAAATAGTGTACAATTTGAGGACAAAAAACCACTTAATAAAGTATTCGCAACTCTTTCAAAAATTTATTTATTAAAAGTACTATTCTATTCTAACATTAATGTATCTTTTTAGTAGTTAATTATCTTAATTTTTTAGTTATAAAATAGCTCCTGTAAAATACTTATTCCGCGTTACTAAATTCAAATCGTTTGCAGCCTTCCTCCAAAGATCTATTAACTGCTATTAGTCAAGGAGATAAAATAGCCTTTCAGCAATTGTATGAACGCTTTTCTGCCAAAGTGTACAGCACTGCATTGAGTTATGCCCAACAAGAGCAAGAGGCCGAGGAAATTGTTCAAGATGTTTTTGTCAAAATTTTTCGCAAAGCACATCAATTCAAAGGAAATTCGGCTGTAAGCACTTGGATTTATAGAATAACCGTCAATACGGCACTTAGTTGTATCCAATCCTCCAAGAAACGTTTTTTGGGGCAACCATTAGAACAAATACCTGATGCAGAGAGTTTTTATCATCCAGGGATTTCACTAGAGAATAAGGAAACCGCTCAACAGTTGTATGCGGCTATCCAACACCTTCCCGATCGTCAAAAAACAGCCTTTATCTTAAGTTTTATAGAAGAGTTGCCTCGACAAGAGGTGGCAGAGATCATGCAAACTTCACTCAAAGGAATAGAGGCGTTATTGCAACGTGGGAAAAAAAATTTACGAGAAACTTTAAAAAAGTGGTATCCCAACCGAGGGAAAAAGAAAAAATAGCGGTCTAAACCATATAAGAATCAAGCAGTAACCCTATTTTGTATTACTGCCTATCAAAAACTATTATTATGAATGAGGAACAAGAACAATGGCTAGATGATGTCTTGCAGAGTGCCCAAGCAAAGAAAGTTGTTGTGCCTAGAGCAGATTTATTTGAATCTATTCAGTTAGCATTAGAAAAAGAGCCTGCACTAGTCTTTAGCCATTGGACTAAAACTTGGATGGTTGCTGCTGCTCTTTTGATTGGGTTGCTTAATATTTTTGCGTTTCAGCAAATCCTATCCAGCAATTACACGTCCAATGCTGATACCGAGCTTTCTTCTAATTATGAATCACTTGTTTCCGATTATAATTTCTACAAATGAGTTTAAGTATTAAATTTTATAGAAATATCTCCCTTGTTCTGCTCTGTATAAATTTAGTTTTCTTGGCCTTCTTTTTTGGGAGGCCTCGCCCCCATCATCAAGGCCCACCTGATGGTAAAATAGCTAAACGGCATATGAATTTGACAGACCAACAACAAGCGGATTTTGTAGCACTTGCCACCAAACATCAAGCACAAATGATACGTTGTAATCAACAGCAAAATTTATTGATTGAACAATACTTTTCGCCTTTAACCAATCCCAATATAGTTATCAACTCAGATAGTTTGTTAGGAGCTATTGAAACTATAGAGGAGCAAAAGGTGAAGATAACTTACCAACATTTTGAAGAGGTAAAAAACATCTTACAAGAACATCAATATGCTTTTTTTGAAGACTTTGTGCAACAATCCATGAACGTTATCTTACAGCGGCACAAAAAAAAGAAACATTAGACGAAGGATTTGTTTCATAAGCCTATCTCAACAAATAGAAACTCCCCAAGAGTACAAACATACACTAATCACACACATTGCTTTCATAGACTACCTTGGTGTTCCTAGTTGATTTTATCACTAAGAGCACTGTTTTTGTGCCCTATGTCGCCTTTCTGTTACTTTTGCTTAGAACCATTTTTTTGATAGCTTTAAATTTTGTTTTTTTATGTATTTTACCGTTAATACTTAACTTTCCTACTGTATAATATTGAGCCAAGCATGACTACTACCATTAGTTATACTACTGTTATTCTGACCTCCGAGCACATTGATGCAGTTTTAGCACTTTCTGACGAGCAAATGGGCAAAGGATTCTTATCCAAACAAACCATACGACAATATATCCGCCAAGCAAATTATTTTGGCCAAGTTGTAGTAGAAAATGGTCGAGTGTTGGGTTTTTCGCTCATGGAGATTGTAGAACGTGCCCAATTAGCCAAAAGGCTCAAAAGTGCTGAACAGTGGTTTTTGGCTTATTTTGCAGCGTATGAACGATTGGGCTATCGGTCGTTGACTGCCGTGGCAAGTCATGCACAAGGCCAAGGCATAGGCAGTCACTTGGTCCAAGAAGGTTTAAAAATGCTTGCTAAAAAAGTCCCCGTAGTTGTTTGTGAGGCTTGGCAATCCAATCAACCTTCTGCTGGCAGGAGCAATGTTTTTCTTGATAATGGCTATAAAGCCTTAAAAGTATGCTCTAATTTTTGGAAAGAGGAAAGTGTACAAAAAAAATATACTTGCTCTATTTGTGGTACTCCTCCTTGTCAATGTACGGCTGTTATTTATGGTTGTTTCTTTGAGAAAATGCCTAAACATTGGTGGGTGCGCCCCGATCTTTCTTACCAAAACCAACAACTGCATTTTGCAGGACATAATATTTGGGCCTATGCTCAAAACAAAAAAACCCCTTTTTACATCTACAGTTTGCCTCGAATTCAGGCCAATTATGAGCGTCTAGCTCATGCACTTGACCAAGTGGGTGTTTCTTATCGAATTCATTATGCGATGAAGGCCAATCGACATGGGTCGGTTTTGAGCCATTTGCGAAGCCATACCCATGCTTGTATTGATGTGTGCTCGCCCCGAGAGTTGCAACGTGCTTTAGAAATGGGTTTTGAACCCCAACAGATCACCTATACCAATACTTCTGTCTCTGAGCAAGATTTGGCTATTTTGGCCAAGCATCCCAATATTGCCATCAACTTAGATGCCTTGAGCAGCATTAGACGCTTTGCCAATTGGGTCGGTAAAAGGGATATTGGCATACGCATCAATTCTGATGTTGGGATGGCGTATGAGGCAGCACTAGAATATGCAGGACGCAAGGTTTTTAAGTTTGGAATTTATCAAGAACAATGGGCTGAATTGCAACAATTAATTGACCGTACCAATTTTAGAGTTACTACTGTACACTGTCATGCAGGCTCAGGCTTTTTGAGCGATCAATTGAGTAGATTAGATGCTATTTTTGAAGTAATTGATCAATTTTTGGCTTTGTTTCCACATATTACAACACTCAATTTGGGTGGTGGATTGGGTGTGCCGCAAAAAGAGGGCGATCAGCCCTTGGATGTAGAAAAATGGGCAGTTGTAGTTGGGACTTATGCTCAAAAACGTAAATTAACCTTGTGTATAGAACCAGGTGATTATATTGTTAAAGATGCTGGGCTACTTATCACCCAGGTCAATACTTTAGAACACAAGCGCGGTCAACTCTTTGTAGGGGTTGATACAGGTATGAATATGAACTATGAACCTGCTTACTATAATATGAATTTAGAGCCTGTTCCATTGAAACAAATCATAGACGGGCAATTAATAAAAGGTTATTTGGCAGGCAATATCAATGAGCCAATAGATTTATTATCTTCATACAGAACCTTGCCACCTGTTCAAGAAGGAGACTATTTGGCTCTAATCAATACTGGTGGCTATGGTTCCTCTCCTAGCTCAGACCATTGTATGCGAGGAGATTTTGAGGAATATGTACTTTATGACAAAAAAAAATCGTCAAATTTTGATTTAAAAATTCTTAACCATCAAGTTTTTAACGCTTAGTGCTTGACCTTCAGCCGAATACAAGATTTAAATTATAACGACTATAATAATATAGTAGTTTTGGCAAAAAAAAGACATAGTTAATATTAAAAAAGCTTTATATTGTGGATTAAGCAAATCCCCCTATTTGTTTTAATGAAATATTTAATTTGTAATACTCCTGCTATGCTAAAATATCTAACCCTAATCATAGGATTGTTCTCCTTGTGTGCCTGCCAAAAAGATCCTGGATTTGGGGGCAATTCAACGATCAAAGGACGCTTAGAAGTGGAAAATTACAACAGAGATTTTTCCATTTTAAGACAAACTTACAATCCTATTGATGAGGAAGTATTTATCCTATTTGGAGAAAATTCGGCCTATGGAGATAAGGTAAGAACAGATACCAAAGGTTTTTTTGAATTTAGAAACCTAAAAGCAGGTGCTTATACCGTTTATGCCTACTCCAAAGATTCTGCTCAAACCAATCCTACTGGTTTTGTTCCTATAGAAATAAGGGTGGAGGTCAATACTAACGAGGAATTTATTGATATAGGAACCTTGACCACTGTGGACAATAACGATAGAGGTTTTGCCACTATAAGAGGAAAATTATACACCAATGATAATGGTGGTTACTATGTCCCTGATGAACGGGTTTTTTTGGTGTATCCAACTGCTTTTGGAGTAGAAACCAGTCAAAGGACTAAATATGATGGTACGTTTGAGTTTACTAATTTACCTTTAGGTATCTATGAAATTTATGCGTACACAGACGATAATCAAGCCCCCGCAGGAGTAACCCCTATTATTCAAACGGTTACGATAACTGATGTTAACCAAGATACCCTCTTACCAGACTTTGTAATTGACCTATAAAATGACCTTATTCCCCAAAAGAGTCTATTTATTATTTTTAATTAGCCTCTTCTCGCACTTCCCACTATCTGCCCAAGATTTGACCGATGATGTCAAAACTTGGTTTGGCTATGGTATAGGTGTCAAAATAGGAAAACGTTTTAAAGTAAAAGTGGGGCAACTCTACAGTTTAGATATTACCACTTTTAGGTTTGGTTTTGCACAGACCGATGTTGTTCTGGCTTATAAATTGGCTTCCAAACACTATCTTCAACTAGAATATTCTAACTCTCAATATCGTTTTTTTGATGGCTTGCAACAAGTAGGTTTTTCTGAAAATTTACTGGGTTTGATAAGCTATCAGCGCTTTACTCTTGCTTATAATACGAGCCATCAACTTCTTAAAAACAATAAGTTTTTTAAGCTCAAGCACTATGTATCGGCACAAGTTTTCTTTCCACAACCTGTCAAGCATAGAGTGCGTTTTATTTATACTGCAAGATTGTATTATTACAATCCAAAATGGTCGCTCAAAATCAAACCTTATTTTGCGACTAGCCTTCATTATTATTTAGGAGGTCGTCCTATTGCTTATCACAATGAATTGGGAGATATAGTAGCTTACAACGCTCCCAATGGATTTCATAGAATCCGGACAAAAACAGGGGCTAGTATTAAACCCTTCAAAAAAGTCCCTCTTAGTATCACTTTGTATCTTATTGCACAATGGGAATTTAATTTAAATATTATTCCTTACACTGGTATCAATTATAAAAAACCTGAACCTTTAAACCAAATATCCTATCCCTTTGAACCTCTGGATAGAGATATTATCATGCCCTTTAATAATTATATCACCCTTGGTTTACACTTAAGCTACACCTTTAAAGTTAAACTAAAGAAGAAGAAGAAGAAAAACGATGCTAAACGAAATTGAATCGAGTCAAATTAAGGCAAAAATCAAGGCAGCGATCATATGCAGAGGAATGCCAGAATTTGAAATTGACTCAGAAGTCATGTATACCCATAAACCCAAAGCAGGTGACGTGGCTATATTTGAGGTGCTTGATATAGGCAAGCACAAATCGCTCCAAGGTTTGAACGGCAATAATAGATATCTTTTCCCTGGAGATATTATTATGGCGGCCTTTGGAAGTCGTTATGCCACAGGTCAATTAGAAGGTCTTATCCCTAAAACCTATTGTGAGGAATATCACATTTTGGGCAAAGGAGGAGCAATTGGCGTTATTGTGTCTATGCACTACAAACTAGCTGCCAAAGGCCCCACTACGCTAAGAATGATTGGCTATGCTACGCATGAGGGCAAAATCATCAACATGCGCTACCTTACGCATAAACGCCTCCGTTTCAATCCCAAAAAACGAAGAAAAAGCAAAGTAATTTTGTCTTTAGGAGCGAGTATGGATAGTGGTAAGACCACTTCTGCGGCTTATTTGTGCAAAGGGCTCTCTTATTCTAGGCGAGTTGCTTATTTTAAATTAACAGGAACCGTTTATGCCAAAGACCGCTCCTTGGTACGCGATTGTGGTGCTTGTTATGTTTGTGATTTTTCTACCTTGGGTTATCCTTCTACTTATCTGTGTAGCAAAACAGAGATATTAGATTTGTACGAAACATTGACTAGGCTGGTTAATGCTTATCAGCCAGAATATACGATTGTAGAGATTGCCGATGGTTTGTTGCAACGCGAAACAGCCTTGCTCTTACAATATAAACCCTTTACTAATACCGTGAATCACGTTGTGTTTTCGGGGGGAGATAGTATGAGTGCATTATTGGGTTACAACATGCTCACCAATTGGGGTTTAAAACCGATTGCAGTTGGAGGGCTTTTTACAGCCAGCCCTTTGTTGGCTCGTGAAGTAGAGGAGATTGTTGATATTCCTATTCTCAACTTAGTAGGTCTTTCTGATCCCAATGTGGTTTTACTTTTTGAGCCCGATGCTGATCCTATTGTTGTGCCTGAGCCTAACCCTGCTGTTTAAGTACATTTTATATCGTTTAAATTATCCTTTAATATGCTGTTATATGTGCATTAGACATTATCACGACTAAATTCGTAGCGAAAAAAGCATCTTTTTACTTCGTGAGCCCTTCGGGGTTCCCTCACTCATCGTTAAAAATTGATTCCATAGCACTGCTATGAACTAAATTTTTGCCTTGATTGATGAAAA
>JBGCDW010000086.1:0-6168 GCA_045105775.1 Aureispira sp.
ACTTTTACTTACGTGAGCCCTTCGGGGTTGTACCTTTTAGGTACAACCCACGCAGATCGCTTTGCGAGTGCCTTGATTGATGAAAAAACCTTACTTTTTGTCTCTGTACAACTCCAGTCGTGATAATGTCTAGTGTAGAAAGCCTATTTTAAAAATATGCCACAAAATAGTTATTTTTGTACGTTCCTACTCAACAACTAACTCAAGCATTTTTACCAGCGTCAATTATACACTACCCGTTATGACTATAAAGAACCAACTCCTTCTGGCTTTCCTTTTTTTGTTGTTGCCTATAACTGTTTGGACACAAACCACAATTAACGGAACGGTTACAGATGCCTTGTCTCAGGAACCACTGATTGGGGTAACCATACAATTAAAGAGTGATCCCAACCAAGGAGCCGTTACCGATATAGATGGCAAATACTCTATGAATATTTCCACCACGCCAGATACGCTTGTTTTTCGCTATACAGGATATGCTATCACAGAGCGTATTGTAGAAATAGGTGAAGTGCCCAGTTTGACTATTGATGTAGCACTCCCTCTAGCTAGTCTTACGGCCACCACTATTATTGTAACCGATGGGAAATATGAAAAAAAATTAGAAGAAAGTACGGTTTCCGTTGACGTTATTGGCGAACAACAAATAGAAAACAACAACCTCACCAGTTTGGATGAAATTGTCAAAAAAGCTTCGGGTGTTCAAATTACAGATGGCCAAATCAGTATTCGAGGAGGCGCAGGATATGCCTATGGCGTAGGAAGTCGGGTGATTTTTTTGGTAGATGGACAGCCTTTGTTATCGGCCGAATTGAGCGATGTCAAATGGAATTTTATGCCGATTGAGAATGCCCAACAAATAGAAATTATCAAAGGCTCTGCTTCGGTTTTGTATGGATCGGGCGCGCTCAATGGCGTGATTAACCTACGAACAGCTTATCCCAAAGGAGACAGTGCTTATACCGCTTTTTCGATGTATGCAGGCATTTTTGACCAACCAAGAATAGATTCTATGGGCTGGTATGATCCCAAGGTGGACGGGCGTTCGGCACAGCCAGGTTTTGCAGGCTTGTACTTTGCCCATAGAGAGAAAATTCATCCCAATGTTGATTTGGTTTTGGGCGGCAATTTTCACTTACAAAACAGCTATTTTAGAGGAGCCGATGAACGCCGTTTCCGTTTTAATTTTAGTACTCGCATTCGTCCTCCCAAGGCTGATGGGCGTGTTTCTTTTGGCATCAACGGTAACTTGATGTATCATGAGAATGGGGTGTTTTTTATGGCAAAAGATATGGCTGATAATGCCTATGAGAATCTCAGTGAAATTTTTAGAGATCGTTATTATTCCATCACCTTAGATCCTTATGTTACTATTTTTGATAAAAAAGAAAACAAACATGATCTGAGAGGCCGCTGGTTTAGAATTTCCAAATTGCAAGAACAAGCCGATTCAGAGGCCGATATTGTTAGTTTAGAATATCAATTTCAACGCACCTTTAAGGGCGACTGGATTGTGACGGCTGGAACAATGGGACAATATCTAAATGTGAATAGTATTTTGTTTGCGGATGCGGATGCTGATTTTTGGGAACGCGAACTATTTACAGCAGGTTCTGGAGCCTTGTATGCACAACTTGATAAGAAGTTTTGGAATAAATTGAGTGCTACGGTTGGCGTGCGTTGGGAGGGGTTTGTGTTTGATACTAGTGTGGTAAGTTCACTGCCAATTATTCGTGCAGGGCTCAATTTTGAGGCCAGTCCCAACGATTTTATCCGCGCCTCGTATGGACAGGGCTTTCGATTGCCCTCTATGGGAGAACGCTATTTTAATGAGCGCATTCCCAATACTTTTGTGGGTATTTATCCCAATCCAGACTTGCAAGCAGAGACGGGCTGGACGGCAGAGTTGGCTTATCGACGTTTGTTTGGTGGCAAACGCTTCAAGCTTTATGTAGATTTGGCTTTCTTTCTGATGGAGTATGACAATATGGTAGAATTTACCTTAGGAAGTTTTCCCCAAGGGCCAGGTTTTAGTTTTGTCAACGTGAGCAAGGCCAGAATTGGTGGTTGGGAAATTTCAACACAAGGTGAAATTCGCATCGGGAAAATACCGTTGCGCTTATGGGGTGGCTACACCTACAGCTTTCCTGGAGATTTGAGTTCCGATACCAGTCGCTTACGCAATTATGGCACCTTTGTACAAGAAATGTTTTCAACCTTCACCAAACGCGTAGAGCGTGAGCAATATCCTGATATTCTCAAATATCGTCGCCTGCATACCTTACGATTTGATGTAGAAACGGAATGGAACGGTTTTACCATAGGTACAGCCATCAATTACAGCAGTTATATGCATCGGATAGATTTGTTGTTTGAATTTGATTTGATTAGCAAAGGGGTGGGAGCGTTTAGAAGTATTCACAATCAAGGATATTGGCTCTGGGATTGGCGTTTGGGCTATGCTTTTAATCGCAAACAACGCATTAATTTAGTGATACAAAACATTCTAAATGAAGAATATGCCACCCGGCCTGCCCAAATGGGCGCACCCAGAAGCTTTTCATTGAAGTATAGTCATGTTTTTTAGAGAATTAGCATGATTTCTTATAATAAAAGTTGTAAAATTAGGCAACTTTTTGTACAATGTATTTAATAGATTAAAAATGCCTTGCATCAAGATAATTGATTCTATCAAAATTGATATGTACTCAAGAGATCACAGTCCCCCACATTTTCATGTGATGTATGCAGAATTTGAAGAGTTGATAGAAATAAAATCGTTAGAAACTCATACTGGTTCTATTCCTAAGAAACAATGAAAAAAAGTTATTCATTGGGCCTCTGCCAAACAAGTGGTTAGAATTTAATCCCAATCATTAATGGAGTATTATGAGAACAGTTAAGCGAATTATTAAAATACACGAAATAGAAGGGTTTACAATTACAGCATTATTCAATAATGGAGAGTCTAGAGTTATTAATTTTGAGACTTTATTAAAGCATTGGAATGTTAAAAAAGGAGCTGTTGAATTTGCTTTGACTTTTGAAGAAAATTTTAAACAGGTTAAGTTAATTGATGGTACGCTTGTGTGGGAAAATGTTATAATTAATTCAACAGATGAAGATGGAGCGATGGTTTCTTATCCGTTTGATATTGATCCAATTACATTGTATGAAAACAGTATAATGGATGAGACTAGAAAAATAGATATAGGCTTGATGATTAAACAATCAAGAAAAGAACAGGGACTAACACAAGAAGAATTGGCCGTTAGAAGTGGCACTTCTAAACACTATATTTCGCGTATTGAAAATAACAAAACGGGTATAGAATTATTAACACTGGTGAAAATTGTGGAAGGAGGTCTAGGAAAGCGTATTCAAATATCTATTTTATAAATGAATTATATAATAACCGTTCATCCTAGTTGTGTAACTACTCAACATCCAATCCATGCTCAAAAAAGTAGAGGCAGTTATTGTCAAGGCCATTAAGTATTCAGAAACCAGTATTATTTGTAATGCGTACACCAATGAATTGGGCTTACGAACCTATATTATCAATGGGGTAAGAAAGAAAAACAGTCGCATTAGCCCTGCCTTGTTGCAACCCATGGCCTTGGTCGATTTGGTGGTTTATCACAATGAGGACAAGGATGTTAATCGCATCAAAGAGATTAAGCCCAGCTATATTTATCAGCGTATCCCTTTTGAGGTAGCTTATGGAGCCATTGGCTTGTTTATGACGGAGGTTGTACAAAAGACCTTAAGAGAGCCAGAATCACAGCCCCATGTATTTGAATTTCTAAAGCAGTGCTATGTTCAACTGGATCAAACGGCTACCAAAATTGCCAATTACCCCATTTGGTTTTTAGCACATTTTGCTGCTTATTTAGGCTTGAGTCCTAACATAGAGTCACTAACAGACGAGAGCGTATTTGATTATTCTATAGGAAGAATATTGGCCGAAGCACCCAGTGGGCATCATTATTATTTTTCTACACACAACACTCATTTATTGGCCGCTTTCTTGGAGTTGGATGTGGTTGGGAGTGCAGAATTGGACTTATCCAAGGAGGATAGAAGAAGCTTGCAGCAGGATTTATTGCATTATTATCAATATCATTTGGATAATTTTGGAACGCTCAATTCCATTGCCATTTTGCAAAGTGTTTTTGCTTAAATCATCTTCATAAAGGTCTTCATCAACCAATTGGCATCTGATTCAATCATTTTATCCAAGGTTTTATCGGCTTTGGTAGCAAAGAGTTGAATCTCCTTGATAACTTCTAGGAAGGCTTCTTTTTCTTTAGAATTCCCTTCTACATGGCTCACATTGTCCAGAATCTTGATAACAGGCTCTAGTTCTTTTTTCTTTCTGTGAATGATAATTTGGCGGACTACTTTCCACATATCACGCTCACTAATAAAGTATTCTCTACGCTCTCCAGGTTTGAGTTGTTTGAACACCAAGCCCCAATCAATCAAGGCGCGAATGTTCATATTGGCATTGCCTCTGGAGATTTTGAGCTTCTCCATGATGTCGTCGGCACACAAAGCCTCAGAGGAGATTAAGAGCAAGGCATGTACTTGTGCCATGGTGCGATTAATTCCCCAATTAGAACCCAAGGTTCCCCATGCTTGTATAAATTCCTGTTTTGCTTCATCTATTTCCATATTTCAAAGATACGCTTATTGAAGTTGTTTTCAAAAAATTTTGAAAGTATAATAAGTAGAAATACTTTTGACCGTTAGAGGACAATTTAGGAGTAGGAATAGTTGATTAGGCGTGATTAGAAGTTATAAGCAAAAATTACCAGTCTTCTTCTTCTATGACAATACCACTTTCACTAAGCTGTTGTACAAATCCTTCAAAACTGAGGTTGTATGAATAACTTTTGAGGAGCGTTTTGTTTTTTCTGTAATTGTTAGAACACGTTCTATAGTATTCAGGGTCTTTCTTATCAATGGTAAAATTCTCTTTTTTCTTTAGCCCTTCATTCAAGGACTTTAGGCAATTTTGATCCTTTTGGCTTTTTTTCTTATCCACATACAAGGGCAATAACCAACATTCTAAGGAGTTGACGGATACTGCAAAGATGATTTGTCGTTGATATTGTTGGTATACAGCTTCACCCATTAGTTCAATAAGCTTGATAATTACCTCAAAAAACAAGGCTTCTGAGCTAATTTGGCCTGCTGCATTTCTAGTCGGAACAGCATAAGGTGGCCTTACACTATCACCCCAAAATACATCGGTATCGATTTGAATAATGAGATAGTAATCTTCACCATTATTCTCTAATGCTTCTCGGAAATTTTCGGAAGCACAATAGGCCATTACTTTGTGCCAATTGCCACTATTGGCCATTTTATTCTCATCAGTAGCATCTCTAGTAGGCTGTAGAGCATCCACAATAATATCTGGGGTATTAAAGTAACCACTCAAGATATTTTCCAAAACAATTTGATCGGTAATTCCTTCGCTAATCAAGCCAAATCTAACCATTGTTCAAAATTTATTGAGTCCGCCAATATAGCCGCGCATAAATGCTTCTGACAGTTTTATAGGACTGCCATTAACAGGTATTTCTTTTTTCGTTACTTGGCGTACTTTGGTATGGCCGTCCAAATTTCTATACACCACAAACAAACGATTTTCTTCCTTACCTAAGTCCAAACCATCTAGTATAGCAGGATTGTGCGTAGTGAGCAATACTTGTTTTTCGTGTTTTGGAGCCAATTCAGTTAGTACTTTCATCAATTCAGCACAAAGCTTGGGATTGAGGGCATTATCTATATTATCAATCGCAAAGAAAGAAGGGGTGTAACCACTAATAAACAGGGTCAAATAAAACAGCAAATACAAAAAGCCCTCATTCGCGCTTCTTTGGTCAATCTCAAATAAGTCCTGATTGACAAATCGGTCTTTGATCGCCAAACTTTGCTGCCCAAATACACCAGAGGATAGCTGAAAATCCTCAAACCAATCAAACAACTTCAAATACTGCTTGATTTCTTCTAATTTATGCTTGTTTTTGTCTTTACTTAAAACCGTTAATAAATAAAATAAGCCTTCTCCATGAATGCCCAAAGGCTCAATTTGTGCCTCTGATTTGAAGTTGCGAAGGGCGAGATTTTCGGGGGCGTAGATTAGGAAGTCTT
>JBGCDW010000087.1:0-15222 GCA_045105775.1 Aureispira sp.
GTAGAGCAACGTCGTTATGATAGCCAAAAGGCCAATGCCAATGTTTTGATTAATGCCAATGCAACCGATTACTTGGATATTGATGGAGGATTAACATACCAGTTTTACAACAGTCGCAACTTCAAAGTACTAGAAGATTTATTAGGAGCGGATTTTTATGTAGATGTTAACCGTTTTGTAGAGCGTGATTCAGGGGTTGTTGGGAATGAGGATTCTTATCAGAATGATTTGGCCAATCCCAATAGAGTACTCAAAGAAGGGGATCGTTTTGGGTATGACTATGAAGCGATTATTCACAAGGGGAGTGCTTGGGCACAATTCAATTTTACATTTGATAAAATAGATTTCTTCTTGAGCGGCCAAGGAAGCTTTACAAGTTTCTGGCGCAAAGGAAATGTACAAAATGGTCAATTTCCAGACAACTCTCTAGGTGAATCAGACCCTAAGAATTTCTTCAATCACTCTGTAAAGGGAGGATTGACGTACAAAATCAACGGACGTAACTATTTCTTTGTAAATGGAATGCACCAAACCAAAGCACCTTATTTCCGTTATGCTTATGTAGCACCCAGAACAAGAGATCAAATCTTACCCAATCTACAAAGTTCTACCAACTACTCTATAGAAGGTGGCTATGTACTAAAAGCACCTGATTATAAGGTGAATATTACAGGTTACTATGCTATTTTTGAAAATGAATTTTTTCAACGTAGTTTCTACCTAGATAGAGGTGGATCAGAGACTGGGATTGGAGGTAATTTTGTCAATTATGTCATGACAGGGATCAATAGACGACACATGGGTTTAGAAATAGCTGGAGAGGTGAACTTGCCAGGTAATGTTACTTGGAGTGCTGCTGCTGCTATTGGTGAGTATGTTTATACTTCTCGCCCTACTTCCAAATTGTTCTTGGACAATGACCCAACAATAGAACGTGGCTCTCAAACGATTTACTTAAAGAACTTCCATGTACCCAACACGCCCCAATTGGCATTGAATACGGGTATCTTCTGGCGTGGACCAAAATTCTGGTCATTGAGTGTAAACCTCAACTATGTAGCACGCAGCTTCTCTGATCTAAATTATGATAGAAGAACCATGCAGGCCGTTTCTGTAACAGGATTAAATCCTAATTTTCAGCAAGATGCGGTGCAACCTGGATCAGCTTTGTGGAGAAGTATTTTGGAACAAGAAGAGTTTCAAGGTAACTTTACCGCAGATATTTTCATTCGCAAGTCATGGAAAATTAAGAAGTTATTTGTAATTGTAAGCTTGGGCGTAAACAACATTACCAACAATACAATGATGCGTACAACTGGATTTGAACAATTCCGCTTTGATTATGAAAGCAAGCAAGTAGATCGTTTTCCAAGTTCTTACTATTATGCTTATGGACTCAATTACATGCTGAACTTGACATTCAGAATTTAAATTTAGTAACGTAGACAGATACTAAATCAACACCCAATAATTGATTGGACAACTTAAATACCTCATATAATTATACTATTATGAAATCTCATTCTTTTAATGTATCAGCTTTCTTATTGTTGGTAACGCTTTTGGTTTTGGGTTCTTGCCAAAAACAATACGATGAGCCACCTATTGGTGAATTGCCTAGTTTGGTTGCTAATATGACAATTGCTGATGCAGTTGCTCTAGCCTCCCCAACCCCTGTTTCTTTGGCAGGCAAGGTGTTGGAAGGAACCGTTATTGCTGATGACAAATCAGGTAATTTTTACAAGCAAATTGTAATTCAAGATACTACAGGAGGTATTAGAATTGACATAGATGCTTTTAGTTTGTACAATGACTATCCTATTGGTCGTCAGGTATTCATCAAAGGAGATGGACTCTATGTTTGGAAAGATGGCGATGTGCCTGCCATCATTGGTAGTACCAATACCAACGAATCGCGTATTCCTCAGGCTACTTACCGTCAATTTGTAGTAGGAGGTCTTTACAACCAACCTGTAACCCCTACCGTAAAGAGTTTAACAACCTTAACACCAGCCGATTATCACACCCTTATTCAATTGGACAATGTAGAATTTGCCGATTGTTATGCAGGGAGCTCGTATGCTTATGCTTCTACACAAGAGAGCAAAAATGCAGACTTGACCGAGTGTGCAACAGGGGCTACTGTTATTGTTAGAAATAGTGGCTTTGCTACTTTTGCCAATGAATTAATGCCTACAGGCAATGGTTCTATTATTGCCGTATTCAATTCGTTTAATGGAACATCACAATTGTTTATTCGCAATCCCAACGATGCGAGCAGTATGACAGGAACCCGTTGTGTTTCTTTATCTAGCTATGCCGATGTAAGCATTTCAGATCTACGCAGTCAGTTTACAGGTTCTACAACTGCTGCTACTGGAAAAATTAAAGGAATTGTAATTTCTGATCCGAATAGTGGACAATGGTCAACACGCAACATGGTTGTACAGGAGCCTAATGGTGCGGGTATTACGGTGCGTTTTGACGATGACCAGAGCTTTGGACTAGGAGATTATGTAGAGATCAAAGTAGGCGGTGCCACTCTAGAAGAATTTAATGGCTTGCTACAAGTTAACAATTTGCCCTTGTGTCGTGCTACTGCTTTGCCCAATCCTAGTAATATTACCATTACACCACGTGTAGTAACCGTGGCCGATATTCAGGCCAATGCCAATGCTTGGGAGTCTAGTTTGATACAAGTACAGAATGCCAATCTCAATGGTGGTTCTACTTATGGCGATTTTGGAGTTATGTTGAATGATGCAACAGGTTCTATTGGCATGTTTAGTGGTTTTGCCAATTTTGGTAGCACTCCATTACCAGCAGGTACAGGAAGTGTTGTGGCTGTAATAGGCGATTACAACGGTACACAACTCAATATTCGTAACCTTTCGGATGTAGACATCACAGGCAGTGGTGGTGGAGGTGGCCCAGGCGGTACCTTAAACCAAATCACTATCCAAGATTTACGCAACTCTTTTGTAGCTCCTACCACCACCATTTCAGACACTACAAAAATTGTAGGAGTAGTGATTTCTGATCTAGTAGGCGGCAACTGGGTGCCTCAAAATATGGTGATCCAAGAGCCAGGAGGTGCGGGTATTACCGTGCGTTTTGCTGCTAACCATTCTTTCAATTTAGGGGATGAAGTAGAACTTAATGTATCTCTACAAACCCTAGAAGAATTTAACGGCTTATTGCAAGTAAATGGCGTTCCTAATGCTAATGCTACGGTATTATCTAGTGGTAATACAATTACACCTAGAACCGCTACTGTAACGTCTATTTTGGCCAATGCCAATGCTTGGGAATCTACGTTGGTTAATATTCAAAATGCTACCTTGAGTGGCGGTACAACTTATGGTGATTTTGGGGTGTTACTAGATGATGGTACCAACTCTATTTCTATGTTTAGTGCGTTCTCTAATTTTGCTACGACGGCTTTGCCAACAGGTACAGGAGATGTAACGGCAGTAGTGAGCGACTTTACAGGAACACAATTGTTGATTCGCAATACCAATGATGTAAACATCTCTGGTGGTGGAGGCGGAGGCCCAACTACTCCTATGACTATAGCAGATGTAAGAGCATTGTTTGCGGCTGGTACAACTACTGTCCCTACTACAACTTCGATTGGAGGGATTGTAATCTCTGATCGTGCTGCCGAAAATATTACAGGTAGAAATGTAGTGGTACAACAAACCAATGGTGCTGGTATTGTAGTGCGTTTGGATCTGAACAATACGACATTAAACTTAGGCGATAGTGTAACTATTGATGTTTCTAGCGCAACTTTGAGCGAATTTAGAGGCTTGCTACAGGTTAGCGACGTACCCAATGCCAATGCAACTGTTGTCAACACAGGAAACAGCATTACACCACGTGTCGCTACCGTATCCGATGTTTTGACCAATGCCGAAACTTGGGAATCTACACTAGTCGTGATTAATGGAGCTACTATAGCTGGCGGTACAGGTACGTACTCTGGTGGTACAACCGTTACAGATGGTACAGGAAGTATTGATATGTTTACTCGTGGAGGAGCTACCTTCTCTGGTGATCCATTGCCTACGGGTAACGTAAATATAACAGCTATTGTATCAGAATACAATACGCATCAAATCAATATCCGTAATACAGGAGATGTACAATAGAAAAGAATAAAGCCTACACAGGCTTCAAAATACAGCAGTTCTATACGATCTATCGTATAGAACTGCTTTTTGTTTTTGTACACTGTGACAAAAATTAAATACTCGTGGAGCGATTGGATGTATCCAATAATAAGCTTGGTGCTAATTTTTTTTAGAACTGCCCGCCAATTACAATTCAAGAAAAAAGCTAGTGCGCGTTGCGTATGAACTCGCCTATGGCTCGGTTTCCAGAGGAGCGGTAAAACAGCCTGCTATAATGCTCGGTAGAAGTGACCCCTTTCTAAAGCACTATCTTTATTCATACTTAGTGCCATCAAAATACTCATCATAGGCTTCAGGGCTGTGATTGGACAGTACCACGACTGCAATACCACCAAATACCAAACCCAACTTAAACAAAAAGGAGCCAAGTACACCCATGTTTTCTACCCAAGTCAAAAATCCAAGGGTAAGCACTACCGAATTAACGACCAAAGAAATAATTCCCATAAAAAACATCAAACAGCCTACAAACATCCAAAAAATGCGCAATTCAGGCTTTCTTTCTACGGTAGTAGTGGTTAAGAATATAATCCCTGCTAATAACGAAAAACCAAAAAGTTGTGAGAGCATATCAAGTTAATTGATTGTGTAAATTTTACAAGCAAAGATAAGGCATAATTATGTAAATAACTCAACCTTTAATTTATTAGAATTGGTCTTGTCTAAACAAGTTCTTATCTTTGTACTTTATTTGTGAAAATAGTTTTCTAATAGAAAAAATGAGGCACTAGAATCAAACGGTTATCTAGTGATACAATTAAAAAGATAGATGGTTTATTAAAGAATGATTCTTCAGAACTCCCCCTGATAAACTCTATTTCTAATCAATCATGTGCGTTAAGAGGAACAATCTCAATTTGATAAGAAAATGAAACAGTCACAATGTGTTAGGCTAAATTTAAACAACTTCTAATATTGAATACAGAATGGTCAAAGTAATAGAATGTCCCAGAGATGCTATGCAAGGTATTGACGAATACTTTATTCCTAGTCAGCAAAAAGCAGATTATATCAACCAATTGTTGAAAGTAGGCTTTGATACAATAGATTTTGGAAGTTTCGTCTCGCCTAAAGCAATTCCACAAATGCGCGATACCGCCGATGTGCTTGCCAAATTGGATCTGTCCCATACCCAGAGCAAATTATTGTCTATTGTAGCCAATGAACGAGGTGCAAAAGACGCTTGTGCTTTTGAGGAAATCAGCTATTTGGGCTATCCTTTTTCTATTTCAGAAACTTTCCAATTGAGAAACACCAATGCCACCATTAATCAGTCGCTCAAACGCCTGGCAAACATTCAAGAAATTAGCCAAAAGCACAACAAACAACTCGTTGTGTATATTTCTATGGGCTTTGGTAATCCCTATGGCGATGAATGGAATGTGGAAATTGTGCAAGAGTGGGTGAATTTGCTGGCAGATATGGGGCTTAAGATATTGTCCCTGTCTGATACCATAGGCGCGGCCAATCGCGAAAGCATAGAATATTTATTTGGTAATCTAATTCCGCCCTATCCCGATGTAGAATTTGGAGCACACTTTCACACACGCCCCGATGAATGGGAGGAAAAAATTGATGCTGCTTTTATCAATGGTTGTCGACGTTTTGATGGCGCGATCAAAGGCTATGGGGGCTGCCCAATGGCAGAAGATGACTTGACAGGCAATATGCCTACCGAAAAAATGTTGACTTATTTTGTCAAAAAACAAGCTGATTTAGAACTAGATATGGATGCCTTTGGAGCAGCTATGCGCTTGTCAGAACAAGTTTTTCGGACACATTAGAAAGAAAAATAAAGCCCTAAGCACCAAAAGCATCAACCTGTTGCATCTTGTAAATAATGCAATTGTTAGAGAACCAGCCTATTTTTAAACAAATTCTTTAGTTCATTTCAACAAAAAATAGGTATTATTGCAGCTACAGTTACAAGGAGGAAGTGTTTTTTCTGCTAAATAAGGAAGATTGTAAATTAAATAGCTAATTCTTGTACCAATCATAGCACCATTATAGGCATCAACCATTCCACTTTATTATAACAATAGACGACTAATGAAAATCGCATTAAACATCTTGTTAATTTTAGCAGCCCTAGGATTGGGCTATTTACTAGTTAAAACTATTCAAAAGCCAATTCAATTTAAGGAAACGCGTGAATTCAGAGAAACTAAAGTGCGAGATAAATTGACACAGGCAGCTGAACTGCAAAAAATTCACAAATCCCTTACGGGCAAATTTGCCAACAGCTACGATTCTTTGAAGCATGTATTAATGACCGATACATTCATGGTAACACAAGTGGTTGGTGACCGTTATGATACCACCCAAACGGTAACAACTATGGAAGTAGCTATCCCTGCCAAAGATTCCTTGATGGGATGGATGAAAAAGAAAAAAATAGAAATGGATGTGGATGAATATTTCAATTATTTGAGTGTTGTTCCCTTCTCCAAAAACGACGAATTTCCGAATGGAAAACGTTTTGATGTCCAAACTAGTGAAGCCATCGTAGAAGGAACAGACTCTATGTTGACCTCTACCTTTATGGTAGGAACAACAATAGGAACTTACATGCAGGAGTTTGATTCCGCAGGCCATGTCATTTACGATCCCAAATACAATCCTAACAATATTCGTCGTGTAGGTGACCTCAACAAGCCCTCAACCAACGGTAATTGGTAGAATTAACACATAACATTGTAGAGTTAGACTTTAATAAAAGTCTAACCAATACGTATAACCTATCTATTCTCTTAGGAGTAGATAGGTTGTCTTATTTAATTAGTGATGCCCAACAGCAAATTTTAGTGCTGCGGGTGTACCAGTTGCCCAAAAACAACAGTGTTACTGCATTGCAGCAATTGTTGATCGAAGATACCTTATTGCGTGCTTCGTTCAGCCAATGTACTATTGGGGTTTGTTCAGCGCGCTTTTCTTTGGTACCGAATGCCTTGTTTGATGAGGGCAAAGCAGAAGACTATCTCCAAACAATGGTCGTCTTAGAAGAGACAGATCGGGTACAGCAAGATACGGTAGCCGGTTTGGACGCGGTCAATTTATACGCTTATGAGGCCGCTATCCTAGAGCATTTGCAAACGCATTTTGAGGATAGCAACTTGTATCACGCATCTACAGGAATGATTCAAAATTTCTTGACCAATTTTGACAGCAATCAATCCAAAAATATCTTTTTGCACATCTCTGGCAATACCATTAGTCTCACCGTAACCGATCGTGGCAAATTGCTCTTTCACAACTGGTTTGAATTCAAAGCTTCGCCTGATTGTTTATACTATGTATTATTAGTATTCAAGCAATTGGGACTCAGACCCGAAAAACATCCTTTGTACATTACAGGAGAATTAGTAGTCGATTCTGAAATTCATCAATTGCTATACAAATACATCAAAACCATACATTTTGTCAATCGACCCAATTTTTATGTCTTTGGAGAACAATTGTCAGAACAATTTCCACAGCACTTTTTCTTTGATTTATACAGCCTCAAATTATGCGAATCGTAAGTGGTTTTTTGAAGGGCAGACGGTTTGAACTGCCCAGCTCCAAGTGGAAAACACGCCCAACAACAGATTACGCCAAGGAAAGCTTGTTTAATATTTTGACACATCGAATAGACTTGGACGGAATAGAAGTGTTGGATTTGTATGCAGGCACGGGCAATATGGGTTACGAATTTGCCTCAAGAGGAGCGAGGCGTGTACTAGCTGTGGAACACTATGCGGCTTGTGTGCGCTATATTCAACAAAACATCAAGGGCTTTGACTTAGAAAACACTATGCAGGTGCGTAAACAAGACAGTTTGCACTATGTTCGCCAAAGCCAAGAACAGTTTGATGTCATCTTTGCCGACCCGCCCTATGACCATGCAAAATATCCCACTTTGGTCAACCTAATACTAGAGGGAACGTTACTAAAAACAGAAGGTTTGCTGATTGTAGAGCATGATTCTAGACAAAACTTTGCAAATCATTCTAATTTTGTAGAACTTCGGCAGTACGGACAATCTTACTTTAGTTTTTTTGCATCTTAACTCGTAAGTTTGATCCAACAAACAGACATTTCTTAGTGGGTAGAATTCCAACCGTGTATGAAGAATATTTGGAAGATAGTAGGGGTACTTTTGATAACGTATAGTTTTATTGCGGGATTGCTGATTCCGTTGACTACAGGTATTAAAACGGTGATGCCACGCATTGCCAATACAGGCGAACCCTTGGCCTTGACCTTATCCAATGCGTACAATGCAAAATTCACAGCCGATCAAGACAATTACAAGGCGCGTATTCGCCTCAACGAAAAAGGCCAATCGCTTTGTGCCACCAAAATCGAAGTCCAAGACAACCAAAGCATGACCTTGCATTTTGAGGTGCCAGCAGGCTTGTTGCCCATTCAGGTATTGATGGATGATGGCAAAAAATCACCCTTTCCATTATTAGAATTGCTAGGGGAGAACAACGGCTACAGCTCCTTGGAGTCTGTTATCTTTTTTCAGGCCGATTCTAGTGCTGGACTAGCCGATGCTGCTGCTTTTTGTCAAGCAAAAGCTTATGAGCAAGAGGAGCAAGGCATGACCTTTCCTTTTTTGAACATACTAGAAGAAACCATTCGCAATTTGTACTACCACGTACCCATGTGGTTTGCCATGATGCTCTTGATGGCCATTTCGGTGGTATACAGTATTTTGTACCTCAACAATCCCCAGATCGAACGCCACGATCGCCAATCTACCGCTTTTGCAGCCGTTGGGATTTTGTACGGAATCATTGGCGTGGCTACAGGAGCCATGTGGGCCAAGCACACTTGGGGGGCTTATTGGTCGTTTGATGTGAAGCAAAATACGACTGCTGTAGCCTTACTGATTTATTTGGCCTATTTTGTTTTGCGTAGTTCGTTTGATGATTTGGATAAACGGGCTAGAGTAGCGGCCATCTACAATATCTTTGCGTTTGCTACCCTCATTCCACTCCTGTACATTGTACCCAGAATGTTTGACAGTTTGCACCCCGGTATGGGCGGCAACCCTGCATTTAGCAAATTAGATTTGGACAATACTATGCGTATGGTGTTTTATCCTGCTATTATTGGTTGGATGATAATGGGCGTATGGATCGCCAATGTAGCCAGTAGGGTAGAAGGCCTACGCAGACGCTATCTGGAACAAGAGGTATAGATCGCGTATTGTAGGCGCGTTGTTTTCGGCGCGTTGTTGTGTATGCGTGTTGTTTTCGGCGCGTTGTTTTCGGCGCGTTGTTTTCGGCGCGTTGTTTTCGGCGCGTTGTTTTCGGCGCGTTGTTTTCGGCGCGTCGTTGTGTCGTTGTGTAGGCGCAAGGCATGCCTTGCGCCTACACAACGACACAACGACACAACGACGCGCCTACATCCATACAACAACAACAATACAATCCCACCAAAACAAAATTTGGAGAAATAGTATTTTATACCATATCCAATTGACCGGTGTTAAGAAAAAGTTTGCGTTTAAAGAGCAAAATAAAATTTTGAAAAAAACACAACACAGTATAATATTCTATTACCAATCCGAATAAAAATTCTAATACCAAATAAAATTTTATTTTTTTATTAAATAACAAGCAAATAATACAGCAATGTATCCATAATTGTATAGTTTTATACCAAATAAAATTTTGACACTGCCTGTTATTGTGTCAATTAATATATATTTATACAAAAAACGAACGATTGCTCGTTTTCTTTTTCAAAAAAATTCTTTTTTTTCAAAAAAAACACCATTTTTAGGGTCTACAATGATGAAAGTAGTTTGTAATCTCGTGATATTCTTTCTATTACCAATGCTGGCACAGGCACAAGGACAAGGAGGAAATGATTTTTTTAGCAACATGGGTAAAATGTACGTTACAGTTGCCGTTATTCTCATTTTATTCTTTTGTATTGTTGCTTTTTTGGTCTATTTAGAACGGAAGGTATCGCGACTAGAACGCGATTTTAAAGAGGAGTATTAACTTATTCATTGTAGAGCATTGCTGCAAAACTTGTGGGATATGAAGCAGACGACTCTGGAGAAGTCCTTTGTACACCCTTAATAAGGAAGTTCTTATGGTAAGAAACACCAGTAAGACTACCAATACTAACCGTTTATACTAATAATTTTAATTAGAAGAAATTATGTCAGATTATAGCTTTTTTGAAGGTGTTGAAAAGAATTTTGACAAAGCTGCCACGTATACCGATCTGCCTCAGGGTTTGTTAGAGCAAATCAAGGGATGTAATGCCGTTTTTCGTATGAAATTTCCTGTACGTATGGGAGATAGCGTAGAAGTAATAGAGGCGTATCGGGTACAACACTCCAATCACCGTTCACCTACCAAAGGTGGTATTCGCTATAGTGAAGGAGTCAACCAAGATGAAGTAATGGCACTAGCGGCATTGATGACGTACAAATGTGCGGTCGTAGATGTTCCTTTTGGTGGAGCCAAAGGGGGTGTTAAGATTAATACTAGAGAATATACAGAGAAACAATTGGAGCAAATTACGCGTCGTTATGCTTCTGAGTTGGTACGCAAAAATTTTATTGGCCCAGGTATGGATGTACCCGCGCCCGATTATGGAACAGGCCCACGCGAGATGGCTTGGATCATGGATACCTATGCCACCTTAAAACCAGGCGAAATTGATGCCGCTGGTTGTGTAACGGGTAAACCTGTTTCTCAAAACGGTATTTCTGGACGTACCGAAGCAACAGGTCGTGGGGTGTTTTATGCTGTGCGCGAAGCGTGTAACCATGAGGATGATATGACTCCATTGGATTTAACGACAGGTATTGAAGGCAAAACCATGGTGATCCAAGGGCTTGGAAATGTAGGTTCTTATACAGGAATGATTTCTCAAGACGAAGGAAAAGTAAAAATCATTGGGGTAGCCGAATACGAAGGCTCTATTTATGCCGAAGATGGTTTGGATATTCACGAATTGTTAGCATTTAGAGCAAAAACAGGTTCTATCATAGGTTTTCCTGGATCGGTGGCTTTAGAGCATAGAAGTGCTGCCCTAGAGTTGGAATGCGATATCTTGGTGCCTGCGGCCTTAGAAAACCAAATCAACGAAAGCAACGCAGACAAAATCAAAGCAAAAATAATCGTAGAAGCAGCCAACGGCCCCGTAACGCCTGAAGCCGAAGCCATCTTATTAGAAAAAGGATGCCTCATCATTCCCGATATGTATGCCAATGCAGGGGGGGTAACGGTATCGTACTTTGAGTGGTTGAAAAATCTATCGCACATGCGTTTTGGCCGTATGCAAAAACGTTTTGAAAGCAATCGCTACGAATTGCTAGTAGATTTGGTCGTCAAAATGACAGGCAAAGTCCTAAATCCTGCCGAGCGCAAATTATTAACCTTTGGTGCCGATGAGGTAGACCTCGTGCGTTCTGGCCTAGAGGAAACGATGATTAATGCCTACAATGGTATTCGCAATACGCGCAAACGCAAAATGATCAAAGATCTGCGTACCGCCGCCTTTGTCTACGCCATCGAAAAAATTGGAAACGATTACAATGCCTTGGGTATTTGGCCGTAGGGCCACCATATATGGTGGCCCCACGGCCACCCCCCAAAATAATTAATACAAACCTGTCAGATGCCTAGAATGCGTCTGGCAGGTTTTTTATTTGTTCCCGAATCATCTTTCCAAAAAACAGACACCAACCCCAGCAGCCGCTGCTATACGGACGATTGGGTGATCCTAGCACCCACGCGCTGGAAACTCCGCAAGGCCATTGCCCTCATGAACCAAACCCTATATTTGTACAGACGCAAAATTTTGCGTCTCAACACCCCGACAAAACCTTTATCGGACGTACAACCGCAGGCTTTGATTTTTTGGGCTATCACCTATAGGTGGTCGAGGAGGAGGAGCAGGGCAGCTCCACTGCTGCCAACTGCTCTAGTGTCGCCGCACCCGCCGCTGCCCCAGCACCCGCTGGAAAAAAATCGCGCCCTAGCCCCTCTAGGCGCGTCCGTTTTCGCACTTGTCGCCTACAAGTAGCGACCAAAACTATACGGAATTTTTTGGATAAATGCTCCCAGCTTTATGAGCAAAACGCGTCGGAGGAACGCGTGGGGGCTTATGTTAGGCGTTGGATTCGGTGGTGTTTTGGGGGAATGGGAGTACTAAATTTTGTTACAAAGACTTCATAACTCTCCTACTAACTATTCTGCTTAATTGCGTCGATTCTCTCCGAGATGTATGGGGACGTCTCCGCTCTTGCCTCCAGTAACTCCTGCCCTTCTCTTATCCCGCATTTGAATTTTTCCTTAAAACGGTCCGCCTTACCTTCTCCACCCTCTAGCCCTCCTGTCATGTGCTCTAGCATCTCCTGCCATGCCGTATCCGCCCCCGCGTCCCCCGCATCGCCTAGCATGTCCCGTATATACTCCCGAATTGCCGCCTGATACGCTTCCTCCTTCTCTCGTTTCTCGTATTTGCTGCCCTGTGTGTCTATCGAGTACACCGCATCACCCACTATCATTATGTTCCCTTTGTTCCCTGTCCATACCTCCGGCCAAAAATCCTCTTCCATCTGCCCTTGGTTCATCCATTTCTCCTTTCTCGCAGCCTCTGATGCGACCTCCTTCTCTGTTCTATGCTCCGTCAGTGCAGCCACGGCAAACCTGTCTATGTTTCTTATTACTAAATCGTACACCAACAACTTGCCCATTTCTCGCCCCAGCTTCTCCATCCCCGTCCACGTAACCTCCTTGCGTGCAAGCAATTCCGCCAGGTTTTTCCCCGTTATATATTCCTGAATCTCTATCTCCTCCCAGTTCCTGGCATCCGACTTTTCCTTCTTTAGGCCGGCCAGCTTCCTCACCGCTTCCGCCTGCCCGTCCCCCGCCCTGCCTGCCTTCGTCTCTGCCATCTTCAATTTTGGTGCGTAAGCCTCCGCTATTGCCGCGTCATAGAACTCCGCTCCGTTCACCTCTTGATTTTCTTCCCCGTCCTCTCCCGCCATTGTGGCCGCATTCCGCTTTAATATCCGCCGCTTCGGCCTTTTGATCTTCATCATGTCCCCTATTGCCTCCGCTTCTTTACCTTGGTCGTCAACTTGAAACCCCGTCACCTTAAAACATTCTGGATAGCCCTCTTTATAGAAAATTCCGGCGTCTCCGTACGGGCTCTTCTTCCATCCCTTCTCCTGCGCCGGCGCATCTCCATCTTCCATGTTTTGTCGCGCCCCTACCGGTCGTTTAACTCTTTTTGGCTGCTTCGCCTCATTCTTGCCCCCCTTCCGCACCTTTTGCGCCTTCTCCTCTGCTTCTGACTCTAAGCCCGCGTCCTTTTCTCGCGTTCTGTTTCCTTTCACGCCTCCCTCCATCTGCTGCACCACATGCCAAAGTTCATGCGCCAAATGCTCCTCCTGCCCCGTCCCGATATACACATCCAGCCCATAGGCATAAGCCAATGCCCCATCCTCCGCAGGTTTCTTAGAATTATAATGCACCCGTACCTCATCAAATGAGTAGCCCGACATGTTTTCTATGTTGGTTTTAAGCTGATCTGGTATGCCCGTTTTATTCGGTTGTGGGTCTGGGGCTTCGTCCTCGCTTGTGGCTTGGTCGCCTGTGGGCAGCTCGTTGTTTTTGATGGCGCGGGCTAGGGTAGCTACGGCGGGGGAGAGGGCCTCTTCGGCCTCGGGGGCAAGGTAGATATCCGTGCCATCTAAGTAGCTCTGTCCATCGCCTTTTTGGGCGGGGAGGTCGGAGTTGTAGTGGACGCGTACGTCTTCTAGCGATATGCCCCAACTGTATTCAAAGCCTGCTTTCATGTTTTTGGGGAGGCTGGTGGTGGTGGGGGCCTCTGTTTGGGGGGTGGCTTCGCTTTGGGTTTGGCTGGTGGTTTGGTAATTTACCGATTGCTGTTGGGTGTGGTCTTGTTGGTGCTCGTACATGGTGTTGCTTTTTTTGCTTTTTTCTATTCTTTCTGTTCTCGTTGGTGTAGACGCAATATCTTGCGTCTTTACAAATGTAGGGGATGGGTATTGTGGGGTTGTTAGGGTTTTGCCTAGGTTTTTGGTGTTGGGGTTTTTCCCTGTGGCATTTGTTTTTGTTTTTTTGGTGGAGACGCAAAATTTTGCGGCTTTACAAATGTAGGGGATGGGTATTGTGGGGGTGTTAGGGTTTTGCCCTCGTTTTGGGGGTTGGGGTTTTTCTTTTTTTTGGATGCCGTGGAGACGCAAAATTTTGCGTCTGTACGGCTGGGATTTGTAATTATAAATTCCGCCTATGGGGAAAATTGGATTTTAAAAGGGTTTTCGGCATCTTTGTGGGCGCATTGAATATCAAATTGTTTAAAAATAAAAAAGGATGAAAAATATAGTTGTGATTGGAGCGGGGACGATGGGAAATGGGATTGCTCATGTGTTTGCCATGCACCAGTATCAGGTGACCTTGGTGGATATTGCACAAGTGGCCTTGGATAAGGCCGTGGCGACCATTGGCAAGAATCTGGATCGGATGGTCAAGAAGGGTAAAATATCAGAAGAAGAGAAGGCCCAGACTTTGGCGCATTTGCAAACGGCTACGGATATGAGTGCAGCAGCAGGGAAGGCAGATTTGATTGTAGAAGCTGCTACTGAAAATGTGGATTTGAAATTAAAAATCTTTCAGCAAATGGATGCTTTGGCACCTGAAGGGGCTATTTTGGCAACCAATACTTCGTCTATTTCTATTACCAAAATAGCTGCCGTTACCAGTCGCCCCGATCGCGTGATTGGGATGCACTTTATGAATCCCGTGCCCGTGATGAAACTGGTAGAAGTGATTCGCGGTTATGCGACTTCTGATGAGGTGACCAACACCATTATGGAGCTGTCCAAAGGCTTGGGCAAAGTGCCAACAGAGGTGAATGATTATCCAGGGTTTATTGCCAATCGTATCTTAATGCCGATGATTAACGAGGCGATTTATTCCTTGTATGAGGGCGTAGCTGGGGTATTCGAAATTGATACGGTGATGAAATTGGGAATGGCGCA
>JBGCDW010000088.1:0-5172 GCA_045105775.1 Aureispira sp.
TCCCCACAATTCTACATCTCTATAGTCGTCGCTTTGGGGGTAAATAACGGTTACAAATTCTACACTACTGCGTAATTCTAGCTCTTGAATAGCTTTATCCAACCGATCTTGATAGCTGCTTTCAAAGAAAATTTTCATAGATAAAAAAATAACAACAGTTATGGTAATAACTCTATCATAAAAATAAAATAGGTGTAAAAACTTAGTAATATGAGTTTATAAAATCTTATTGTTTAGGATTCAATTTTGGTAGATTTGTTAGGTGTTTTAAACAAGTTGATTAAGAATATCGCTCCTCCAGAATTTCAGCAATAGCTTGTGTCTCTCTTAGGTTTCGACCAGTGGTCTGAACTGACAGGGCGTATCGCATATCATATCTTAAAAGCACTAGCTCAATGACTCCGTCAGGGGAAGTACTTCTAATAAAGTTACTTCCTCCCCAATTGGTAGATCTCATTTCTAGAACATAAGGACTATGTTTTATTCTGTTACAAAGCGATTTAAGTTCTTTTTTGCCATGATGATCCGCTAAATGAATGTTTTTATTATTTGGAGGAATATCTGTTTCTAATAACTCTAGCTTGGTTATACTTTCAATAAAAGTAGCAATCTCTGTTTCCTTTAGAGATGCTTCCGAAAATATATTATGAACTTGTTCATTTTTGGCATTGTCGTCTTTTTCAATAGTTATAGACAAAGTAGTGTTACACCAAATAGCTGATGTAGGAAAACTGAGACTTAATGTATTATAAAGATATGCTGCTGCTAATCCAGGACACTCCGTTTTTGGGTAGTTATATGCCTCATTTTCAAAATAGAACGAGTTCTCAATATATTTATCCTCTTGCTCATCACCATCTTTGATGAATGGGGGCGTAATCATTCCATACAGAAAATTTCTTTGAATTTCTGAAACATTCTTGTTGTTCAACCAATCGTTTAGTGTATATTCATTAGATAGCTCAATTTCATATGCAAAGTCATCCGAGCGTATTTTTTGAAATCCTTGTTTTTTTGCTTCATTGACCGTTGTTGCCACTTGCTCCATTCTTTCATTGGCAGTATATTGATTAGAAGCAAGAGGCTCTTTGCTCAATTCATTTAGTATCAATTCCATGTTAGACCAGTTTTGAAAGTTGATTACTCCATTCATCAAGCAGATGCTGAGGATAGTTACTTAAAGTACCATTTTTATCTATTTTGATGTTAATAACAGAGGCAAACTGCTCATGCTTATCAACAATTTTTTTAAAGAAGAATAACATGGTTTCATCTTTTAAAGCTGGATGCTCCTTAATCCCAACTCTAATTCCATTTAATATATGATCGCTATGGGTCTCAATAACAATTTGAACATCATTCAATGCAAGTAAGGTAATAAGTCGCCCTAAAGTTGATTGTCCTTGCGGATGAATGTGGCTCTCTGGGTTTTCTATAATAACTAACCCCCCTGGTTGAGCAGATAATAAGGCGGTTAGCACATGAAGTGAGTAAGAAATACCAAAACCAACATTTTCGGGTTTAAATTTGTTTGTACTACCTAGATTTGGTTGCTCAAACTCATATTCCAACAAGATAATATCCGTTGAAATTTTTGAAGTAATAACATTGACACCTGGCGAAATTTCACCAAGCCACAGATTAATTTGGTTTAGCAATCGTCTATCAACGGTTTCTTTTTTAGTAAAACGATCAACCGTTTTAGATTTTGGATGCAATAAATTATCAAATTGTATAGGCTCATTCCCTCTAAGTTCTATATAATGGGCAGTATATTGACCATGTTTTCCAATACTATTTGCCTCCATTACATTTGAATAACTAGCAATATTTGTTGCTTTGGGTTCAATACGTTGAGCATTTAGATATTGAAATTTGCTATTAAAAAGTGCTTCTTCTGAATTATGCTCAAGCAATTTTCGGTCAATCGAGTCGGTAGACTTTTGTTTCAAAATATCAGCATCCATCTGGTGTATAAAATTCATACAATAAGGAGCTTGTTCTTTGAATTGTAAACCAATAGAAAACTCATTGTTAGGGCTATATTGATAAAGCGCATCTTGAGATGTTCCTATATTAACCAACCCATTTTCTCCACTATTTAATTTTAACTCTCCATTGGGCAGTTTATCAGATTGCCTTAATAATAAAAGTGATTGGATGAAAGAAGATTTGCCTTGACCATTAAGCCCAAGTAACAAATTGAGCTTTCCCAAAGGAAAGTATTTTTGTTTAATCGCTTTAAAATTTGTTAACTCGATGGATTGAATCATAGTTGAGTAATGGTTTCTTGGATAAGAGTTTGGATTGTATGGTGTCTGTAGAGTACTTTTTTCTTATCTCCTGTAGAACTGGTAATCGAAGCAAAAAAATCGTTGTCCTCTGCAATCAGCTGTTTGGTTTTTTTCTTAAATACGTCTTTTTTACGTTCAAGTATTGCGCTCTCATCTTGGTTCAGTCGTGCCAATTGAGTAGATAAGGCATCAAATAATGCTTTGTTTATAGGCGGAGTCCTTTTATGGTTCTTATAAATTTTTCTAAATGCCTTTGTACCAAATATAGTGTAAGCTAGATTCATTGAATTAGAAAAGGCTGAGGCTATGTTTTGACGCTCTGTTTCTGTTTTAGTATCAAGTTCAGCTAGTGCCTTACTCATAAAAGTATCAATGTCATACCCATAGTCTTTTGTACCATAGTTATCAACCCCTAAAAGATAAAAGCACAGAAAGCGATTCGCAAACTCTCGATCAAGCATTCTGTGGGGTTTAATCTTTTTATTAGTTACTGTAATGAAATACTCATCTTTAGCCAATTGCTCAATAAATGTTGCAGGAACACCCTGAAACAAAGCATGTCTTATTTCTTGTGATTCTAGTGTTATTCCGCCTGTATTAATTCGCTTGAAAATATTGAACTTGACATCTGTTGGTGTACCGGGCAAAATTTTGTAAATCACAACTTGAGCTTCTTCTATGATTCGCTGAAGATTTTCTGGAATATCATCCCACGTTGAACCGTCCAAGTGGGGCAAAAATTCAAGATTCTTAAGCCGAAGTGTTTTATTTACTACAAAATTTCGAATGCTACTTAGTCGTTGCAATCCATCTACAACTAACCAGTTATCATCGTCGCTTGCATCAAAGAAAAAAGCAGGCAATGGGAAACGAATAAGAATAGACTCTATTAGCCTACTTTGCATGGTTTCATTCCATAGATTATCTTTTCTTTGAAAATAAGAATCTGTATTCATAAGAATAGACTCCCTTGCAATTCGTTTAATCAATGTATCAAGAGAAGGCGTTTTGGTTTCAATTCTAATTAGTAAAGGGTCAAAGGGGTGTTCCATAAGCAAAGAACCACTATCCTCAGACTCTTTTTCGGTTCCATCGCCTAAATCTATTGGTTCTTTTGTTCCCATTTGTAAAATAATTTGCTGTATTACTATAAAAATCCACGAAGTATTATTAACAATAATTAGAATTGTTTGAGCAACCCTAATATAGTTAATTAAACTTCAAACCTAAGCAAAAGTTTGAGGTTGATTTTATGACTCTTAAAATTGTTGGAGAGAATATGCTTATTACTTCTTTCCCTCCAACAACATTTGATAAACTACATCAAGATCTGTGTAAGAAATAGCCTTTTTTGACTACTAAGCATCCAAAGCATTTTTCAAATCCTGCAACAAATCGTCTACATCTTCCACCCCTACACTTAGGCGAATGAGCGAATCGGTCAAGCCTACTTTGAGGCGATGTTCTCTAGGAATAGAGGCGTGTGTCATCGAAGCAGGGTGTCCAATGAGTGATTCGACACCACCGAGTGACTCGGCCAATGTAAAGTAGTGTGTTTTTTCTAGAATGGCTGCTGCTGCCTCAAAGGTGTCTTCTTTGAGATCAAAAGAAACCATTGCCCCAAAATCACGCATTTGCTTCTTGGCAATTTCGTGGCCAGGGTGCTGCTCAAATCCTGGATAATACACATTGCCTACCTTGGGATGTGTGAGCAAGAATTGAGCGATTACTTTGGCATTCTCACAAGAACGTTGCACACGCAAATGCAAGGTTTTGATACCGCGCAACAAAAGGAAACAATCTTGCGGCCCAGGCACTGCACCTGCTGCATTTTGCATATAATAAAGAGCTTCCGCATCTTTTTCATCTTTGCAAACAATACAGCCATGTACGACATCAGAGTGCCCACCCAGATACTTAGTTGCAGAGTGCATTACCATATCAGCACCTAAATCCAAAGGATTTTGGAGATAAGGAGAGGCAAAGGTATTGTCCACACAAGTCTTGATGTTATGCTCTTTGGCAATGGCACAAACAGCCGCAATATCAATAATATTGAGCATAGGATTGGTTGGTGTTTCTATCCAAACCAGTTTGGTGTTTGCATTGATATATGCTTTAAGATTGTTGGGTTCTTCCATATCAATGAAATGTGATTTGATGCCAAAACGGCCAAACACACTTGTCAATAGACGGTAGGTGCCCCCATACAAATCATTGGTCACAATGATTTCATCGCCAGGGTTGAATGTTTGAACCAAGGCATTGATAGCTGCTAATCCGCTACCAAAACAAATCGCCTTGGATCCATTTTCTAGTGCCGCCAAATTCTTCTCTAGCGCATTACGAGTGGGGTTTTGAGTACGAGCATATTCATAACCTTGATGCTTGCCAGGAGAAGATTGGACATAAGTAGAAGTTTGGAAAATAGGAGTCATAATGGCTCCAGTACTAGGATCAGGCTCAATGCCTGCGTGAATTACTTTGGTTCCGAATTTCATGTTGATTATTATAAATATTGAAATAGTGTAGGAAGGACAATCATTATCAATCCCTACAAACAATGAAGTTGTTTAAAAATGGAATAGCGTTGAACCGAGCCTGCGAACCGAGGCTCTGCCGAGCTCATAAGCAACGCGCACTAGCTCACGTAAGTATAATGAGTGATAATTTGATTCTAACCGAGCCATAGGCGAGCTCACAAAGTAATCAAGGCACTCGCAAAGCGATCTGCGTGGGTTGTACCTAAAAGGTACAACCCCGAAGGGCTCACGTAAGTAAAAGTCCTGCATATTTAGTTCATAGCAGCGCTATGGAGTCAACCGAGCGGAGCGAGTTCATAAAATAATTTTTAACGATGAGTAGGACAAAATTAGCT
>JBGCDW010000089.1:0-10439 GCA_045105775.1 Aureispira sp.
TAGCGTTGATAATGAGTGATAATTTGATTCTAATCAAGGCAAAAATTTAGTTCATAGCAGCGCTATGGAGTCAATTTTTAACGCAGAGTAGGAAAAAATTAGCTTTCATTAGCGACATTAGGCTATTCTTAAACAACTTCAATGCTTGAGCCACGATAAATAATAATCGGGATCTTGAATGGCCAGTGCTGCTTCTGTAATCTGAAACGGGCGATAAGGATCGACCATTACGGCCAATTCTTCGGTATCTTCTACCCCAATACTGCGTTCTGCTGCTCCTGGATGGGGCCCGTGTGGAATACCTCCTGGATGTAAGGTAATTTGTCCTCTCTCAATATTATTACGACTCATAAAATCGCCATCGACGTAATACAATACTTCATCCGAATCAATATTGCTGTGATTGTACGGTGCTGGAATAGCTTGGGGGTGGTAATCGTATTTGCGTGGGCAGAAAGAGCAAACCACAAAACCCGCTCCTGAAAAGGTTTGGTGTACTGGTGGTGGCTGATGCACCCGCCCTGTAATGGGTTCAAATTCGTGAATAGAAAAAATGTACGGATAATGATAGCCGTCCCAGCCAATAGCATCAAAAGGATGCGTAGCATAAGTATAGGGGTAAATTAAGTCTTGCTTTTTGATTAAGACCTTAAAATCGCCTTCCTCATCGTGTGTGACAAGATTTTGTGGGGTGCGAATGTCTCGTTCACAGAATGGCGCGTGTTCCATCAATTGCCCCTGTTCATTTTGGTAACGCTTGGGAAAGCGAATAGGACTGAACGATTCCAAAACCAACAAACGATTTTTTTCTGTTTTGAACTCCATTTTATAAATCGTTCCTCTTGGTAGCACAATGTAATCGCCATACTCAAAAGCCAATGCTCCATAAATAGTATGCACCACACCACTTCCCTCATGCACAAACAACAATTCATCAGCATCTGCATTCTTGTAGAAATAATCCATGCTTTTGCCCGTAGGTGCAGCCACCCCCAAATAGAGATCATTGTTGGTCATCAAGATGGTTCGGCTATCCAAATAATCCTCCTTGGGAGGAACATCAAAAGTACGCAACGAAAGCGCCTTCATATTTTTCTCCAAGGCTACTTTGGGAGCCACCGAATAGGCTTCACCTATTTCCTTGACCAATGTAGGCGGATGACAATGATAAATTAGAGAGTAATTGGCAGAGAAACCTTCTGTACTCACCAATTCTTCGGCATACAATTCCCCATTGGGCTTCCTAAATTGCGTATGCCTTTTGGGTGGAACCTTGCCTGCTTTTTGATAAAATGCCATAAAAGAAATTCTTTTAAAGATTGTTTTTATGCAAATATGTACATAGGCAAAGGTACAAAACTTAGGGCAATTTCCAATTTATCAGACGCTCCAAATCCAAGCCCGCCCAAGGCTTATAACTTCCCAACAATTCAGTAATAACTATGTGGGTATCATAAGATTGAACCTTTTTTTCCTGTTGCTCTTGCAACCATGCTTGCAGACCTTCCCAATAGTGGCGTTTGGCCTCTTGGGTGTGCTCGTTTTGTTCTGGCAGGTTCCAATATCCCAAGAAACATTCTGCCAGCAATTGGCCTTTTTTCTTGGTAGAACCTGTTTGGGTTTGCAAGGTCAAACCATCGCTCGCGTGCTTGATGGCTTGCTCCAATTGGGCTTGTTGCTGCTCTATGGGGCTTTCGCGAGCCAACTCAATGTAGGTTTGTGCCAAATTGTGTTGTGCAATCGGCAGTTGGTCGGCATCCCCAATAGCTGCTTTGATGGCCACCCCTTGTTCTCCAAATTGAGCGGCTTCGGCCAAGCGTCTCAATTGGCGCAAAGCAATACCTTTGTTCACTAATAAATTGCTGAGTCCCGATTGGCTCACCCCTGGAATTTGCAAGGCTTTGTCATAATTTTCTAGTGCCCCTTCAGGTCGGCCCGCCCATTCTTCGTAATTGGCTCGGATATTATACAAACGAATGGTTTGATCACTGCTTCGTAAACTATCAAAATTGCGATCTAGTAAATATTGTGCTTCTTTCAAACTCTCCTCTCCTGCGGCTCTATAAGACTCCAATCGTCCACTTACAATCGCCCAAGAACTGTTCAAATCCAGATCAATGACCGCATGATCTTTTAGGGTCAATTCCTTTTGCTGCCAAGCTTTGCGAATGCCCAGGAGTGCTTTAACACTTACCTCAAAGTTGCCTTGACGCTCTTGTATACGGGCTTTCCCCACTTTTCCCTTGAATGGAAAAACGCGTTCTAGGTAATCAAGCGTAACATTGGCTTGATCGTACAGCCCTGCTCGTTCAAAAATAGTCGTTATTTTTAATAAATAATCTATGCCAATAATTCTGTAAATATCTTCACTATTGCTCGCTACCAGAGGTGGTTGAGCCGTTAACAAGGGCCAATATTGTTTGAGAATTTTGTATTGTTCTGATTCGTAAATCACCTCTACAAAAAAGCGGATAGAAGCCAAACGCTCTTCATTATAAATACTTTCTTGTGTATGCACACTGTTGAGTTTGAGCGCGCCTACAGGATCTTCTAACAAGGTAATAAGGCTGGCAACTTCTGTTTGCAAATAAGTAAACAGATACTTCATTTCTTCCTCTACGGCTACTCTCTCTGTTTCTACTACTTGCTCCGATATACTCCAAACATCGTGGGTATAATGCAGGGAAGGCCCCAAAATACCATAATCATTAAGACATCTACTAGCAAACAAATCCAAGGAGATTAATTGCTGTATATCTTCTTCTAAGAATAAGCGTTCTTTGAATTTTTCTATTAATAGTTTCACCAAACGCAAGGACACCGCTCTTTGCAACACCCCATCTTGCAAACCGCCTTCCAATTGACACCAATCGGTGGGCATACTTGCTGTTGAGGCAAATACATAAACGGCCAGTAAGCTCTTTTCCCAAGTTTGAAGATAGCTGTACGGAATCGGGTGTTCATCAGTCCATCCCAATGGTTCTAATTCTTCTTCCTCCCAGTCAATAACTTGGTCCAATTGCTCTTGAAAATAATTTTCTATACGCGGCCGATCATCAATACGCACTTGGAGGGTGGTGTATAATTCCAATTGCAGGATAGCAGGCAATAAGCTCTTACCAATCCAGTCTACTTCTTCATTGCCCAAATCAGGATTCCAAATTTCTAGCTCTTTGATTACTTCTTTTACTTGTAATAATTTGAGCAATTCAGCCAAGCGTTTACGCAACTGTTCTTTATTAGAAAAACGCTCATTGAGTGCCTCTACAAAGCCTTCTTGTTCGCCTGTAAATAGAACGGGAAAAAAATAAATAACTACAATGGCCAATGCGGCATATAAAATGGCCGACTCGTTCATACGCAAACCAAAAACAGTAGGATCATTGCCCCCCAAGAACACCCAATTGATCACCAAATCTCCCCAAACGGTAATAAAAGCAATAAACAATACGGTCATTGAGATAGGAATCAACAACAGTAAGGAAGGCAATCGTTTTTTGAGCTGAAAAAACCAATAATAACTCGTGCTGGTGGTACCTACCAATTCCATCAAGGCATCCTGTACAGTCACAGAATCATCCTTGGGGTGCAAATAGATGGACAATTTGCCTGTTTCCTCATCCAAGTCTACCCCTGTTGATTCGTCCTTATGAGGGGGTGCAAGCCACAAACGTCCACCATCAACACGTAAATTCAGGTCGTTGTTATGAATAGAAAAATCTTTTTCTCTCATCGTATTGTATGTTTTTTGGGGTGGTGATGTTGAGTGCCCTGTAACGTAAGTTTTATAACATTTTGTAAAGCGATAATGCCTTCGTCAAACCGAATCAAAAGCGAGTTCGCGCAAGCATTAGCAACTCAACCACAGGCATATCAAAATATGCTCAGAACATGCGACAACTTACTTTACAGCGCATTGAATCTTTTGTTACCGTGCTATTTTTGGTATTGCAAGCGCACAGTTTCTAGATCTTCCAAGGCTTTCAAGTGGTCTTTGTAATAATCTACCAACAGGGTTTTACCATCCGCCAAATAGGTCGTTTCGTCATACATTTTTCCAAATGCCTCACTAATTCGATAAGCTCCTACTCTAGCATAAACAATATCGCGCCACAAGGGCAATAATTGATCGTTGTCGTGGCGCAACCAACGTGCCTCTAGTGGCGACTCATAAACGTGACACATCCCCAAATTTTCTCCTGTTTCAAAGTCAATATATGGCACTACCGAACGCTTGTAATAACGCTCTCGTTGGTCTAGTTGTGCTAGGTTTTTGGCATCTGCTTCAAAACTCAATCCATTAAACTGAAAGCCTTCGGCAGGCTCAATATTGGCGGCACCAATTTCTGTATGGTCGGCACGCAATCGATTATCGGCCTCGTAATGGTCGGGCAATAAGTTAAAAAGACGACGATAATTGGGAACGATGATTGGTCGAAATTTTTTGGCAGCTCCAATGGTATCCCCTAATGATTCTTGCAACAATAAGGTTCCAAATCCTACCATGATTACTTTTTCTTCGCTCATTTTTATGCGGTTTTAATTCGTTTTAGTCGTTAGATAATTTACAAAAGTATCGCTCCTACGGAGCTTTTGCCTTGATGCTCTATACAATAAGTTACTTTACAGGGCATTTAGTTCGTCTTCTAAAAAACAAACCTCCACCCACGGCTATTATCGCCACTCTCAAGAAATCCTTTAGAAATTTTTTCTCAGGTGGTTGTTCCATAACATTAATAGCCAAATAATTCCTCCAAACTTGTTTCTTTTACCTCCCCAAAAGCCTTTAAGTAATTTAGATCTACTTGTTTGCGATCGCCCAATACCAAAAAAGTAAAGGCTCTTTTTTGAATCACATCTTGGTGAAATTTTTTCAGCAATGTCACCACACGCTTGGGTTCATTGGCTAGTTCTTTATAAAAAGCATAATCCTCAATTCTAGGATCTTCCGTTAACCCTAGACGAGCTTTCTCGCGCTTGTCCCAAAAGATTTCTGCCCCTGTAATCCGTTCTGTTTCTAGCTTTTTGATAAGTCCTTGTAGTGCATTGTCTATCTGCAATTCGGAAATGGGCAGGGTATCCATCAAACTGAGCAATGCTTGGGCAGCTTCTTGTAATTTGTCGGCTTGAGTCCCTACAAATGCCTTTAGATAATGTGCTTTGTTCTTTTTTTGGGGGCTGGCATTATACACATAAGTAGAATAAGCCAAGCCGCGTGCTTCTCTAATTTCTTGAAATACAATAGAAGATAGGCCACGACCAAAATACTCATTATAAAGGCGCGAAATACGTGCTTCTTGTATGTCAAAGCTATCATTGCCTTTAGACACCAACAATAATTCTACTTGAGGCATTCCTTCGTAATGAGTAAAAATCACCTTGTTCTTATCTGTTGGCAATTGTACATAATCTCGCGTAGGTACCAATGGTTTGGGGGCATTGGTCATTTGGTGCTTATCGTTGAGCACACGGGCCACATCCTCCATAGACTTAGAACCATAATAAAATATTTGGTGCTCATAGTCCATAAGATATTTGGTGCGTCTAATGAGCAAATTAGGGGTCATTTCTCCCAAGTATTGTTGGGGAAGTTCGAAGTGTATGGGAGCTTTATTGCCATAATAAGCATAACCTAGCATAGCTTTCTGCAAAATTTGACGCTTGTCTTTCTTGCGGTCGGCTCGTTCCTTCCCAATATCTACAATCATATTCTGCAAAGCCTGCTCATCCTCCACAGGTTCGCGCAACAACTCTTCTAACAGTACTACCCCCTTCTCAAACGAACGATCCAATCCTGAAATCGTCAAGTACATGGCCTCTTTTCGAACACTGGTCTCAAAGGTCAAGCCCTCTTTAAACCAAGCCTGCTGTAGCTCTTTGGTGGTCTTATCTTTGGCACCCAAGAATTTTAAGTAGCGCAAAGCATAAGGCCAAAGGTTATCGCTACCACTCCCCATTTCCACAATATAGGTCAATTCAAAGGTATTATTATCCATATTTTTGACATAACTCAAATCAACAGACTTGCTCAACTCTTGGGTCGTTACTTGTTGGTCATAATCCAAAAATACAGCCTTGAGTGCGGTGTTTGCTTGCTCCTCAAATGCTTGCATAAATTCAGATGCGGTGTTCTTGTTAAGTGCTATAGGCGTAATCTTTGGTTTTTTAACAGGTTCTTGAGCTGGTGCTGCCCCTTCTCGCTTTAGCAAAACAACGGATTGCTCATTATTTAGTACGCGATTGGCAAAGGTCATGATGTCTTGCTTGTTAAATGCTCTCATACGTTGAAATCTGCGCTGATAACGCACCCAAGGTTGTTCGTAAATAAAGGCATCCAACAAATAAAAACTACGTCCTTTATTCGTTTCCAAAGCTTTGAGTGCTTGTATTTCTTTTTGATTGATGACCGCTTCGAGTAGCCAATCTTCAAAGGTTCCTGCTTTGAGTAGTTCTAGTTGTTCTTGTAATAATTTTACGACTAATTCTAGATCTTGGCCCATTCTTGGCTCCCCATAGATCATAAAAAAACTATAGTCATTGGCTGCCCAAACCCCAGCCGCACTTCTTTGTCCAATAGCCTGTGGCTGCAACAAATTGACATCCATCAGTCCTGCTCGCTTATTGTATAGAATCCCTGCTGCCAATTCTGCTAATAGTGCCTCATCAGATTCAGCGCCTTCCAAACTCCAATTGAGTTGTACCCGTGCTTTTTCTTTCCCTGTTATAATGATTTCCTGTATGTTGTCTGCTTTGGGTACGATAGGTGATTTCCAAGCAGCAATTTTTTTAGCTTTCATACTGCCCCAATATTGTGCTACTTTCTTAATCATTTCGTCAGGATCAAAATCTCCTGACAAAACAATAGCCATGTTATTGGGCACATAATATGTATTAAAAAACTCATGGATTTTCTCCATAGAGGGTATTTTTAGATGTTCCCCTTTTCCAATAGTTGTTTGTGTTCCATAGGGATGATTGGGCAATAATGCTTTCATTAGAGCTTCCCACATACGGCGGCTATCGCTGGTTTGTGCCCGATTGTACTCTTCGTATACGGTTTCGAGTTCTGTGTGAAAAAGACGCAACACCAATTCACTAAATCGCTCGGCCTCCAATTGTAGCCAACGATCAATTTCATTGCTCGGAATATCATTTAAGTAGACGGTTCGATCCAAGGACGTGAATGCATTGGTTCCCTCAGCCCCTATAGAAGCCACCATTTTGTCGTATTCATTGGCTGCTACATACTGTGCCGCTAAGGTAGACAGCGAATCAATATCCTTGTAAATTTTGGCCCGTTCCTTAGGGGTTGCTTTCCTGTGTTTTTCGTATAAATTGGATATTTTCTTTAATAGGGGTTTTTCTTTTTCCCAATCCAAAGAAGCAATCTTGCTGGTTCCTTTGAACATCATATGCTCTAGATAATGCGCCAAACCTGTAGCAGCAGCGGGGTCGTTTTTGGAACCTGCACGCACCGCAATCATCGTCTGAATACGTGGCTCCTGTTTCTGAACCGATAAATAGACTTTTAGTCCATTCTTAAGGGT
The DNA here is from genome assembly GCA_045105775.1 of Aureispira sp. Lineage (GTDB taxonomy): Bacteria > Bacteroidota > Bacteroidia > Chitinophagales > Saprospiraceae > Aureispira. The sequence continues at coordinate 7,548 of JBGCDW010000089.1, forward strand.
GTAAATTTTGGTATTGATAGGTGTTGTTGCAGTGGTCTCTAGCGTGTAAGCATCCTTACCATTAGTTGTTGTTGTTGGCATAGTATTCTGACAAGATAATCCAAAAAATAATCCTACTATAAGTAAGATTATACATCGTTTATAGTTCATTGTTCTGATAGGTTGTATTCGGAATAATACGGTTGCTCCATAGCTTTGATATCCTGTAAATGCTACACCAGAGATGATCGTTTTAAGAAGAAATCTCCTTTACAGGCTAGCCTAAAAGATACAGCTAAATTTAAAAAAACAATAACCTATCAAGATATTATGCTGTTAATCTTATTACAGTTGACCATTAAGTAATTATGTCTAAGTAGCCGTTCAAAATTACTACTACCAAAAAACGGCTATTTTCCTCCAGCTCATCGTTGAAAATACTCGCCTTAGCTCGCTAAGACTCCGTTACCTGATTATTCGATACACTGTATCAAATAAGTCAGATCGCTTCGCGAGTGCCTTGATCTGAATAAAAATACTCCATTTTTTTAGTTAACATTTATTTTGTCCACCTACTTAATAACTTCATCGGAGCGACTCTCTGAATCGAGAAGTTGCTCCGATGAAGTCCCAAAAGACATCCTTTAGTTGGGTTCTTAATCCTTCTGAAACAACCGCGTAATATAGCCTGGACGTACTGGTCCCAGAGGTGGGTATTTAAATCCTTCGCGAATCATTACCAATTGATTGGGCACAACCAAAAAAGCATAGGGATATTCCGCAGCTACCCGTTCTTGAAATTCTAAATATAACCGCTTCCGTTCATTATCGTCGAGCGTTACTAAAATTTGGTCAATAAGTTTATCTGTTTTGGGGCTGCCAAATCCTACACGATTGCCACCACTTTTGGTATCAGCACTGGTATGCCATACATTTTTAAGGTCGTCAGAACCTGGAGAATTTACCCAAGCTAGAGCAATGATTTCATATTCTCGATTACTAGCTTTTTGTAATAATACAGGAAATTCTATCGGATATAAATCCATTTGAACACCAATTTGAGCGAGATTTGCTTTGAGTAATTTGCCAATACTTTTTCGTACAATATTGTTTCTATTATAATTGTATTTGAGACGCAATTTGACCAATTCTCCATCTACTTTCTTATCTAAAATATCATCGCCATCGGTATCTTTCCAGCCTGCTTTTGCCAATAACTCAGCCGCGTATTCCAAATCCAAATCTACCCCTTTGACATTGAGGTTGTAATGCATTCTGTGTGGAGAAACAGGTGTATTGACTTTCATGGCGGCTCCTCCAAACAATTCTTGTACAATTCTATCTCTATCAATGGCATGAGCAATAGCTTGACGCACGCGTTTATCTGCCAATTTTGGACTTTTGGAATTGAACGCCAAGTAATGATAAGCAAACTGCGAAGGTTCGTGAAAGGTTACTTTATTTTTGTACTCTTCATTTTCTTGTGCGTCATAAAATAAACGAGGGGGAACATTTCTAACAATATCTAATTCTTCTTTTTTTAGTTTGGCCAATGCCCAATTGGGACTAGTAACAACATGATAAACAATACGCTCAGGATAAGCTTTAAGATGTTCATTATCCTTGACACCATCTCCCCACCAAGATTTTTTACGCTCTAAGACCAACTGTTCATTTTCCATCCATTTGACCAATTTATAAGGGCCACATCCACGTATCGTTTCCACACTACTAGCATATTTTTCTGAACTAAAATCATCGGCAAATTCCTTCACAGGGATGCTATAACGATTGGGATCATCATCCAATTTTATCAAATCTACTTTGCGTAATACTTGTTGTGGATCATAGACATACTCTGGCATAATGTGCAAATTATAGCCTGTTATCATTTCTGCCATAGAAGATAAATCCTTAGAATAAACCATAAACCTTTTAGGATTACTCTCGTCTACTTCTATTGCTTTGATAAAACTCAAACTAGATCCTTTGGAACTTCCTATCATTTGGTGTTTGGCGGCTTTGACTGTAAACAAATAGTCATACCCTGTTACAGGAGTGCTATTGTCCCAAACCGCATCTGGATGAATCTCATACGTCAAGACCATTCCCCCTTTGTAAGGGCCTTTTTTGGCCACTTCTATGGTAGGCATCTGAACGGCTAGAACAGGTTCTAACTGGAAATTGGTACCGTTATAATTCAATAATCGACAAAAGAGATTGTCTTCTATATTTTCGGCGTTGGCAGCGGTAGAGGTAACAGGGTTGAGGCTGTAGGGGTCGCTAGTTTCGTGTACATTGATTGTAAAAACATCCGAATCTGTAGTTTGAGCTACTCCATAAGAAGCCCACCACAACAAACAAAACAGGAAAGAATAACGCATATTTAATTAATTTTAATGGTAAAATTGTAGGTGACTGTTATTGGCTGATTCTATAGCCTAATAAAAAAACCTTGCTTGAATATAATTAAAAAAAGCTGCTTGAATAGCAGAACTATTCAAGCAGCTTATAAAATCATGCCTTTTTCAATGCACTACACATTAGTTGGTCTGTGGTAACAACTAATTTTAGATGGCCTTACAAAGACTGCCTAATTGATTGACGATTTGTTATTTTTCCAATATTTCGTCTGTTTTTTAGACATTATCACGACTGGAGTTGTACAGAGACAAAAAGTAAGGTTTTTTCATCAATCAAGGCACTCGCAAAGCGATCTGCGTGGGTTGTACCTAAAAGGTACAACCCCGAAGGGCTCACGTAAGTAAAAGTCCTAGCGCATTTAGTTCATAGCAGTGCTATGGAATCAATTTTTAACGATGAGTGAGGGAACCCCGAAGGGCTCACGAAGTAAAAAGATGCTTTTTTCGCTACGAATTTAGTCGTGATAATGTCTACTCATAAAGAATTTTT
>JBGCDW010000090.1:0-37308 GCA_045105775.1 Aureispira sp.
ATGCTTGGTAGTAGTGGCGTATGATAATGCTTGGTAGTAGTGGCGTATGATAATGTTTGGTAGTAGTGGCGTATGATAATGTTTGGTAGTAGTGGCGTATGATAATGTTTGGTAGTAGTGGCGTATGCTATACGCCACTACTACCGCACCTGCTTAATTTTATCCTTCATTTTTTCAATCAATTGCTGTTGTACCGCTTCCTCCTGTTCTTTGGTTTGGATGGTTTGTTCGTTCTCCTCAATGGCCTTTTTGGAAACCTCCATTGCTTTTTCTGCTTTGGCAATGGCACGTTCGGCTTTTTTGATTTTGCGCTCTTCGCGTTTGATAACTCGCTCTACTTTTCGTTTGTCACGAGCCATTTTTTTGAGCACTTTTTCTTCCTCCTTAACTTGGTCGCGTAGGATTTCGGCATAGACAAAGCTGTCAAAATCACGTAGCAATTTTTCACAGGCTTGAAACGGCTCTGGATTGTTGGCAGACTGTATATAGGTGACTCCTGCATTGAACCAAAAAGCCATCTCTACCCCTTCGCCCTTCTGCTCTATTTTGGTGGTAATATCCACTGCATTTTCCATTCCAGCAATCATCCCATTATCTACAAAATATTCGTTCATCCCTCGATCATAATTCAACTTCCCTTTCAAACCCTTGGCATAACTTTTCCAGTTTTTGGCCACAATTTTGGGATCAGCTTGAGGCCAAGTTACCACAAAGGCATTGGCTCTTTTCTTGGACATTTCCTGCATTTCTTCTCGCATTCTGAAATTAAAATCCATAATGGGATCTTGGGCTATGCTGGTGCTAATGTTGATAAATAGCAGTAAGACAATGGTTAAGTCTAGTGTATAATTCATAGTATGTTCTTATTTTTTTATTCTTACCCATAAAGTTAACAACTTCTTTTGAATAAAATCCTGTATAGAACTTTACAAAAATAATTTGCACTACGTTATTATTTGTATTACATCCATCTTTATACCGTTATTATGAAAAACTTGATTCTTTGCCTGATTGCCTTATTTCCCTGCTCACTCTTAGCACAGCTCCCTCCTCCGTCTACACCAACCTATATCCAAAGCAGCAACCAGCCCTTACTAGATAGTACCACTCGTTGTCGTCAAGATGTACAAGCAGGTCATTGTTCTAATGATATCAAAACAGTATACCACTATAATTCCAATGGAGAGATCATTCAAATAGTATATCTAGCTTGGAGTTTTAACAATAATCAATGGGTGGATAGTTCTAAAACTGATTATACCTTTGACAGCCATAATAATCTGACGCAATCTACCAATGCTGACTGGGATTCTAATAGTAACCAATGGGTCTACAGCTATCAAACCACCTTTACGTTTGATGCCAATAACAACAAGATAAGACAACACTCCTACTATTGGGATGAGTTGAGTAGCCAGTGGATTGGTTCTTACAAATCTGACTATATTTTTGACAACCATAATAACCAAATACAAACAACCTTGTATCAGTGGAACAATGTCAATAATCAATGGCTAAATTCTTATAGATCTGATATTGCTTTTGATGCCAATAACAATGAAATACAACGAGTGGATTATTATTGGAATAATGGCTGGATTAACAATCTAAAACAAGATTATACCGTTGATGCCAGCAGCAACCGCACACAGCAAATTGAATATGCCTACGATACGGCCACAGCCCAATGGACAGGACGCAACAAAATAGACTATGCTTTTGATGCCAATAACAACCAAATCCAAAAAATACATGCTACTTTTTATAACAACCTATGGGTGCCTTACTCCAAACATGATTATAGTTTTGACAACAATGGTAATAGAATTCAGGAAATAACCTCTAGTTGGGATGCAGGCACCAATGCTTGGATGTATGGTTCTAAAGCGGATAAAACTTTTAATGGGGCTGATCTTCTTTTAAGTCAGCTTTCGTATCAATGGAATGCGACCACCAGTACTTGGGAAAAAAGTAATAAATACGATTTGGTCTATGATAGTTATAACAACCTGACCCAATCCACGGCCTATACCTGGAATTGGATAACGAATACAAATTGGGAATTTGAGTATGCTTTCCATTATAATAATTACTATAATGGAACGATCAATGTTCAATATATACCCAACAATGATTTGGTAGAAATCTATCCCAACCCTACGGCAGCCTTAATACAAATACAGTCCAGTACAGCAAACGCGCCCCTACATTTTCGATTGGTAGACATGCAAGGCAAAATTGTAATAGAACAAACGATTAATCAACAACAACTTATTGACATCCAGCATTTAGCCGCAGGGGTCTATGGCTATACGGTTCGCACCAACAACCAAATTCAAAGTGGCAAAATCATAAAGCAGTAAGATCTGTTCGTTAGCGTTCAGGAGGGTGTGGCCATTGCTCTATGCCTGTTACTACTTGACCATTTTGATAAACAGGCAGCAATACCTTTCGGCAAATAGGTGCTTCGTGTGGATAGCCAAAAGCATTGTTCAAAAACCAAGTTTTGCCGCGTTGTACGCTTCTGTTGAGATGGCTGTGTCCATAAATATGTAAGGTACTTCCTAAAGTTGTTATTTGGCTGCCCAATTGCTCACTGCCAAAAACAGGCATCAGGGCGGCCACTACCTTGGGGGGCTGGGGGGGCATCAAATCGGCATGGGGCATAAAATGCGAGAAGGAAATAATAGGCAATTTGGTCTTGGCAATAGAGAGATCATTGCGCGCCAAAAAGTAATCGGTCAAGGCAGGCATTTCCATCGACCATTGACAGTGTTTAAAATCCATCCATGCGCGTTTGATAGTAACAGAAGGTTGCCCAAAGGTGTAATCATACCAACTCCATAAGGGTATTATTGCAAGATCGGTATTTTGCCAAGCAGTGGTTTGCACGCCCATAGCTTCTAAGCGTTGTAACAAATAATAAAACTTATCTAAAGAGTTTCCTTGATCCTGTTCTGTCAGCCACAAATCATGATTGCCTGGCACAAAAAACAGTTGCTTAAACTTGGGCAATAGCATTTCAAAAAAACGAAAAAATAGCGTGGTATCATGGCTTATATCACCTGCCAATATCAGCCCATCTTCCTTATACCGCTCTGAAGAAAGTTGTTGCCACCATTCCCAGTTTTCTTGATAGTCCAAATGCAAATCAGAACTCGCCCAGATATTCATTGCTTTTTTTTAGAATGTTTATTAACAACCAGCCCCACCTTCCATTTGCGCTCCACCCTTACTTTCTACGCCGAACGTTTAAAGCTTGAACTTCCTCCAATGGCAATTTGGTCAGTGCAGCTACTCGTTCATCTTCTATTCCATCGCGCTTGAGTTCTTTGGCAACCAAAATTTTGGCCTTGTGGTCGGCCTCTTTTATTTTTTCTTTCATCAAAGCTCTAGCCTCTAGCAACGCCTGTTGTGCTTTCAACTCGGCTTCTCTGCGAATGCGTTCTACCAATTCATAATTGGGTACATACTTGATACTTTGTCGCAATTCTTTCATAACTCCATTGTCTTCAAAACTCAAATAACTGCGTTCCGAAATAATCAAGTGATCCAATACAGGCATGTTGACAATACGCCCTGCTTGAATGAGTCGATCGGTCACATCTTTGTCTTTTGCCGAAGGCTGAAGTTCGCCACTAGGATGATTGTGACACAAAATGATATTGACGGCGCGTTTTTGTAATGCCAAGCTAAACACCTCCATTGGTTCTACAATAGTTCGATTTACGGTACCCAAACTAATCAATTCAATAAACAAAATTCGGTGATTGCTCTCCAAGCCAACAATCCAAAAATGTTCTCGGTTTTGATCAATTTTATTTTCTCGTAATAAGATTCGTTGCATCACTTGATACAAATCATCTGAATTAAGTATTTTTATTTTTTCCGCTGGAGTCAAATTAATGTCCATATACAAAAGAATTTGGGAGTGGTTGATCGTAGTTTGAGAATGCTTTCTCAAAGAGAAATATTGGTCATTTAAGGCTAGTAATATACCTAAAAAATAAAACTTTGTTCAAATCCACTAAAATAAGTTAACAAAACAACTATTTCCACTAAAATTTTAGTCTTTTTTTTGAAAAAAAAGTTACTTTAATAACATTATTAAAATACCCTTAAAAACTATATACACATGCAAAGCCCTACAAGCAGTTTAGGAGTTATTGTTTACCTTTTATTTATTGTATTCTATCTCGCTGGCTTTTGGAAAGTATTTGAGAAAGCAGGAAAACCAGGTTGGGCTTCCTTGATTCCTTTGTACAATGCTTATGTACTAACAAAGATTGCCGATAGACCCGCTTGGTATTTGATATTGTTCTTTGTACCTATTGCCAATATTTTTGCAGCTTGTTCCATTTGCAATGGTATTTCTATCAAATTTGGAAAAGGTATGGGCTATACGCTTGGCCTAATCTTCTTAGGTTTTATTTTCTTTCCTGTATTGGGCTTCGGAAATGCTCAATATGATGGTTATGTACCCGATAATTTCAACAGTGACCTGTTGGATGATGAATTAACTATATAAATTTAAATCTACTTATCGAAATACAAGCTTTGCTTTCCTTGAGAGAGCAAGGCTTTTTTGTGTTACCAAAAATTATTAGAAAGTTGCTTTTATAAATCTACTAAAATAAATTTAAAATTCTTATTTTAGATTTTATCATTACTTGCAACTATTGGTTTTATAAGCAAAATCACCTTTTGTATTCTGAATCCCCTTTCCCATGAAAATCACGCCCCTCTATTTTTATTTACTGCTGTTGAGTTATGTTCTTCCCTGCACGGCCCAAGAACTCACCTACATAGATATGGCCGATAGTAGTAAGGTATATATCTCTAAAGGGGATTATAATACGGCTGCTTTGTGGTTGGAAAGAGGGGTGCAACAGAGCAAGGCTGTAGATTTCACACAATACGCGCCCAATTCCATAGCTTATCAAACCTTTTTGCATCTTTATATTTCCCTTGGTTCCATCAAGAATAATTTCCAAAAGGATTATACCCACGCTCTTACACTATTTGATAAAGTTTATCAAACCAACAAAAAAATTGGTAATGAACTAGATATTAGTCAAAAAGTGGTCGTAGACGGACTACTCGCCGTCAATCATAAAAGTCCAAAGAAATATGTAGCAATGCTAAAAAAAGCCATTGCACTGGCTGATTTTAAAATAGCCCATTACCAAAAGGAAAATAATATCCCTTATCTGAATATGACCCAAAATGAGAAGATGAGTTATATTAATAACGGTATAACAATATCTCTCAACAATCAAGTACTAGAAGGAATGCTTTACTTTGGTCAGCAAAAAAAGGCCATTCTTGAAGCCAGCCAACAAACCCAAAGCAGTGATTATATTTACACCTTAGCGGTCATTGCCAAATACCATCTGCAACAAGGAGCACTCACCAAATGTCTGGAATATCTCGAAAAGGCAACCAATGTGAGCAGGGGAAACTCCAAGCTTTATTATACCTATGGCAATATGTATTTGGCCAATGTTACGGCCTTATATTATCTTAATAGTGGTAATCATCAAATTGCTATTAGTCAATACAAAATAGGTATTAAAATTACAGAACAACTCTATGGCTCCAAAAACCCTAATGTAGCTTCCTTAAAAGTGGGTCTAGGGAGGCTTTATTCAGATTATGGACAATTCCAATTAGCCGATCAACTCATCAAAGAAGCACAAATCATCTATGCACAAGCTCCAACGATAGGTACCAACCACGATTTTTATACTACGACTCAAACTATGCTCATTAATAATAAATTAAATGAGTTCAACCTCTTGCAACTCAATCAAGAGCCTATTCCCGATAGTAAGTTGTTTGATTATAAATTAGAACAGAATTGCAAACAACTTATCAGCAAAAGAAAAAAGCAGTTTGGAAAAAAGCATATGCAATATGGCAATGCACTCATGTTATTGGCAAAAGTCTACACTGTTCAAAAAAACTATGAACAGGCTCTAACTATCTTTCAAGAAATTTTTGAATTGCGTAAGCATTGGCTTGGCCCCTATAGTCGAGAGCAGCTCCATTTGGCTTTTGAAATTGCACGTTTACTAGAACTAACAGGCGATATCGATGCTGCTGTAAACGCCTTTAGAACCTCTAATAAACTCACGCTGGATTATTTGAAGCTTTCTTTTGCTGGTATGATTGAGCAACAGCGCAAGGAATTATTATTTCTTATCAGTCATAGAGTCACTTGTTTTTATTCCTTCGCTCATCGACACTTGGAGGCTTACCCAGAATTGGCAGAAGATGTTTTTAATAATAATTTGGCACTCAAAGGGCTTTCGTTAGAAACAGGCATTAACATCAAATCGGGTATTTTGGCTAGTAATAACGATACCCTTATTGCCAAATACCAAGAGTGGACTACCTTGCGCGAACAATACATACAATACCAAGAATTGAGTCCTGCTACACTCCAAAAAAAGGGCATTCGACTCTCTCAAATCAATGGAAGAATTGTCCTTCTAGCCATGCAGCTTGCTCTATATTCTTCGTCCTTGGAAACTTCGATCAGTAGTGCCGTCCCTCATTCTTACCAAGAACTCAAACAGCAACTCAACCCTGAAGAAGTGGCCATTGATTTTATTAGTTTTAAGTATCACACAGGAGAATTTTTTGAAGAAAAGATCTTGTATTATGCCGCTATTGTTCGACCTGATGAGGAGTTGCCCATCTTGGTCAAAATTGCCAATGAAAGTACCTTAAAAGAGTTGTTGCAAGTAGAAGTTTCGGCGGCCTCTACCAATTATATTAGCGATAATGTAGAAGGCGAATACTTGTATCAGTTGATATGGCAACCCTTGGAAATGTATTTGCTGGATGCAAAAAAGATTTATTTATCGCCTAGTGGGCTGCTGCACAAAGTGGCTTTTGGAGCCTTGTTATACGATTACTATTTGGGTGAACGACTGCTCCAACACTACAATTTGCATTACTTGAGTACCATGCGCGATTTTTTTAAGTTAGCACCCGATACTTCGGCGGTTGTCCAAGATGGTTCTAAAAGGATGCTATTGGTGGGTGGTGTCGATTTTGGTGCGGCTACCCCTGAACGCGATTCGGCAACAGCAAAATTTAGCATTACCACCAAAGTAACTGCCAATGCAACACCGTCCGCCAGTGTTACCACCAAAACAGCCGCCACCAAACGCGCACATGCTGGTGATTTTCAGTATTTGTATGGCACTCAAGTAGAAATAGACAAAATCAGCCAAGTCTTGGAAACAGAAAATACTAAAACGGTACAAGTCCAACAACTCCAAGCTCAAGAAGCAAATGAGGCGACTATCAAACAATTATTACAACAAGAAGCCCCCTCTATTTTGCATGTTGCCTCCCATGGTTTTTTCTTTGAACAAGGCTTTAAATGGAATAAATGCACTTCTTGTAAACTCCAACAAATTGGACAACAAGTGCCACTCTTTCGCTCTGGAATTGCCTTAGCACAAGCCAATAAAAACTGGGCAGTAGATGCTCCCAAAGATACCGTAGCTCAAGAAGATGGCATTCTGACTGCCTATGAAGTAAGCAATCTCAATTTATCGGCTACAGAGTTGGTCGTATTATCTGCCTGCGAAACGGGTCGTGGAGACATTAACAATACAGAGGGGGTTATGGGCTTGCAACGTGCGTTCAAAATTGCAGGCTGCAAGCAGATGATTCTTAGTCTTTGGAAAGTGCCCGATGAACAAACGGCCGAATTGATGACCTTGTTTTATGCGGCTTACGCCAAAGGCATTGCCATTCCAGTAGCTTTTCGGCAGGCACAATTGACCATGAGTAAGCGTTATGACAATCCTTATTATTGGGCGGCTTTTGTTTTGATTGAATAAATAACCTCGCTATACATAGCACACTATACATATCCCTTATATCACTTTATTTTACAACCAACACGATGACCAATTACTACAAATTATGGGGCTGCTGCCTATTCCTATTAGGGCTGGCGCTCAACAGCTTTGCTCAAAAACACCAAGCTTTTTATGATGCGGAAAAAATTAAAAACAAAGCCAATCAAGGCCGCATTATGGTAGATGCCGAAGTTATGGCGATTCTGTCCAAGTATCTAGCACCTGGACTTTCGGTAGAGGAAGTCAAAGCAGCTTATAGCCAAAATCCATTTATCGGCAATTATTTAGCGTTTGAGAGCTTTAATCCAGCTGCAGTGACCATGAAAGCCATTCAACGGGGTTATAGCGAGGGCGACGGTGGGCTAAATACCAATGGCATGAGCTTGGACCCTGCTCTATTTGTGGCAGGCTTGGCCGATTTTTTAGTACAACGTACCAAGGAGGAATTGCACATTGCGTTTTTTAAAGATTTTAATAAGAAAATCAAAGAGTCGGAAGAACTCCAAATCTTATTTCCTCAAACTACAGAAACGATTCTGACAATCGAGTCGGAAATTTATCGTTTTAATGCTTTTTGGGAGGCGTTGAGAGAGAGTTTTATTCAGGATTTGGAAGTGCTGCCTGAAAGTTTGAGCAATTATTTTCAGCAGTCTAGCAAAATCAAAGATCCTTTGGTGCGGGTATTGGGTGCCGATTGTTTTGAAATTATTAGTATGCTCAAACTCAAACGTCCTCCTATGGATATTATCGAATATCTGGGAGAACGGGCTTTGATTCATACCTTAGAAATAGAGGGCAATGACCAATTGGCGGATTTTCAGGCGACGCTTAAGTTGATTCATTTGTTTTCGGAAAGTATGGAATATATCGACAAGTCTAAGTATTGGGTAAACCCTGAACAGTTTGGCGATATGCTGCGCGATACCTTGCAAACGGATTTTTTCTTGGGCTTGGTGTATCAGAAAGGTAAGGATTTGAAAGTGGGGCCTAGCACACTAGGCACTTATATGACCACGATGCGCGGTGATAAATTGGCCATACAACTCTTCTTGCGTACGCTTCGCAAATTCATCGAAGAAGGGCATTTGCTATTTGGACAAGTACAAGAAACCAATCGCAAACAAAAAAATGCAAGCCGTGGAAATGGGCAACCAATGACCAAAACGGAAAAGAATCACAATTTCTATAGCTTTGCAGAAAAGACGATCAATTTGATTGATTATGCCTTAAAAATACAACGTCACTTTGTTCCCGATTCTCTATTACAACAACAATCCATGTATGATGATTATATTGGTAGTGCGCGCAGTATTAACAAAATGATCTATGATATACAAGAGCAAAAATATGCCGTAGCTATTATAGAAGCGATTCAGGTCATAGAAAAACTTACCCCTGATAGCGTCTTGCAATGCGAGCAAAAACTCCTTATGAAATATGGTAGTTTTATTGCTATGGCCGTTCGTGCTACCACCCCCAAAGAAGTTTCACAAGCCATTGAAGCGTTTGCATTGCCTCCAGGTAGTGCTGCCATCAAGAAGTTTTCTGATTTTAGTATTGCCATTAATGCTTATGTAGGTCTTTCGGGGGGTTATGAATACTTGGATGGAATGGAGCAAACCCCTTATTATGCCATCGCAACCCCTATTGGAATTTCTGCCAGTTGGGGTTTTAGAGACGCAGGTTCGCTTAGTATTTTTGCCTCTATTCTGGATATTGGCGCGCTCACAGCCTTTCGTTTTGATCCTAATAATGCCAACACCACCAATCCCTTGCCCGATCTCAAGTTTGAAAATGTGTTTGCCCCTGGGGCTTATCTAATTTATGGTGTCCCCAAATATCCCTTGTCTATTGGTATTGGTGGCCAAATTGGCCCCAATCTGAGAACCGTTACAGGTGTCAATGGAGCCGTGATGCAAACCAGTGGTTTTAGACTGGGTGCTTTTATAACCGTCGATATTCCGATTACCAATATTTACAGTACCAACAGAAAGTACAAATTATGTCCTTAAGTTTTTGTTGGATAATTTTTTAGAAAAAAAATGCAGTCGTTCCTTGTGGACGGCTGCGCTATTTTTTTGGGGATGCCCTAAGGCTTTTTGAGCTGTTTTTCCGTATTAAAATTCTTCTTTTAGCTTATTAATCAGCTTTTCTATCCAAGTATTAAACCGTGGGCATTTGGCTCTAATAACAGGAATAGTTAATTCATCTAAAATGAATTCTACATGTAGGTTCTTCTTATATCCAAATATAGTTTCTAAACGTTTTGAGGGAGCGGTGTCTGCTCCTCCATTAATATCCTCTGGATTAGGATAGTCAGCGATTATAACTTCTAGAGCTTGAAGTTGTTTGTTGGTATCTGTAGATAGTTCGAATGCTTCTAACTTAGAGAAAAAGAGTGCCTCCATCTCGTATTGCTGTATATAGGGCACAAAATCAGGCGTATCAAATACCTCATACATGCCCTGTTCTATCGTAGGAATTTGGAGTTTATCCGTACTGTAATTAGGAAAATTGGTCGGTAATCTAAAAAAATCCAGTAAGGTAGTTACTATAACATTCCCTTGTGCAAAAACACGTTTAATATCATTTTTCAAGTACTCAAAATTACCCACTCCGCCTTTTTTATTTTTCTTTCTGCTGGTAATAATGGTTTGAGCATTCATAGAATTAGTATATCCTAAACTCAATAAGTAAGGAATAATTAACTCGTGTACAAATTTTACCTCCGTGTCTCCTTCTACAATAAAAACTAAACGCTTGCTCATTTTTAAAGATTAAAAGGTTGTCCACCAATAATATTTTTTTGCCAAATCTCTCCCATCGTATATTCTTCTATCCACGTTTTTAGTTCTTCCTCTTCTAATCGATGAAAAACAGTGGCATTTTCTGACCGATCCGTCACAATTACATCTTCTGCTTCAAACTCATTCAACAAATCTACCGATTGAGTAGAGACTATTAATTGAGTTTTGCTTGAAGCTAAATCCATCAAAGCAGCTAATTTTTTGATGGCGACAGGATGCAAGCCCAGTTCTGGTTCATCTATAATAATTGTTCGTGGAGGATTGGGCTGCATTAATAAAGTAGCCAGACAAATAAAACGCAAAGTGCCATCAGAGAGACTGTAAGCATCAAAATATTTGTCATAATTGCCTTTCTCTTTCCAAGCTAATTTTACTTGAGGACTAGGGGCAGTAGTAGGATTTAATACAAACGCTCCAAAAAATGGCGCAATGGATTGGATCATTTTTTGAATTCTCAAATAATGCTTAAAATGCGTTTTTTGTAAGTGTAATAAGAACGCCGCTATATTAGAACCATCTTTTCTCAACGCAACGGTATCATCTATATGGCTAGGGCTTTTGATTGGTGAGCTGTCGCTTGTATCATGAAAGTGATAAACTTGAAATTCTTGCAAAAGGCCATTCACCCAAAAAGCTTGTCCATGATTAATATTTCTAAAATTGGATTCCTTCTTATTTTCTTCGTAAATAGTTGAATACCATGTACCATAACTATTAAAAGCTGTAAGTGTTTCCATAATATATAATTCATCCTGAGCTTCTCCTAAAAACACCTGAAATCGATTAACAGTATTACCTTCTTTATCGCCAAACTCTATAGTTACATTTATTTTCTCTGTCTCCTTTTTACCAAAGAACAACAAATTATCTGCCCCACCCTTTTTTAATACATAGCTTCCTAAATTGCCTTCATAGACTGCTCTTAACAAGGAAAATACCGCAATAAAATTACTCTTTCCAACTCCATTCCCTCCAATTAACAAATTGATGGGCCTTAGTGGCACCGCTTGATGTTTAATCGATTTGTACCCGTCTATGTAAAGTGTGGTAATCATTGCAGTTCTATTCTTAGAAAAAAAGACAATTAGTTGTAATGAATAATAGCAAAAGGTTTTAAATCTACGTTAGAAACACTTAAAAAGTTACTTTTTTTGAGAAAAAATAATTGCGCTCCTTATATATTTAAATTTATTCATTTTGTTAGCGCAGTTGGTTTTAAACAAACAATAAACACCTCACTTAGATTTTCCGCCAAAACCTTTGTACATTAACACAGAAATTACGAAAGGAATAAAAATAGACGTATAAGCGATGAACACAAAAGACGAAATTGTTAAAAATTGGTTGCCACGATATACAGGAACAGCACTAGATGAATTTGGGGAATACATTTTAATGGTTAATTTTAGTGGTTATGTGGTAGAATTTGCCACGATGCACGGCGTAGAAGTCAAGGGCAAAGGCAAGGCAATGCAAACGGCTACAGCCGAAGGAATTACCATCATCAATTTTGGAATGGGAAGCCCTAATGCGGCCACCATTATGGATTTACTCATGGCTGTCCGACCCAAGGCTTGTTTGTTTTTGGGGAAATGCGGGGGATTGCGTAGCGATAAGAACCAAGTAGGCGACTTGATTTTGCCTATTGCTGCTATACGTGGAGAGGGTACCTCTGCAGATTATTTCAAACCCGAAGTACCAGCACTACCAGCCTTTGCACTACAGAAAGCTATTTCGACCACCATTCGTGATTATGCCTTGGATTATTGGACAGGAACCGTTTACACGACCAATAGACGTGTATGGGAACACGATCAAGCATTTAAGGATTATTTGCGAGAAATCAGATGCCTAGCAATTGATATGGAAACAGCTACCTTATTTATTACTGCTTTTCATAACAAAATTCCTGCTGGTGCGTTATTATTGGTCTCTGATATGCCCATGACACCAGAGGGAGTCAAAACCTCTAGAAGTGATGATAAAGTTACCCAGCAATTTGTCAACAAACATCTAGAAATTGGTATTGCCTCGCTCAAACAATTGATAAACAATGGACATACCGTGCGCCACTTGCGTTTTTAATTCTTATTTAGCCTAACATTTAATCTTATCTGGCGACTTTCCTTACAAGAAGCCACAGCAATATATTATACTATGAAATTCCACATCGAAACAGTTGTTGATATTCCTTTTTCCACATTGATTGAGTTATTCGAAAATCCAGACAACTTACATCGTTGGCAGCCCAGTGTTATTAGTTTCAAATTGCTCTCTGGAACAATTGGCCAAGAAGGGGCCGTCTCTGAATTGCATTATGATATGATGGTCAAAAAGATTAAAATGAAAGAGACCATTCTAAAGCGTGATTTGCCTGAGACCTTTATTTTGCGTTATGATGCAGATGGTGTGAACAATACCGTAACCAATAATTTTAAAGAAATTGAAGAAAATAGGACGCGTTGGATCATGCAAAACAACTTCCAATTTGCTGGACTTATGAAATATGCGGCCCTTCCACTCAAAGGTATTTTCAAAAAACAAACAGAATTGACGATGGAACGTTTTAAGAAATTTGCCGAACAAATTGCAAAAGAAGAACAAGCGTAATCCTTTTTACTCAACAACTATACTATTTTCCAAACATGTCACCTCGTTATTTTTTTCTGCTCTTATCCTTACTCTGCTTCTCTTGGAATGCAACCGCTCAAGATTCTATTGCCATTAATGTACAAAACATCAATATTGTAAGAGATGCTTGGGGCGTGCCACATATTTTTACCAAAACAGATGCAGAAGCCGCTTACGGATTGGCATGGGCACATGCTGAAGATAATTTTGAACAAATTCAGGAACCCCTGTTGCTTTCTAGAGGTTGGCTCGGTACGGTACTGGGCAAGGATGGGGCATTGTTTGACGCTGTTGCTTATTTATTAGATGTTCGTACCATTGCAGAGGAACGTTATGAGGAGGCTTACTCTCCTGCTTTCAAACAAATTTTGGAGGCTTATGCTGCTGGACTCAACAAATTTGCTGCCTTGCATCCAGAGGAAGTGAAGCGTCCCGATTTGTTTCCCGTTACTCCTATTGATATTACGGTAGGGTATCTTTTTGCTACAGCCGTTATTTCCAATATTCAACATGACTTGGGACGCATGTTTGGCAATACTTTGGGGCAGATTACTTCGCCCAAGGAACATATTTTTACCGAGGGTTCCAATGGAATTGCCTTTGCTCCAAGCAAAACCAAGGAAGGCAAAACATTCTTGCTCTCCAATTCTCACCAGCCCTTTAGGAGCTATCTATCTTGGTATGAAGTACACATTCACACCGAAGAGGGATGGAATTTTCTAGGAGCAACTTTTTGTGGAGGGGTAACGCCTTTTGTGGGCACCAATGAGCATCTCGGCTGGACGCATTGTGTCAATTTCAACAACTATCACGATGTTTATAAATTGACAATGCACCCCAAAAAACGCTTGCAATATCGCTTGGATGGCGAATGGCATACCCTCGAAGAACGCGTATGGAAAGGAAAAGTCAACTTAGGCTGGATTACCTTGCCTGTTAAGCGCAAGTTTTATAGAAGTAAGTTTGGCCCTGTCGTCAAGAACAAATCAGGGTATTATGCCCTGCGTATTCCTGCTACTTCTGTTGTGGCTGCCGCCGAACAATGGTACCACATGAACAAAGCCACCTCCTTAACGAGTTTCAAAAAAGCACTACAACAGCAACAACATCCTAGTTTGAGCATTACTTATGCCGACAAAGAAGGAAATATTTATTTCTTAGACAATGGTTTGTTCCCCGATCGAGATCCTAATTTCAATTGGAATGCTGTATTGCCAGGCGATACTTCTGCTACGCTCTGGACAGAGCAGTATGCTCCTTTAGAAAATTTATTACAAGTAGAAAATCCGCCTTCGGGTTATGTTTATCATATGAATGGACCAGGTTTTTATAGTACTGCTCCTGAAGATAACCCCAAGCCTGAGGATACGGATATTGTAGGTTACATGGTAGAAGAAACGGCACGTGGTTACCACTTTAAAGATTTAATCAAAGACTATGACTTGGTGAGTTATGAGGATTTTAAAACCTTAAAATACGACGGCAAATTGCGCCTTCCTCTCAAAACCAGAACCATTACCAACTGGGATGCTATCCGTCATTTATCGCCCGAATTGCACCCCGATTTAGCCGATATTATCAAGGCATTTTCTAAGTGGAACGGGGAAACGGATGTACACAATAAGCAAGCAGCTATTTATGTCTTGACCACTAAGTACCTGTTTGATAAAATGTCCAATGAAGGGCGATCTGATATAGATGGAGCACTGCCCTTGTACTACTTCTCTGAAGCCATGCACTATGCCAATAAGTACCTAAAAAAACACTTTAATAGTGTAGAAATAGAGCTTGGCTCTTTGCAAAATCATGTACGTGGCGATAAGGTTTATCCAGTGGGAGGTGCTCCCGAAAGCATTGCCGCTATGTATTTGACGGAGTGGGAAGACAAAAAATTTCAGACCAATTTGGGCGATTCGTACATCATGTTTATGACCTATGATAAGAGTGGTGTAGAAAAAATAGAAACCATTAATTGTTATGGAGCCTCCAATCGTCCAGATAGTCCCCATTACAACGACCAGATGGAGCGATATGTAGCCCACAAAACCAAGCCTATGACCTTGGATAAAGCGACCATTCTAAAAAATGCAAAAAAACAATACCATCCTAAATAAACGTTAGCTTTTTGTCTTGAACTTATACCGAAACGACAACATAATATAACGCCCTAAGCCCTGTGTTTGCTGTTTTGTTAAGAAAAATGCTTGCTGTGTACGGACCAAACGAACCGACTCATTGAGTAAATTTTCTGCTCTCAGTTCGATTTCCAGACGCTCATTTTCCAAGAAACGACGCTTTAATCCCAACGACCACAAAGCAATAATAGGAACAGTGTCTCCACTTGATTGGGTATAAACACTGATACCCAATTGGGTATTGGCCTCCCACGCTTTCAAAAACTCTACGCCAAAGTAACCATCATAATATTGGTTGAAGTATTCATTCAATGCTTCTTGAGTATTATCATAATAAAACAACCCTCCATTAACACGCGCATTGAGCCGCCAATCGATGACTTTCTTTTTCTTATTGTTCAATGTTAGTTGAAATCTGTAGCTGTAATTAATTTGCTGTTGGGTTGCTCCATTGAGCAAAAAAGGACGCTGCCCACGACTCCCTTCGGCACTCAAATCTATGACCAAATCCAGCTCCTGAAACAGACGATTACCCCCCATTACAAGGTTTAGATTGGTGCTCAAAGTACTGTTAACAGGCTGATAAATCAAGCGCAGTTCTTCATCTATCGTTTGCTGTTGCAGAATAGTATTGGGAATGAATAAACCACTGATTCGTGTATAAATATTGGAAAAATTACGCTGTTCAAACCAATCTACATTTAATCGCAAACGATGATTAACAGTAGGGCGCAAATTGGTATTGCCCAACTGAATCGCCAAAGGGTCGGCATTATCCACAAAAGGCTGCAACTGATGGAGTGTCATTTCTATCAAATAAAGATTGTAGGTAAAAATCAGTTTTTTGCCCTTAGCAAAAGCATAACGCCATTTGAGCTGCCCCATAGGCAGGTACAGTTCTTGACGCAAATTGGATGTAGGTGATACACCACGCAACAAGCTTCTTCTCAACCCTCCTGTTAGTTCCAATCGATATTTTTTATCTTTTCTTCTCCAACTCAATAGCGCAGATTGATAATTGTAATACCGTTGAAAATTATTGGACAAGTTGGGATTCATCAAGCGTGTCACTCCTTCCAAATCAAATGTAGTCTGGCTACTCTGATCCTGTTCAATGCCTGTATTAAATGTAATGTGTAAGTTATCTTTCTCTGTCAGTGGCTCTTTCCACAAGATACTACCATTGTAATTCTGTTGCTGGTTTATTCGGTCTTGTTCTTGTGCCAAGGTGTCCGTCTGATCGTAGTTGCCATTATTGTCATACAAATCCGTCAGGGCATTATTGGTCGAATTGCTAGGATTAGCATTCCATTTGGCTCCTAAATTAACAATTACTTGACGACCTTTTTTCTTAAAACGTTTCTCAAAAGCTACATTAGGGACCAAACGATACGTTTGATTCTGCTGGTTATACGCTTGTTTTAATTGATTTTGTAGCAATAGCATCTCTGTACTGCTTTCCTCTCGAAGCGATTGATTCTTATTGTCTTGATAAGAAGCATTAAGGCGAATTCTAAACAGGTGTTGCTTATCTATTTTATGGGTGAAATTGGTGCTAAAATTATGATTCATGGGCAGATTAACACGCTCTTGTTCTTTTCTGCGTTCAAAACTTTGCTCAGGCAGAATAGATGTTTGCTGGCTGCTTTGCTCAATAGTCGTTCTAGATATACCAAATCGATAGCTGTTGTTCCAAGTCGTAGCAGTAGAGGGCACCCAATTAAAAGTCGCTCCAGCATTACTTTTGCGTGTAATACCTGTGGTAGACTCACTCGGAGCAAAAGTGCTAAAAACAGGTACGTTGCGACTGCGCCCATAAACAGCAGAACGGGTATTGGGGGTAAAATAACTTAGGCTGGCATCGGCTTGGTAGCGGTGATCACCAAAATTTTCTAGAGTTGGTGGGCGGTTTGTAGGAGGTGTAATAGGCCCATAGCCCAGTGCCACATTTCCCGCTGTTCCTGTTTTGGCTTTTGCCTTGAGCCTAAGGTTAATCGTTTTTTGATCGTCTTCTGGCTCTACCCCTTTGGAACTCACTCTGGTATCGGTAATATCTATTTTTTTGATGGCATCTGCGGAGAGCGTACGCAAAGTAGCTTGTGCATCATCGCCAAAAAACACCTTTCCATCCACCAAAACTTCCGTTACTTTTTGGCCATTAAACAAGATAGTGCCATCCTCTCGAATACTTAAGCCAGGCAATTGGCGCAACAAATCTCCAGCATCATCCTGTGATCGTACTTTAAATGCCGCAGAATTAAACGAAAGGGTATCCCCTCGCATCTGGACGGGAATATGTTTGGCGGTCACTTCTACCAACTGAAGGGTATCTGTCACCTCCTTTAAAACAAGCAAGCCCACTGTAGTATCTTTTTGCAAAGAAATGGACATAGAGACATTTTGACAGCCTAAATAACTGACTTGCAAAGCATAATTTCCTTTTTTAGTCTTTAATAAAAATCCCCCATTGGCATCTGTTAAGCTGTATACAGATACTACTGAATCGGGCAGAGATAATAGTACTACTGTAGCCGCTTCTAAGGCATTTCCGGTACTATCCTGCACTATTCCTTGAACTGAGGGTAATAATTGTGCTTGTATGGAGTTTATGGTCATTCCCCAAAACAAGACGATCCAGAACAGTTCTTTGGTCATGTTTTATACTTTTTTATACTTCAAAAAGTAGTCTACTACAAAGATACAGTTTTTGGATAGTGTTTTGAGTTTTTTTTATCTTAAGTCGATCCGTTATCAACTTATCATAGGATAATACAAAATTTAGTTTCAGACAATTTTTATCATAATATCGATTCTAATAAGAATCAATTATCCTGTCAAGCTAGAACGCTTATGAAGCCTCCACCAAATCACCAAAACTACTAGGGCCCAAAACCAAGTAGCTCCAAACGCAATTGACCAATTACCCCAGTCCAATTCTCCTCGCAACGTGTGTTGGCCCAAACGGAAAATGTTGATAATAGGCAATACTAAGGCCGTCATTGTAATTGTTTTGCCGCCGACAAAAGCAAACATAGCTGCTACATGCACGCTTACTACTGCCCAAAATGTGCGGCCATGCCCTCCTACATTGGTTGAACTCGCAGACATAATTACCCCTAATAATCCAATGCAAAACAGCCATGTAGGTACCCAGAGCAGCAAGGTAGGATATAGTTTATCAATAAGAATAAGGCTCCTTAAATTATTGATTAAGCTTTTAATCATTCCCGATTGTTCAATATCTAAGCCTACTTGTACCCCCCAAAAAACCAAGACAGAACCAAGTGTAGTTCCCAATACCATCCAGCACAAGTTTCGACCAAATCGTTTTGGAGCATATAAATGAGCGCGCAAGACCATTTGGCGCACCAACCACAAGACCAATAAGAGAAAGAAGAAATTAAGCACATTGCTAATGCCTCCACGAGCATTGTTGATAACTTCACCCAACAACAACAATTGATCAAAAGTATCCTGCTCATCTAGTACAATAGGATTGATGAGATGTTCGTCCAATTCTACATTGCTCAAATTTTGTGCAACCAATTGATTTTCATAATCGTCAATCAATTTAAACACCTTGCGTACCGCACGTACATTCTGCATACTATTATAATATACCCGTATATTTCCTTGATAAGAGCTATCAACAGTACTTTGATCAAACGATAATCCAATATCTAGGCTGTCATTCTCTACACCTGATAACAAATCGTCTTCTTCCTTTATAATCTGCAAGGACGTTTTAGCACGCAACTCGGTAAGCAAGTCCATAGGCACAGCTGCTTGGTTGACCAATCCAACCTTGGGAGGTGGCAATTCTCCCAGCATTTCATTGATACCACTACTACTTGCTGTAGTGAGCATAGCCAGCAAAAAGTAAGGAATACAAAAAGCTGCTACAAGTCGCCACAGGATGTGCCAACTCAGGAAAATTTGAGGGATAGAGCCTACCATTGGTTACGTATTTGAGTTGCTAATGTAAAAATCACTTGACTATATTCTTCTATAAGAAAGACGTTCTAACCATCGTTATATTATACTAGGGATATTAGTCTAGTGATATACTATAGATTTAGCGTAGTTTTTTATAATTTTGATCTAATGCCTTCTTGAGAAAAGTATTGTTGTACCAACAACATGAAGTTACAAAAGTTTCTGAAGTACGAGCAGATTAATCTCAAAACCAGAGCAACTCTTTTACGAGCAAGCATGTTGAACTTAGACAATTACTACAAAACCGTTGAACTAGCCATTCAAAAAATCGGCTTAGACCCTGCCAAATTTAGAGGCGATCAAGCAGGGGAATGGACACTCCATAGAGGAGACTATAATATTTGGGTAGATGTATGGTATGACGACAAGGAGCAGGTAGCCTACTTACAAGTAGTGGCCCCTGTCATGGAAATTCCCGAAGAGTCCCAATCTGTCCTATTCAAAGAATTATTACAAATTAATTTGCAACTCTGTGGAATAGCTTTTGCAGTTCACGGCGAAAAAGTGGTGCTCAAGGGTACTCGGGTAGCAGAAGGCTTGGATGTAGAGGAGGCATATGCCATGATTATGTTGGTGAGCAAATATGTTGGTAATTTTTCTCCTATGCTTGCCAAACGTTATTTTAATAATAACCAACCAGGTACTCCGCCTCCTAGCTAAACAAATATCTTGTGTTATGTATACGCCAACGGCTCAATTGTTATTAAACACCCCCATAGGAGATTGTTTATTAGAAGGCCAAGCAAATAAGGTTGCCAAAATTCAATTTGGAAATGATTTAGCAGCGGCCTTGCCTGCGTCATCGCTCCTCCACATGGTCGGGCAAGCCTTGCAGGCTTACTTTGCAGGAACACAAGAAAAATTTGAATTGGACTGGTTTCTTTTGCAGGGAACGCCTTTTCAACAGCAAGTTTGGCAAGCTTTATGGAATATTCCCTATGGCAGAACAAGAAGTTATAAGGATATTGGAATATTGATTGAGAACAAAAAAGCGGTTCGTGCCATTGGCCGCTGTGTAGGTCAAAATCCACTCCCCATTGTAGTGCCTTGTCATCGTGTTATTGGGAGCAATGGTACATTAACAGGCTTTGCTTATGGCCTAACGATCAAACGTTGGTTACTAGAATTAGAACAATCCAAACATTATGGCAAACAACAGTGTTTGTTTTGATGGTTATTTTGCCAATAATTTTTTACTAGTTACTACAGTATGCAAACTAAAATTTTCACCTTACTATTGTTTTTAGGAATTGGTGTTGGACTCCAAGCACAAACCGAACATTCTGCCTTATTAAAGGGAAATCAAGCTTATCAAGATGGTGATTTCCTGTCGGCTATTGGTTTGTTTGAACAAGCCATCGAAAAGAACGAAAGCTCTCTAAAAGGGCACTACAACTTGGGAAACGCCCTGTACAAAAACCAACAATATGCAGCTGCAGTAGAACATTTTCAACAAGCAGTAGAACAGGCAGAGGGCGATCAGCAAAAAGCAAGTGCCTTGTACAATTTGGGCAATAGTTATTTGGCCCAAGCCCAAGCACAACAAGCCCCCAGCAAGGAAAGCAAAACGCAGCTAGAGTCTGCCATTAGTGCCTATAAGGATGCTTTGCGTAACAACCCTAGAGATTTTGAAGCCAAAAATAATCTGGCTACTGCCTACAAACTATTGCGAAAACAACAACCGCCTCAAGATCAGCAACAGCAGAACCAACAGCAACAAAACCAAGAAGAGAATCAGGAAGAGAATCAGGAGAATTCTTCTGATAATAACAATGCACAAAACCAAGAACAAGAGGGTGATCAGGAACAGCAAAATCCGCCCAATCCGCAGCAACAAGAACAACCAATTGACAATACCAATGAACCTCAACCTAAGAATATGACTCCCAAAGAAATGAGCAAAGAGGAAGCCAAGCGTTTGTTGCAAGTCATTGCTGAAGATGATAAGGACATACAAGAACGCCTCATGCAGCGCCAACAACGCGCGCCAAGAAAAGGCGACAAAACTTGGTAAACATACGCTCTCTTAAGGCGTTAAAAGCTTGTTAAGCGTGTCTTTTTTTAGGCTTTTTACTCTCTTTTTTGTTTAAAATTAAAACTGGATAGTAGCCTCATCAAACAAAGGCTATTGGCTATATTGCAATAAAATCATATCAATCTGATTATCAGGTTTTTAATAAATAAAATATTAAACTATTCTGTCGCTTTATAAATTTAGATCATTATGAAACACGTTTGTCTCTCCCTATTTTGTTTTTTTATTGGGTTGACTGCTTTGTGGGCACAACCTTCATCGGATGCTTCTTTTGAACTCAATTTATCTTATGATACGATTGGCATAGACGAATCCTTGACACTGAATTATGTTTTGCACAACACGCAAGCCATTGGACAATTCAATCCACCCTCTTTTAACAATGGACAATTGGTAGCTGGCCCAATGATTAGTCAAAGCATGTCTTCTATCAATGGTCATGTTACACGCAGTTGTACCTACACTTATGTAGTACGCCCCCAAAATTTAGGCTTGCTCTTTTTGCCTGCTACTGCTATTGAAACAGAAGCAGGGTGGTTGGAAGTGTCTGAACAAACGATAGTAGTTGTAGAAGAAACGCCTTATCGTGCTCAAAGAAATCAAAATCCAATGGTTCAACGCTCTCCGTTTGATCATCCATTTTTTAGACAAGAAGGCATGCAGCCGCTACAAGATATGGAGCGTATGGAACAGCTGTTTGACCAGCCCTTTGATTTGAAGGAGTCTTTTGACTTAGAATTAGAGGTGCCTACTAAACCAGCTCCTAAACGCAAAAAAGAACGAAAAACGTACAAAATTTAAAGGATTTATTCTTTGTGATAAGAAATCATCCACAACGTATTAGCTCTACCGCATAAACTATTAAAAACTTGAAACAGCGTTCTCTATTACAACAGACCTATTTATTTTTTTGCTTGTGCTTGTTGAGCACAGTAGCATTGGGGCAGCGCGTAAGTTTTGAAGCATCTTCTTCTACTAGGGAAACCATTACAGGAGAGCCTTTTGAAGTGTCTTTTCGATTAACACACGCTAGGGCTAGAAAATTTGATGCACCAATTTTTAATGGATTAGAAGCGCAAGGCCCTAGTCAGAGTTCTTCTTATGCCAGTATCAATGGTATTACTACGATTAGTGAAGTCTATTCTTATTATGTGGTAGCAAAAAAGCCTGGTACTTATCACATCGAATCTGCAAAAGTTATTACCCAAAAAGGCGAAAGCTATCGCAGTCAAGCCCTTACCATAAAGGTAAGACAAGCCAAAAGAAGTGCCAATCCCTTAGAGGGCAAGGCTTTTGTTCGGGCTATTCTAAATAAAAAAAAGGCAGTCGTTGGAGAACAAATTACACTCGACTATAAAATTTACACCCAAGTACGGGTAGAACAACAACAACTGCTCAATTACCCAAATTTTGATAAGGCTTATGTATATGATTTGAGTAACTATATTTCGGATGGCGAAATTGTAACGGTCAATGGCCAAGAGTATTACTCCCGTAGTTTGCGTAGAACAGCCATTTTTCCGAGTGAATCAGGTAAAATTATTATAGAGCCTATTGGAATTGCCATTGGGGTACCTGCCGAGCGTGCTGGCCCCTTTAGTCCGTATCGTTTGCGCCAATATAAATTGTACAGTGACTCTGCTGTTATTGATGTGCGCCAATTGGATGGTTCGCCTGCTGGCTTTGATGGAGCAATTGGACAATACCAACTCCAAGCCCACCTCAACAAATCTACCATCAACTCTGATGAAGTGGTACAATTGAGTATACGAGTACAAGGAACAGGGAACATCAAGAATGTACTGCCTCCCAAACTACAACTCAACGAACGTTATTTTGACAAATTTGCCCCTACTACAGATGAAAAATTACTCGTGGTTGAGGGGATGCAAGGCGGAATCAAAACATTTGAGTATCTGTTTACACCAAAGGCATTGGGTAAATTCACGATACGGCCTCGTATGGTTTATTTTGATGGTGAATTAAAACGCTTTGTCAAATTGGATACCACGCTTCAAATTGTGGTTCAACAAGGTAGTTTGCCACTGCCCACCAAAGCAGAGCGAGACACGGCTCAAAGTGCGGCGGCCATTGTAGCGGCCGAAAATGCTGCACAAGCCTTGCAATATCAAGCACCTGTACCCTTAGAAAAATTGCACCCCGTCAGGAAACAAGCATTTTGGGGATCTATGATTTTCTGGCTGCTCCTTTTGTTGCCTACATTGGTAACTATGGGAGGGGTTTATTATCAATATCATACCGCGCAAAAAAACAATCAAACCATAGCCGAGCAACGCAAACAACAAGCGGGGCAAGAAGCTAGTCGTCGTTTGCAAAAAGCAGCACAAGCACTTCAAAATCAACAAGCAACCACTTTTTACAAGGAAATTTCCAAAGCTTTGTTGGGTTTTGTCAGTGATCGTTATCAATTATCAACGGTAGAATTGACCAAACAAAATGTACAACAACAATTGGAGCAACAGCAAGTAGATACTACCAAAATTCAGCAATTATTAGCCATTTTAGCAACTAGTGATCGCGCCTTGTTTGCAGGTTTGGCAGATACCTCCTCTATGGAAAAGATTCATCAAGAAAGTATCAATCTCATTGAGGCATTGCAAGACTAAAAAAACTATGTTTACACGAGGACTTTGGATAACAGGAATATGGTGGAGTTTATTGATAATAATTGCCCGTAACAAGCTCCATGCGGCTCCTTCTATGGATAGCAGTTTGTTGTATGTGCAACAAGCTTGGGAGGCACAGAATAAAGGAGACGTGCAACCAGCCATCAAAATTTATGAGGCCATTTTGCAGCAGGGTTATTGCTCTGCCGAGCTTTACAATAATTTAGGCTTGGCTTATGCCAAAACAGGTCAACTTGGCAAAGCTATTTTGCAATGGGAGCGCGCCTTGTATTATCAGCCATATTATGCAGAAGCACAGCACAATCTCCAAGCAGCCCAACAACACATCAGCCGTCCAATTACATCCACCCCCTCCATTGCATTGGTGCGAGGCTGGCTGGCATTGAGACAATCATGCTCTGCCCAAACTTGGGGATTTTTATTTTTATTACTCTGGGGTCTGAGCTGGGGATTAGGGTTCTATGTCTGGAAAAAAGATAAAGAAGCATGGAAAACACAAAAAGAAACCAAAATAATTATTGGTCTGTTGGTGCTTTGTCTTCTAATACTTGTTTTGGGGCTTGGACAACAAATGCAAGAACAAGAGCAAAACATAGCCATTGTAATAGCCAAAGAAGCAGGCCTGCGCCCCTATCCCAAATTATCTAGTGAGGAAATGGAAATTTTGTCTGAAGGAGTTCGTCTACGATTAATTGAGGAGGAAGGAGATTGGATAAAAGTAGAATTGCCCAATTACTTGGTAGGCTGGGTGCCCAACCGCTTGGTAGAACGCCTGTAATGATTCTCAACAAAAATAGCCCCAACACCAAAAGAAAAAGACAATTTACTATTGCTAGTAAATTGTCTTCGACTTAATATCTTAATAAAGGTAAGGTTAAATTAGTTAACCTGTACTTCCACTGCATTCAAGCCTTTTCTACCTTCTTCAACTTCGTAACTTACGTTATCACCCTCGCGAATGTCGTCTAATAATCCATTTGCGTGAACGAAGATGTCTTTTCCACCATCATCAGGTACAATAAATCCATATCCTTTAGATTCATTGAAGAATTTTACTTTTCCAGTAGCCATTATAACAAAAATTTAAAATAAAATAAAGTGTGAGGCCATATTCAGCTAAAATACACCCCACGAAATACACTTTAAAAGATGAATTCCTCTAAAGCTAGGGCAAAGGTAACACCATTATGGAATTTTAGGTTGATAAAGTGCATAAAAAAATGCTTAAAGAAGATAATTATTTTTATTGAATATCTTAAACAAATGGTTAGTTTGAGAAATTTTGGCTGTTCCACTACAAAGAATAGTTCTTTTTTTAGATATTAGTTGATAGTTCGTAATACTTCGTAGAATTTTCATTTTTTTCAAAAAAAGAAAGGCAGATCTATAAGCAATTGACTATTAAATAATTAAAACTTAAAAGCATTAAATCTTACCATTTTTATAATCAATTAGATACAATTTCTTTAAGAAAATAGTGGTATTCACAAAAAGGCCGATCAATGACTAAGGGTATTATTGCAGCAGGACATGACAAAACAGCAGAAGCAGCTGCTATTATTTTAAAAGATGGAGGAAACGCATATGATGCAGCGATTGCCGCATTTTTTGCTTCTTTCATTACAGAACCTTGTATGAGTTCACCAGGGGGAGGGGCGTTTGCCAATGTACGCACAGCAGAAGGCCAATCTATTTTCTTGGACTTTTTCTGTCAAACACCTCAAAAAAAGCAACTGGATAGACCTGTAGAATTTGAGCCTATGGTTGTTAATTTTGGCTCTACTTCCGAAACTTTTCATTTGGGAATGGGTGCGATTGCTGTTCCAGGTATCACAGCAGGAATCTATTACTTACATGAGCACTTTGCTACGCGTCCATTAGAAGTCTTGGTGCAACCTGCCTTGGATTTGGCCAGAAATGGAGTTATTATGAATGGCTTTCAACATTTTGACATTTGTGTACTCAAGGCCATTATGACTAAAGAAGAGGAATCCAGAAATCTATTCTACCCCAATGGTGACCCTCTACCAGTAGGAAGCACTTTAGCAATGCCAGCATTGGCAGATTACTTGGAAATATTGATAAAAGAAGGGCAACGAGAATTTTATGAAGGAGAATTTGCCAAACGCTTAGTTGCCGATTGTAAAGAACGTGGTGGATTTATTACACTAGAGGACATGCGCAATTACAACGTTAATGTGAGCAAACCCTTGCGTTTTTCTTATCGCAATAAAACAGTTCTAACCAATCCGCTTCCTAGTGTGGGAGGTACATTGATGGGATTGTTATTGAGAAAGCTGGAGCAATACCCACCCAACAGCTATGAACCCTTTAGTACGGCTCATGTTCAAGCCTTGCAACAAAGTTTGGATGAAGTTTATAGAATTGAGCGCACGGTTACCAATCTCAATAAAAAATGGGGCAGCACCTCTCATTTTAATATTGTAGACAAAGCAGGTAATGCGATTTCGATTACGATGTCCAATGGAGAAGGTTGCGGTTATATGGTAGAGGGAACCAATATTATGCTAAATAACATGTTGGGGGAAACCTCGCTCCTACCTGGTGGCTTTCACTCATGGATTCCCGATACGCGTTTGGCCTCTATGATGACTCCTACAATGGTTTTGGATCAAGCAGGTCAAATAGAAACGGTACTGGGCACAGGTGGTGCCAGTAGAATTCCCGCTGCCCTTGCACAAGTCTTGCATTATCTCATAGATTTTAAATTTCCTGTTCACAAAGCCGTACATGCCGCTAGATTGCACAATGAGCATTTAGAACTCAACCTAGAACCTGCTTTTGTGGGCAAACACCAAGCTCAACCTAATTTAGAAGTGGTGAACTGGGACAAAACCGCTATGTTTTTTGGAGGGGTGCACACCATTCATCGTCAGGGAAAACAGTGGCATGCTGCCGCAGATGATCGCCGCGAAGGCTTTGCCTTAGAAGTTTAATTCGGTCAAAGCCATAATGTGCTATTTTTTTTCTATTTTTGTGGAATATTCCAACTAGTTGCTTTATGTTTTTTTCATAAATCGCTATGGAATAGCAGCCATTGTAGTGTAAGAAGTTGTATTGTGCTTTAAAACAATATTTCTAAACAACAACAATGGGATTCGATCAACAGTAAAGTGGTTTTTGCTGTTATAATGGCTTGTTATAGTTTATAAAGAAACAAAAAACTATTATCTCAAACGAACGACATTAGACAAACCGTTTTGTTTGATCATAATGATTCTGTTCATTTTTTTGAGAATTACATTGAATATTGGAGTGCTAATTTATTGTTTACAACAAATAGGAGTTACAATTTACTAATTTGCCCCAATAGGTCTAACAAGCCACTTATTATTAATCCAACAAGGTGATTTCTGTACCAACAGTTAGCCTTGTAAGACTATATAAACATGGGATGTTCGAGTTGTTCCAGTGGAACAGACGGCGCGCCCGAGGGTTGTGGAAGTAAAGGCAATTGCTCAACAGGTGGTTGCAACAAACTCAATACCTTTGATTGGTTATCACACATAGACTTGCCTGATTATGGAAGCTATGATTTGGTAGAAGTCAGTTTTAAGAAAGGAGCGCGCAAAGAAATTTTTAAGAAACCTGATTTTGTTCATATTGCTACAGGTGATTTTGTAGCTGTAGAAAGTACCGCTAGTGGTTATGATGTAGGCCGTGTCTCGCTCATGGGAGAGCTGGTATCCCTACAACTCAAAAAATACCGCATCAAGGACAATGCTGTACTGCCTAATATCTTGCGTGTAGCTAATGAACGCGATTTAGAGCGTTTGGCCGAGGCCCGCGAATCGGAGCGAGAAGCGATGATTCGTGCCCGTGTGATTGTACGAGATTTGGGCTTGGAAATGAAAATTGGAGATGTCGAATATCAGGGCGATAAACGAAAAGTCACCTTTTATTATACAGCAGATGGTCGTGTAGATTTTCGCGAATTAATTCGTGTTTTTGCACGGGAGTATCGTGTCAAAATCGAAATGCGCCAAATTGGGGCACGTCAAGAATCAGCGCGTATTGGAGGTATTGGTTCTTGTGGGCGTGAATTGTGTTGTTCTACTTGGCTAACTAATTTTAAATCGGTGTCTACCGTTGCGGCACGCTACCAAAACTTGGCGATCAATCAATCCAAGTTATCGGGACAATGTGGTCGTCTCAAGTGTTGCCTCAACTATGAATTGAATACCTATTTGGAAGTACTCAAAGAATTTCCAAAAAACATCAACTATCTCAAGACCAAAAAAGGGAATGCTACCCTCATCAAAACTGATATTTTTAAGCGACTTATGTTCTTTGCTTATCGCACAGAATTTGGTATTGCAGATATACAAGCCTTATCTATCGAGCAGGTAAAGGAGTTGCACGAACGAGCCCAACAAGGTAATTTGCCCGAAAGTCTGAAAGATGTTGCTCCTTCTTTAGAGTTTGAAGAAGAAGAGGAAATTGGATTCGTAGATGGTGCAGGTAGTTTGGAACTCAAACAACTCGACACGAAAAAACGCAATCGCAATCGCAACCGCAGAAGTAGAAACAAGAATACTCAGAAAAAGAAAAGCAACAAGGAAGTAACAGATCGAAAGGCTGCTCCTACTCCCGAAAAACAGCCCAAAAATTCTACACAAAAAAGTGGTAGTCAACCAGAGGGCAAGGCCAATACGAACCGAAAAAGATCTTCTAGAAATAAAGGGAAGCGAAATAATAATAATAAAACTAAAGA
The DNA here is from genome assembly GCA_045105775.1 of Aureispira sp. Taxonomy (GTDB): domain Bacteria; phylum Bacteroidota; class Bacteroidia; order Chitinophagales; family Saprospiraceae; genus Aureispira. Next base: position 28,871 of record JBGCDW010000090.1, read on the forward strand.
GAACGCGGAACACACTAATCAGAAGACAGGAAACGTTTCTAAAGAAGGAGCTAAGACGAATCGTTCTAAAAACAAGAACAATAATAAATCTACTCCCAATAATAATCCTAAAAACAAAGCAAACAGCACTTCTTCTAATAAGAAACGCAGCCGCAACAGGAATCGCCGTAAAAACTCAGGCCAAAAGCCTCCACAAGACAAAGCCAATGTTTCTGATAATAAAAAAGATTAACATATTGCTACTGCTTGGACTATTCGTAGTGTTTAGTGGTTGTTCAACCATCTATGATGAGACTCAAGTCTTGGAAGATAGTACTTGGGCTCAGGGAAAAAGTTATTCTTTTGCATTTGATATTCAAGATACAGAACAACTTTATGATCTGTTTTTAGAAGTCAAGCATGGTACTAGTTATCCTTATCAGAATCTTTATTGTTTGGTCAAGACCCAAATGCCAGATGGCTCGGCTAGAACAGAACAAGCTTCCCTAGAGTTGGCCAATGCCAAAGGCTATTGGTTGGGCGATTGTAATGGGGAACAATGCACACGCAAAATTCCTTTTATCATCAAAACCAAATTTACTATTCCTGGTATCTATACTATTGAACTTCAACAACACAGTCGTCCTGAATTGTTGGCTCCTATAGAACACTTGCGCTTATTGATCAGTAAAACTCCTGCCTCTTAATCTTTAGATAGATCGAGAAGCACGCTAAAAATAAACCACACATGTTTTCCTTCTATTCTCCCCGTATATTAGTTCTTTTCTTCCTTGTTATGCTGGGTATTGGTTGTACTGGCTGTGGTAACGAGACTCCAGTAGTAGAGCCTCCTGTACAGAAGGAGGTCAAGACTCCTACCTTTGATCGTCAAAAAGCCTATGATTATGTTGCAAAGCAAGTAAGTTTTGGACCACGGGTTCCAGAAACCGATGCCCACGATAGCTGTGCTGCTTGGATCAAAACTACTTTGGAAACAGCTGGATGGACAACCCAATACCAAATTGCTACCGTTGCTGGTTTTGATAACCAGCCTATGCAAATCAAAAATATTATCGCCAGCATTAATCCAGAACGCAAAAACCGTGTATTGCTCTGTGCTCATTGGGATACACGCCGTGTAGCCGATCAAGATACGGTTCGCAAAGAAGAGCCTATTGTTGGAGCGGATGACGGTGGAAGTGGTGTAGGGGTGCTCTTGGCCTTGGCCGAGACCATACAACAACAACCCATTGAATTGGGTATTGATATTGTTTTGTTTGATGCAGAGGATCAAGGAGAATCAAGTGGCCCCAACAGACCTTTTCGTCGAGAGACTTGGTGTATTGGCTCTCAATACTGGAGCAAAAACATGCACAAAATGGCTCAAAAACCTTACATGGGTATTTTGCTAGATATGGTGGGTTCTAGAGGAGCTCGTTTTCCTAAGGAAGGGGTTTCTATGCGCCATGCTGCTGGAGTGGTCAATCAAGTCTGGGGCGAAGCTTTGCAATTGGGTTACAGCGATTTGTTTGTTAATAAACTTTATGGAGAGTTGGTAGACGATCATGTTTTTGTGAATGATATTGCTAAAATTCCTACTATTGATATTATCAACTTGCCCACCAACCCTGCACTGAACAGCACTTTTGGGCACTACTGGCATACCCATAACGATAATCTATCTATCATTGATAAACATACTTTAGGAGCAGTGGGTAATGTGCTCATTCAAGTACTCTATAAAAATGCTGCTGGAGTTTTGTGATTTTTATAATGTGTGACAATGGTTTCCTCAAAAAAAATTAATTTTTTTTTGAGATTTCTCTACTACTTATGGCGTGCTTATACGCATTGTACCCCAACAATGCTAAAAATACTTTTATTCAAGTTGTGTACTATCGCAAGTATTGTTAACTTAAGGGTAACAAGCAATTTGCTTGTTGTTGATTCCTATTTGTTCATTTGTTAACAATCATACAACATGAAGATTCCTAGTTTGATTCTCAAACAACTCTACAACTTTAATAGCCTAGAAAATACTGCTCAAGGCACTCAATTTACCGTTAAAAATCGTCTAAGTGATACTTCTTTTACTGGTCTAAAGGAGGTGAAAATTGAAGACAAGAGTATTCCATTAGATAAAATTAAATTGCGTTTATCCGATGGTAGCATTTTAGACTCTCAAGCTGTATCTGCTGAAAATCCTATTAAATTCAATTTGCGAGAAACCATTGATATGTTGTGTGATATAGAGCCATTAGAAAATGGTAAGCACAAATTAGAAATCACGTTCTCTGCTGATCCATTTGGTGATCTTACCTTAGAAGTAGAAGATGGTCTTTCTAAGAAAGATGAGACGAGAGTTTCTATTCCTAGAGACAAGGATGATGATTATGGTGAGAGTGCTATCGCACAACGCCAAAGTTTTGTAAAAGAATATACTGGGGCAGAACTCAACCATGTAGGTAAACACTCTTTTGATCCACATATTTTGTCTGGTAACTGTGAGCACTTCACAGGTGTAGCTCAAATTCCATTGGGAATTGCTGGCCCTATCAAAATCAATGGAGAACACGCCACTGAAGAATACTTAGTGCCAATGGCTACTACTGAAGGTACTTTGGTAGCTTCTTACAACCGTGGTATCAAAGTAATGAACCTTTGTGGTGGTGTTAAATGTACCGTAGTTAGAGATTCTATGCAACGCGCTCCTGTATTTGTATTTGAGAATGCACGTGCTGCCCGTGATTTCGTAGATTGGACGAAAGAGAACTTTGCTAAAATCGCAGAAGAAGCAGAAGCAACTTCTAGTGTAGCCAAGTTACAATACATCGATCCTTATTTGTCTAATAAGTTTGCATTTTTGCGTTTTAACTATTTCACAGGCGATGCTGCTGGTCAGAACATGGTAGGTCGTGCTACTTTTGCTGCTTGTAGTTGGATTTTGGAAGTTTACAAAGAAAATCCTATAGAGCATTTCTACTTAGAGTCTAACTTTGCTACTGACAAGAAAGCTTCGCAAATCAATATCATGCGTACCCGTGGTAAACGTGTAACCGCAGAAATCGTTCTTAAACGCGATGTATTGGTTCAGCACATGCGTGTAACTCCCGAACAATTGGCTTACCACTCTAGTGTATCTAATATTGGTTCTATTTTATCAGGTGCCAACAACAATGGAGCACACTCTGCCAATGCTATTACCGCTATATTTATAGCTACTGGTCAGGATGTAGCCAATGTTTCGGAATCTTCGGCAGCGGTTGCCTATGCAGAGGTTACCAAAGAAGGTGATTTGTATATCTCAATTACTATCCCTTCGCTCATTATTGCTACTTATGGTGGTGGAACTGGGCTTGCTACTCAAAAAGAGTGCTTGGAGATGCTGGGCTGTGTTGGACGCAACAAAGTTAATAAACTAGCAGAAATTATTGCAGGTGTAGTCTTAGCTGGGGAAATCTCTCTAGGATCTGCAATTTCTTCTTCTGACTGGGTATCTAGTCACGAGAAATACGGTCGTAACCGCTAGGAATAACGGTATACCTAAAAATATAAAAAATGCTGTCCTCCATGTTGGAGACAGCATTTTTTTATGGTCTTATTCCATTCATTTAACTGCCTTTGCAGTATTGAGAATTAATAAAATCATAGGTGATGTTTCTAAAAAATAAATTGCTGTTGATAGATTGGCTAGAAGTTTTTGGCGCATCATAAAAAGCACAACTAGAGGAATAAGTAAATTCTACATTATCTAATGTTAGTTTGGGATCCCCCCACATGTACATAATACCTCCTCGATCTCCAGCATGCTCTATTCTTACATGCTCAAATCGATTATCCATTTGTGTAAATCTAAACTCAAAACCATTCCAAGTGCTATAGTTCTTAATGGTTCCTGTAAACACAATAGGTGCACTAGCGGTGCCTATTACTGAAAGTTTGGACAAATCGCTCACATTAAATCCTGTTTGTGGCAACATTTCCAAGATACAACCAGGTTCAATAGTCAAACTAGCAGTGCCTGACAAGCTTTGTATGGCTGTACTACTAGAATCCGCAGACATCAACCGATACGGAATATTCAGCATAGGCCAATTATACGCTTCATTAATAAAGGGCGCAATTGAAAAAGCAATGTAATCACTTACATTACCTCTTAAATTATTCCCCGTTGTAATGGCACTAGCTTGTGTAGTGTACAAATGCATAGGCATTGAATTGCCTGTAATTGTGCTATTCTCCAATTTACTCAAGTTTGCTGTAGTACTTGCCAGATTAATTCCGTAAGTAGCACTCGATGCAATTCTAGAAGAACTGATTGCTATTTTGCCCTGATCTAATACAACTATAGCCCCTTGTGCAGTTTCTCCATCCAGAGGAATACCTCCTGCATTTTCTATATGAACTTGATGTAGTTGATTGAAGGAAGAAGAAGAGCGTACATAAAGACCTCTCCAATTGCTTGTACTTTTGTGATAGCCACGAATAATCACAGGTTCTGCCGATGTGCCTACAGCTTGTAACGTTCCAGTAGATTCTATTAGTAGAGCTGCACTATCCTCAACTTCTATTATAGTACCAGCTTCTATAAAGGTATTGGCAGAGATAGTGTAGGTATGATTTCCAGTAAGAATATAGTCAATACCTTGTTGCTTCGTACAAGTATTGGTTAATACTCTATCAACAGTGAAATAACTGGGGTCGCTAATAATTTCTTGTTGACAATCCTTAGAGCTATCCATATCACAAGCACTAAATGTCAATAGGAAAAAGATGCCGTAGATAAAAGGCAAAGAGGCTAAACGCATCATGGTCGTATATTTTAAATAGGATGAAGGGTTGGTAGGGTTGGTTTACAGGGGTGTTTTATAACTAGGAGAATATTACTTCAATATCGTTTTTTGTTCCTAGCACAATGATTGATTCTTTTTATTTAGTTGGTCTATTTGTATAATATCCTATTTATTGTTTGGTGAAGAGTAATACATTGTGAATAGATTAGTTCACTTTGCTTCTGAGCGGTTCTATGACTCGATTTACTGTAATTTATTTTTTAGAAAAAATAGGAATCTTTTATAAAGATAAAAAGATGTTTTTACAAAAACGGCTGTGTACAGGAATTATTATAACAACAACACTGATTTAGCCTATTATTAAACAAGGATAAGTGGGTATTATTGATTGCAATAGCTAACCTCTATACCTCCTTGAGTAAGGGTATGTAGTTCTTGTACCAAATCTTATAGGTTACTTTAAATGCTTTTTTAAGTTCAAAAAAATTAAAAAAACATTTTTAGTGACACAATTATTAAGGCAAACTAAAATCTAAAAAGCGAATAATTAATAGTTTTTTAAAAAAATAATACCGCATAAAACAAGCTCTTATTTTAGTTTATTTTAATAAGCATTCTAACTTCTTGGGCACTTTTCTTTCGATTCGGCAGCTATTTATTTTTTATAAAAAAATTCAAAATAAAAATCTATGTATGTCTTTTAATGCTTTTATTAAATTATTTTTCAACGAAAAAAATTAAGGCTTGTTTATTATCAATTGTCTAACGTCAATTATTTTTTCTAATTTTAAAACGCTCAAAAATTCATAAAAAACTGATTAACAGCATCCAAAAAAGCAAAACAAAAACAATCTATATCAAGTAATATTTAATAAAATTTCAAAATAATTTTTTTATTCAATAATAAATAAAAAAATTAAAAGTGTTTAAATCAAAAAAAATACAACATTTTTTTTTAGTATATTTCTCTATTTTTTTTTCCCAATAGTATATGGTTGCTCAATCCCACCAATTTGTCTAAATTTTCATTTCTTCATAAAATCAATAAGCAACACTTCTATAGTTTTGCCATTTCATTTTTTTTATCTAATTTAATGACACGATTAAACTAAAAACAAAAAATTAAAATCCCATATTCATAATTAAAATTACATTGTTTTTAAATACATTGCTTCATGGACAAACAAAAGTTAGAAGAATCTATCAAAATAGCTTTCGAACAAGGTGAACAAGAGCAACTTAAAACGCTTTCTAAAGAAGCGGTAGCCTCTTATCCAGATGATTCTTTTGGTTATGCTTATTTGGCAGAAGTTTTTATGATGGAATCCCCCATTCCTTATGAAAAGGCTGAAATATGTATAGCTAAAGCTTCAGAATTATCTCCCAAAAACATTAAATATCTATCCCAATTCGCTTCTCTTAAATCAGAGATGGGGGAAAGCGATATTGCTCAAATCATTTGGGCAAAAATTCTATTGATAGAGCCCAATAACCTTGAAGCACTGACAGCTCAAGGCCATTACCAGCTTTATACTGTTAAGGATCGCTCCAAAGCAGTTGAGTTATTTGATCTAGCAATTGCCAGTAATATTGATAATCCAGATGGTTATATCAATCGTGCAATCGCTTATACGGAGACCGAAGAATACGAAAAAGCATTAAACGATTACAATCATGCACTTGAATTGGGTTTGGAAGAGACAAATATTCAAAATTTGTCTCTAAAATTGACTATTTTAAATCAATTGGGAAAACTGGATGAGGTCTTAGATACTTATGACAAAATTTTAAGTATTGATGATAGTATTGCTGCTTATAGTGTTAACTATGCACAATTGCTTTATTCAAGAGAGCAATACGAAAAAGCTGCAACATATTATGGAAAGGCATTAGAAGCACTAGGAAACAACGATCCTTTTTTACTTTACCCCTGGGGCGAATCGCTATACAAGAGCAAACAGTACGACAAAGCACTCGAAGCATTTAATAGCTATGTAGAACATGCTGATGATCCTGAATTAGGTTTTTTAATGCAAATTAAATCTCAAATCAAACTAGGCAAAGCCGAAAAGGCGTTAAAAAGCATAAAAAAAGCACAAAAGTCCACCAAGGATGCATATAAAAAAGACCAGCTTATTACACTTGAATGTGAAGCACTAATCGTATTAGAAAATTACAAAGAAGCTGGTAAAATATTAAAGCCTATATTTGAGCAAGCTGGGCCTTTTCAGATTGAAGCCCATTACCTACTTGGTAAACTATGTTTCTTGATGGAAGATCCTCACTCTGCTTATCAATTGCTCAAAACGGCAGCTGGACAAAACCATGAAGAATCAATAGCTTTTGTACGCGATGAGTTGCATGATTTGGCTTACTCTGTACAACAAGCAACTTTTGAAAACAATCAAGCTGTCCTTGAAAAAAATGCAACTTCAGCGTTTATTCAGCAAATTGAGGGGAAAGTTTGGCGTTTTTCAGATATAATCAGTCAAGGTTTTAGTGAATCATCAGAAGACGCTGTTGCTAGTGTCAAAGATGGGATGTTTCATACTACACTGGTTGTTACCAAAAAAGCATTCCTTCAAGTTTCACGTCAAGGTGTTTCCTTGTCTATATACAGAATCAACGAAGAAAGTCCTACTGGGATTGATGCAGAGTTTTATCCTTTGGATCAATTTGGTTCTGGAATGGCGGCTAGTATTAATATTCAAGAAGATGGTTTGCTTAAATATGGTCAAGAGGATGAATATTTGGTCTTCAAACCTGAAAACTTAGAAGACTTGGACGCAGGTGTAAAAACACAACTTACTAAATTTATCAATCGCGATGTACTTGAATTGATGGGAGAAGCCATAACACCATTGGCAGATCTAGTTTGGTCAGAATAGAATTACACTATTTGTACTAAATAGTACAACTGGTTTCAATTGATAGCGGCAGGAAAAAATTCCTGTCGCTTTTTTTATTTTTATCCTGTTTCGTTGATACAACCAAGAGTTCAACACCCTAAATAAATAAAACTTAGATAAGCGACCTATGACTTAACAACCATTTATACTTTGATTATCAATTCATTATCAATATTTTTTTTGTTTTTTTCTCTAAAAATAAAGCTATGTTGCTTTGAGTAGGATTAAAACAATTACAGAATAAAAACTATTTTTTTGATAAGAATTTGGTGCTAGAAATACAAGAAATAGATTATTGGGTTTCCAAGCTTCAAAATTTATGCTTATCATTATCGTAATTTTAATAAAAAAGTCATTTCCAACTAGTGAAAATGACTCCTAGATTTACCTTAGAGATAGTACTCCTAAAAAAGGGTGTTTTTTTTGAGTAATAAAAAAAAATAGAGCCACCCCCGACCAAAAGAGTGGCTCTGAACTATGGAACTGTTCTAAATGAATGACCCCCGACCAAAAGAGTCATCCGGTACTACGCAGCTGTTCTAAAACGAATAACCCCCGACCAAAAGGGTCATCCTCAACTACATAATTTCTTTGTAAATTGAGCCACCCCCGACCAAAAGGGTGGCTCTGAACTATGGAACTGTTCTAAATGAATGACCCCCGACCAAAAGAGTCATCCGGTACTACGCAGCTGTTCTAAAACGAATAACCCCCGACCAAAAGAGTTACCCTTAGCTACGTAATTTCTTTCAAATAG
>JBGCDW010000091.1:0-24265 GCA_045105775.1 Aureispira sp.
GCGATCTGCGTGGGTTGTACCTAAAAGGTACAAAAGTCCTAGCGCATTTAGTTCATAGCAGTGCTATGGAATCAATTTTTAACGATGAGTGAGGGAAAAAGATGCTTTTTTCGCTACGAATTTAGTCGTGATAATGTCTAATAAAGCACTTCAATATTGGATCAAAAAAGCAAGTGCGTATAGAAGTTTTTTTGGGTATTGTGTAAATAGAAAATAGGAAGAAATAGGATATTATTTCGGATATTTAATTTCTTTGGCAGGAATTTGCACTTAAGAAAGTATATTTTTTTGTAAACTACTTATTGTACTTTTGTAATTAACTAAATATTTGATTTTTAGTAGTTTGAGTGTGCTTTGGCAAAAATGAGTACCTTAACAAATTGTTAAATTTTCATAAAAAACAAAAAAAAAAACAAAAAAATAGGAGAAAACGAGCAAATGATCTATATTTGAATTGTGCACAGATGATATAGGTTATAATTACCAATTAATGTGTACATTAATACGAACAAACTTGTATTACAATAGGGGTTCATTTAGGGTAGAATGTGGGCAATGGGGAGCCTACCGCTTCTACCCGTTTTTTTTGCCCATACCCATCCCATCCCTCTATTTTCAACCCCAAATCCTTCCATTTTTTTTATTTTTGCCACAGACCCAACAAATACTTTAGAGTATACGTTTTAGCAAAAAGCAGTAAGCTTTTTGGGGGTAAACTCAATTGTGAGATTCAGAGACCAATCTAGACGGTATTACTATGAGAAAAATTATTTGTATCAGTATTGTTTTAATAACCCTTTCTTGTTTGAGATTGACGGCTCAAGGGCGCAAACGTGTGTTTTTTATTGGGAATAGTTATACCTATGCAAATAACTTACCTCAGGTATTGAGCAATATTGCAACCAGTTTTGGAGATACCGTGATCCATGCTTCTAGTACTCCTGGGGGAGCGCAACTGGTACAGCATGTTACCAACACCAATACCTTAAATGGTATTCGTCAAGGAAATTGGGATGTGGTGGTGATTCAGGAACAAAGCCAGAAGCCTTCCTTTGGAGATGCACAAGTAGCAACCGATGTCTACCCTTATGCGGCCCAATTGAACGATAGTATTGCGTATTATAATCCTTGTGCTGAAACAGCATTTTACATGACTTGGGGTCGACAAAATGGCGATGCACAAAACTGTCCTTTCTTACCTGCCTTGTGTACCTTTGAGGGAATGAATGCACGTTTGAGAAGGGCATATTTGAGAATGGCCTTGGACAATCAAGCGATTGCTGCGCCTGTTGGAGCCGTTTGGAAAATGGTAAGAGATAGCTTGCCAAGTATCAACTTGTATACGGCAGATGGAAGTCACCCTTCACGTGCAGGGACGTATTTGGCTGCTTGTACTTTTTATGCTACCATATTTAGAAGGGGAGTGACGGGTTCTTCTTATTATGGCAATGTTCCAATGGCGGATGCACAACAAATCCAACAACTGGTAGATCATGTAGTATTGGATAGCCTTTCTAATTGGTATATTGATGCGTATGATGTGCAGGCAGATTTTGCAACTACTATTAATGGCAATACACTAAGCCTTACCAACAATAGCCAGCAGGCAACAAATTATCAATGGGATTTTGGCGATGCTAGCCCAATAGATAATACTGCTAATCCCAGTCATACATATACTACTACAGGAACGTATATTGTTCGGTTGGTCGCCAGTAATACTTGCGGAAAAATAGATACTAGCACACAAACTATAACTATTGCAACTATACTCAATACCCCTACGCTGCCGTCTTCTAAGCCACATGTAGAAATATATCCCAACCCTTCGAATGGTATTTTTAGCGTGCAATGTCCTACAGGAATTCAAGAGTTGCGAATCATTTCCCTGCTCGGACAGGAATTGTTGCACATGAAAAACTTGGAACACCCAAAACAGGAGATTAAACTAGATGGAGCTGAATTTGAGGGCATTCATTACCTCTATATTAAGGACGAACAAGGACGCGAATCGATGGAGCAGCTTTCGGTGTATTAGAACTTTACAACCGTCCATTAGAAGATTGGATCCAATTCATTGGATTTTCCTTGGTTTTGTTGTGCCACAGCTCAAAGTGTAGCAAATGCCCTTTGCCTTTGGGAGCGCGACCGATGGTGCCAATTTGACCGCCTGTTTGGAGCACTTGCCCTTTCTTGACGTAGACTTTGGCAATATTGGAATACGTAGTGTAGTAATCGCCATGTTTGACCATAACGGCATTGTGATAACCTGGAATGGTAAATATACTCACTACCGTTCCTGTATAGACATTTCGGACCACCGAATTGTATTGTCCTTGCAAATCAATTCCATTATTATTCAACAATACATCTTTGAAGAGCGGGTGGGCATATTGTCCGTAGTATCCTACAATTTTGCCTTGGTAAATGGGCCAGAGGAGTCGCCCTTTTTGTTGGGCAAAAGCACGCGTATCTTTGTTGTTTTTGGTAGGAGCTTTAATGCTTGGACTAGTACGGCCTTGCTGCTTTTTTTGCTGTTGTTGGTAACGTCTAGCTTCGGCTTTGGCGGCAGCAATGTGTTCCAAAATCGCTTGCTCTATCTTTTTACTGAGTAGGCGTTTAGATTTTTTTTGTTGGGCTAGGCGTTGGCGCAATTGACGTTCTTGGCGTTGGAGTTGGGTCATTTTGCGCGCTTTTTGCTCTTGTTTGGCACTCAATTGTTCTTGGAGCACTTGAGCTTGCGCTAATAGAGTATCTTTTTCAGCTTTTTGATTGGCTAGAAATAGGGCTTGTTGTCCTAAATCTTGTTGGACTTTGGCAACCAATGCAATTTGATATTGGCGTTGGTCTAAGGCATGGCGACTATAATGCTTTTGACAGAGTTGCAAAGCAGTGGTTGCCGTGGGAGAATGCACCAGTTGTTTGTAGTAATAACGAACCAGTTGTTGGTGGCGTTGATAGAGTCCTTTTAAGTCTTTTTGTAATGCTTGTGCAACGCGTTGCTGTCGATCTTTGAGACTGTCGAGCGTGCCTGCATGCAATGCTATACTATCAATGAGAGCAGTTTTGACCGCAATGCTATCGCGCAGGGCTTGCAATTTATACAAGGCTTTCTTTTTGTTGCGTTGGGTGGTGCGCAATTGTTGGTTGGTTTGGGTCATGGCACGACTGACGGATTGGCGTTTTTTTTCCAATTCCTTTCGTGTTTGTCCCCATACATTTGGCGAAAGCCAAGCCCCCAAAAGAAGGATTAAAAGCAGTAGACGCATAAATTGATTTAGATGCGATTTAGTGGTGTTTAACCCACATTATAGACTAAGTTCCAAAGATAAAGCCCACAAAATACAAATAAATATACAATTCCTATTCCGCTCAAAATTTTTAATCCCATTTTGGGTTGTTGTACTGGGGGCAAGTAGCGTGTAACTAGGGTATAATTGGCAATAGCAAAGAAAGGAGCCGTCAAAAAAGACAAAACGGTGGCGACTAGTAAGAAGGAAAAAATATTGGTTAAGAATACTTGTAAAATAAGTAGTGTTCCTATAATCAGAAGCACCAACCAGCCGTGATAAAGTTGTTGCTCTTTGTTTTTGTTGGGTGGGGTAGAAGCCGACCATAAGGCTTGTGCTTGCCCCATTGCTCTAGGCATTGCATCCAAACAAGTGAGCGTAGTACTAAACATGGTAATAAATGCAGCCATCCCTACAAAAAAACCAAATCCTTTGCCCAGTACATTGGTATACAGTTCAATAAGTTGTTGTGCAAAAACAGTGTTGCTGCTGGAGAGCTCTACGCCAGATTGAAACATGACCAATGCTCCCAAAGCCATAAAAAATAAGGCTAATAAGGTGGTGCCCCAATACCCCACTTTAAAATCAAACAATGCTGCTGATAAAGAAAATTGTTGTGTGGGGGTTGTTTCTTTTTTTTGTAATGCCCAGAGGGAATGCCAGACCGATAAATCCAAAGGAGCAGGGAGCCAACCCATAAAAGCCACGACAAAGGTCAATCCTGCTTTGTCAATTGGAAATTCTTGATAAAGGACAAGAGGCGCATCATTGTTGGCAAAGGCTACTATTACGGTAATTAAGGTTACTATAGTTAACAAAGTAATAATAAACTTCATCAAACCGTCCAATAATTGGTAACGTCCCCACAAGAGCAGTGCTGTACAAAAGGCGAGTAATATAGCCGACCATAAAATCATGCTTCCCCCACCAAACAAATACATGGCTAGGCTGGCCGTTACCAAGGTCACCGCAGCCTGTACGGTAAACATAGTTGCCAAAGCTACTACTATAAAACAGACCAAGGGCCAACGTCCCAATCGGCGATACCCATGCAATAAACTCTCTCCCGTTGCAGCAGCATAGCGCGGGCCAAATTCAAAAAAAGGATATTTAAACAAATTGGCAACAACTATTAACCAAAGTAATCCAAAACCATAGGAGGCACCTGCACGCGTAGCGTAAACCAAATGAGAGACACCAATAGCAGCACCGGCAAAGAGCAAACCTGGCCCTAAACGTTGGAGTGTTTTTTTGAAAGAGGCAGTAGACATAATTCGTATTCTAAATCGTAATCATAATCTACAAGATACCTTTTTGTAGAGCTATTTGAAGCGTATTTCAACAAAAAAAGCAAGAACAATGTTATTGGTGATTCAAATATGTTATCACTAATAAGATTATTCTTGCTCTTATAAAAAAAATGGTGTGCCTAGTTGATTGTAACCAACGCTCGTATTTTTTTTAGTACGCAACTGGGCAGTCAAGATACTCTTGGAATCGTATTACCCGTTTTCTGCACGTTCTTTTTTTATTTTTGATAGAAGCCCAATAATAAAGCCCGCCAAAAATACAAGCATAATAATAGGAATGCCATAAATCACAAATTTATTATTCACAACAACCTCCTTGGGGTTTTCTCGCGAATAAATGATGGCAATAGGATCACCTACTTGGTAAAAAGAAGGATTAGAACCTGAATGCAACTGCGTCGTTTGTGTACCTCCACCTTCTAAGTAAAATTCAACAACTGGATAAAAAGTCGTTTTATTTTTGTGTCGTTTTTGAGTTAACTCGATCACAGTTGCCTCTACCTCAACTCCTGTACTAGCAATAGAAGCTTGTGTTATGAGCAAATATATAGGAATCAATAAAAATAGACAACAAATAATAAGACCTATGACATTTCTAGATAAGTGCATAATAATTATAATTGTAATAGTTTGAATGATAGACTATTACAAGGTAATTATTTTTATGCTAGTATCAACATCAAGCAAGCGTTTCTCCAGTATTTCGCCAAAGGCCAAACTAGGAGTCAAAAATCCTTTTCGATCAGGCAATTTGTCTTTTTCTAATAACAAACAGAACGCGCTTTCGCACAAGAAGCAAATGGTTGCTTTGTTACCCGCATCTCCAGGATAACTAAAAGTCAATTGGACTTGTTTGCCACTCGTCGTTTGTCCAATTTGCTGCACTTTGAAAAATCCTTCTTCTATGTTTTCTTGACTCGGCCCTTCGCCAGATGAAGGCCCAAATTTTTTGAGTAGACTTCTAAAGAATGCAAATTTACCTAGTCCAGCAAAGGCGGCCATACCATAAGCGGCTCTTTTGGCGGGACCAGATTTTTTGCCTATTGCATGATATTCATTGTAAATGAATTTTTCGGGTTGCGGCAAATCATATTTGGGAGCCAAGCCAATACTTCTGTACACCACTTTTTGGTTGATGGCCTCCATAAAGAACGGATAGACCCATTTGTTGATAGCGGGTACATGTTGAGCCTTCCAATTGTATTTTTCACGTTTCAGAAAACTGGTTGCTTGTACATCTCCCAATAGTAGTTTAGGGTTGACTAGACTTTTAGATTCGCCTTTTTCTAGCATGTTGAGCAAGGAGAGGAGAGTGCCACCATTCAAGCCCCCTTTGGCTAAGGTATAATAACTATTAACACGGGAAAGCTCGCCCAAGCCTTCTTCTCGCACATACCGTCGAAGTATAGAAACACTTAAATCTGCTGGAATACTATCAAAGCCACAAAAAGGAACAATCTTGGCACCAGACTCCGTTGCTGCCTGTCCATGTTGTTGGAGCATGTCTCTTACCCAAGGAGCTTCGCCTGTGATGTCTAGGTAGTGTACACCATGCTTGGCACAACTGCCCAGTAAATTGCTACCATAAAGGGCATAAGGGCCTGCTGTGGTGAGTATTATTTTAGTTTGTTGCACCAATTCATCAATCGCTTTGGCATCTTGTGCATCCGCAACCAGGCTATCTACAGAGAGCTGCAGTTCTTGTTTTAACGCGTCTAGTTTTTTAGCATTTCTAGCAGCGATAGCCCATTTAATGTCTTTGGGGGCATTTTTTTGAAAATAAATAACTGCTTGTTTGCCTGTAAAACCTGTTGCACCATATAAAATAATATCGTAAGCCATTGATTATTGTGTTATTAGTTCTTGTAGTAATGATAGGGTGGATAGAAGATTGAGTAACCGCTACAAAGAAAAGATTTTTTGCAATCATTTTACTCCTATTAGCTTATACATTAACAATAAAAAGGGCAATTCGTTTATTGTATTTGCTGTATGGCAGCAAGTCGTAGTTATTTTAGGGAAAGATTAGACTTGCATATCATCTAGAATATCCATAGAGTGTTCTTGTTCACTGTTGTTAATAGCGGGATACTTGCCTCCATAATACCAAGTTAGCATATTGAGATACCAAGTGGCAATGATAATTGGTATAATGAGTAAAATCACAAAGCCCAAGAATTCTCCTATTGTATGAGAAAAATTAAATAACTCATTGATCCAAATGCCTGCCCCCAAAGTGGTAAAATAGGCCAACACCCCCAATAAGTATTTGCCATGTATGCTAGAACGAAACGCTGTCAAATGAATAAAACCACTTAACACCTGAAATACGCCTACAAAAAATTGAAAAATAAGAGCCATAAATACAGAACCTTCCCCAAAGATTAAGCCTCCTAAATAGCCGATTATCATCAAAAAATAGAGTAGACCTTGTGCAAAAAATTCAGTATGGTATTGGCGGCTGGGATTGTTCATGACGATTCAATTATTAAATGATGAATAATAGCATTGAAGTTGTTGTTTATTAGTAGAACGAGCGCAATAAATATAAAGTTTCATTTTTTTCTGAAAGTTTAGAAACTTTGTGTTTTTTACTTAATCTAGAAATCATCGAGTAGGTCATCACTGTAGGTATATTCAGGCGCAGGCGGAAAATTGGGATCGTCTTTTAGTTGTTTACTTTTGTAAATAAAGAAACCTGCCACAAGGGTAGGAATAATACAGAAGCATAAAATTGCTCCAACAATTGCTAGACTATCAATGCTTATAATTGCTATGATAAAGAACGCGATCATCACCCCAAAAAAGTAAAAAATGGTGTTTCTCAAATGTTTTTTGTGAAACGTAGAACGATGCGTCACCACATGCCATATGCTCAAGAGGATTTGCACAAAAGCTAATATCAATTGAAACAATAATCCAAAGAGTATCAAACCTGATTCAAAGATCACCGCCAAGCTGTAGGAAAGAAGTATGGGAACAAAGAGAACTTGTTGAAGTAGAATGGTTCGAGCGGCAAATTTGTTGTAATTGGAAGACATAGATATGTATTGGTAAGGAGCACTAGTATATTGTTACCAAAATAAGCAATTTTCTAGTTTTCTAATTGAAAAAGATCATCCAACAAATCGTCTGCTCCTTGTTGCTCTTGAATGGTAGGAGCCTGATAGTGTTTGTGGTAGGCAATGCTTTTGGAGTAGTACCATATAGCAATACATACTGGAAGGAAGGCACTAAAAATACCAAAACAAGTAAAGAAGAGCGTATCACCACCACCATTGTTACCCACAAAAGTTAACAAGAGAATTAGGAAAAATACATAAGCACTGGCTGATAAAAAATATCGTTTGTGCCAGTCTGATTTTCGAGTAATGGCATAAAAAAGGCCACTAGATAACTGAATAACAGCTACACCTATTTGGATCAGTAGTGCCCAAATTCCAAAGACTAGTTCAAAGATACTTAAGCAATAACAGAAAAGCATTGGTAGTATAACCAAGGACTGCAATATTACATCAGGCTTAAAATTATGTTGGGTTTTCATAAACAATGATTTAGGCAATGAAGATAAATAACGGCTTGATAAGGTAAGCGTTTGGAACAATAGTATATTTATCTGCAAGGTTGTTTTTAGTAATGTTTTGTGGATTTTAACAATTTTTATAAACTAGATCAAACAGTTTTCTAGTACCTTCATGTCACTTTGTATCTTGTCTTTAAATTAGCAAAATTTTATCAATTATGGATTTATCCAATTCACTTGATTTAGTGCAATCAACTACTACTATTATTCGAGAGCGCCGTTCGATTTATCCATCTGCTTATCTTCCCACAGTTATCAAGGACGAAATCATAATGGAGTTGTTAGAAAATGCTAATCATGCACCTACCCATCGTCTGACAGAGCCTTGGCGTTTTAAGGTGATTGCAGGAGCAAAACTTGGAGCCTTGGGCGATTTATTGGCAGATTTGTATAAAGAGAAAATGACAGAAGAAACCTTTTCTGAAAGAAAATACAACAAAACCAAGCAAAAACCAAGACAGTCGTCTCATCTATTGGCAATTTGCATGCAAAGAGATCCCGAAGAACGCGTACCTGAATGGGAAGAAATAGCGGCTACTGCTATGGCTGTGCAAAATATATGGTTGAGTGCTGCTGCGCACCAAATTGGAGCTTATTGGAGTTCCCCAGCCACCGCAAATCATGCTAAATGTCGTGCCTTCTTAAATCTGAACGAACAAGAAAGGTGTTTGGGCTTTCTTTATTTAGGCTACCACAGTGCTCCAGCAAGCCCCGCCAAACGCACGCCTATTGCACAAAAAATAGAATGGTTGTAAATCCTTAAAAAAGTTGATTGATATCTGCAATGATTTGATTTTTTGCTTTGACAAAGAGCTGGCGAAATTCCTCTTCGTCATCCGAATCCATTTCTTCTTTGGTCCATTCGATTTCTTTGTTGAGCGTGTTGAGTACATCGGTGATAACAATGGCAATGGCTTGTTTGAGACGGGTAGACGGAGTGCTTTTTTGATGCTGGTTTAGACAATAAACGGCATTATTAGCCAAGGCTTCTAATAACTGTATGTCAGCTTTGAAGTCGCTTAGGTCTAGTATTTCTTCTCGAATTTGTTGCAATTCAGGTGTCATAGCATCCAGTTAAGAGTAAACTGCCAAAGTCTTGGGTTATTCCAAGCAACAAAGAATTATAAGGCGTTACTGTGGGGGGACATAATGGAGCGTCAAGTTGGTCTTATGCTAACACAAAGTAAAACAATTGTATCTATTGAAATAATTTTATCACAAAAAATACTACTCTTTTTGTAAAAATAGATTAGTTGTAAAAGACTAGATAACTAGTTTGCAGCAGGCCACAAACTAGTTAGAAACCAGCGTAGATGTAGGCTGTGGCAACCAACCCTGTTCCAATAAATATTCTGCAATTTGTACCGTATTAGTAGCGGCTCCCTTACGCAAATTATCGGCTACTACCCACATATTCAAAGTGTTTTCATTAGACAAATCACGTCGCAAGCGTCCTACAAAAACACCATCTTTATCCATCGCTTGCAAGGGGGTAGGATACGTATTGGAGGCAGGATTATCCAATACCGTCAATCCTTTGGTTGCAGTCAATAATTGACGCACTTCCGCCATGTCAAAATCTTTTTTAAAACTCACATTAACACTTTCAGAATGGCCACCTTTTACGGGAACACGCGCTGCTGTAGCGGTTATTCTAAGGCGATTATCGCCCATGATTTTACGGGTTTCATGCACCAATTTTAGCTCCTCACGCGTATAGCCATTCTCCAAGAAAACATCACAATGAGGCAAGCAATTTTCAAAAATAGGATGTGGATAAGCAGGTGTTTGGGCGGTTCCACCTTGCGATTCCTCCTCGTATTGGCGCACAGCTTTGACCCCTGTACCCGTCATAGACTGATAGGTGGAAATAACCAATCGATCAATGCCATAAGCTTGGTGCAAGGGTTGTAAGGCGACTACCAATTGTATGGTAGAGCAATTCGGGTTAGCAATGATTTTATCTGTAGCAGTTAAGGTGTGGATATTTACTTCAGGAACAATTAGAGGCTTATCGTCATCCATTCTAAAAGCAGAAGAATTATCAATAACCGTTGTCCCTTTTGCCGCAAAGAGTGGTGCAAATTCTTTGGCCGTGCTACCACCAGCCGAAAAAATAGCCAAATCAGGTGCTTGAGCAATAGCATCTTGCATACGGATAACGGTATGTTCCTTACCCTTGAAGGGGACCAACGTACCCACAGAACGCTCAGAAGCTACGGGTAAAAATTCGGTAATAGGAAAGGCACGTTCTTCTAAAACACGACACAAGACACGACCAACCATGCCTGTAACACCAACAACAGCGATTTTCATTGCAATAATATGATTTGAAGATTAAAAAAGTAATCAAAAAAATATTTTCAAAGATAAAGAGATTTTGCTAAATAAACGGTTATACTACCACCATAATTAGCAAGAGGAAGGCTTTAGGAGTAGATGGAACTAGACGACCTAAAAATAGCTTTGTTAAATTTTAACTTACAGTTGATCTATCCCTGCGTAATTTTCCTTATTTTGATTCTGAAATTCAAGTTCTCCAATAGCTTTGCAACCAATAGTTTTATGAAAAATTTTGTGTTATTAATAGCAATTATTACTGGCGTACAAATTGCTCATGCCCAAGTCCTACAAGATGATTTTTCAGATGGTAACTTTACCAACAACCCTACTTGGTTAGGCAATAGTACAGATTTTGTTGTCACAATAGGTGAGTTGCAAAGTGATAACTTGGGGGCTTCAGCGACCTCTTATTTGAGTACAGCCGCCGCGATTCAAGACACGGCTCATTGGGAATTTTACCTACGGTTAGATTTTGACCCTTCTACTTCCAACCAAACACGGGTTTATTTACAAGCCGATCAAAGCGATTTGACAGCCGTTAATGATGGCTATTATTTGCAAATAGGTGCAAGCGGAAGTGCCGATTCTATTGAAATTTATAGGCTAGATGCAGGCAGCAGTACCCGTGTTTTTGGCGGCACCAATGGCGCGGTTGCGAGTAGCCCCAATGCCAGTTTCCGAATTATCCGAAGCACAACAGGTTTTTGGGAGGTGTATGCAGACTATACAGGGGGCACCAATTACAATTTGGAAGGAACCTTTACGGATGCTACGCATACCACAGGAGCACATTTTGGGTTTTTGGCAAAATATACCACGACCAGAGGGGATAAGTTTTTTTATGATAAGGTACGGGTTGCGCCCTTGTTTATAGATGTAGTGCCACCCAGCTTAGTCAGTGCCACAACCTTGAGTGCTACGGCTGTAGATGTAGTATTTGATGAACCCGTGGATGCGACCACTGCAAATATGGCTAGTAATTACACCTTGGATAATGGAGGAAGCATCACCAATGCTCAATTGGATGGTATTGATCCTACCTTGGTACACTTGACATGCAACCCTTTAACAACAGGAATTAATTATACCATTGCGGCCAATGGAGTAGAAGATTTGAATGCCAATGCTAGTAATAATACGACCGCTTCTTTTATTTATTATAACCTACAACCAGCAACGCTACAAGATGTTATCATCAATGAAATTTTTGCTGATCCAAGTCCAGTAGTAGGCTTGCCCAATGCCGAATTTGTAGAACTGCTCAATCGCTCCACCAAATACATAGACGTAGGCAATTTGATCTTCAACGATGGGTCAGATAAAAATCTGCCCAGCTTTATTTTAGCACCTGATTCGGTTGTTGTCCTAACGGCTAGTGCCAATGTCAATGCTTATGCGGTCTATGGAACAACCTTGAACATCGGCTCGATGACACTGACCAACGGAGGTGAATTATTGCGCTTAAAAACAGCCACAGGTCAAACTATAGATAGTGTAGATTATCAATTGTCTTGGTATCAAGATGGGGTAAAAGATGATGGTGGTTGGTCCTTGGAATTAATCAATCCTACCTTGGTTTGTGAGGGAGCAAGCAATTGGACGGCCTCGACAGCTACAGTAGGAGGAACACCAGGGCAACAGAATGCTGTATTTGACAATACCCCCGATACCCAAGCTCCTGCTTTGGTTAGTGCCACTTTTTCTGGAGGAACAACAGTCGTCTTAGAATTTGATCAATTGCTAAACAATACGGCTACTCTTACCAGCAATTATACTATTACTAATACGACCATTGTCAATGCCAACTTGGTTGGAGCCACAACCGTTAACCTCACTTTGGGGACTGCGATGGTAGATGGAACGCAGTATACCGTTACCGTCAATGGCCTAACAGATTGTAGTGGAAATATAATTACCAATGCAATGGACTCTTTTGATTACATGACCATTCAACGGGCCAATTATCAGGAGTTGATTATTACCGAAATCATGGCGGATCCAAGTCCAAGCGTGGGCTTGCCAGAGGTAGAGTATGTCGAGTTGTTTAATAATTCTAATAAAAACCTAGACCTAGCCAATTATGTCTTGTTCGAGAGCAGCAACCGAACGTTGCCCAGCCAAATCTTACGTCCCAATGAGTATGCTATTGTTTGTAAGGCTACCGATGTTTCCTTGATGAGTGGCTACGGAATTGTAGTGCCTGTGAGTAGTTTGAGCCTAACCAATAGTGGAGAGTTGTTGCAATTGTACAATGACATTGGGGCAACCTTAGATAGTGTGGATTATGACAATGATTGGTATCAAGATGCCAACAAAGATGATGGTGGATGGAGTTTAGCGCTCATTAATCCCAATCTTTTGTGCAAGGGAGGAGCCAACTGGACTGCATCAGTAGCCGCCGCAGGAGGAACACCAGGAGGAGCCAATCTAGTTTTGGACAATACACCTGATAATACACCTTTGGGCATAAATAATATTCGCCAGTTTGGCAGCAATCAAATTTTATTAGCGTTTGACGATGTGCTAAATACCAGTTTAGCAGCGCAAACCAACAATTATAGTATTAACAATGGAGCCACTATTGTTACTGTAATTGTATGGTCCAATACAGAAGTGCTCTTGACACTGAGTGCCAATATGATCGATCAAACCGCCTATACGGTTACCTTAAATAACTTAGAAGATTGTGTGGGTAATCCTTTGGCGAGTACTACAGCCATTTTTACGTATTTTGAAGCGGGAGCCGCCACCCATTATGATATTATTATCAATGAAATTATGGCCGACCCCAATCCACCAGTAGGGTTGCCCGAAACAGAATATGTAGAGCTATACAATAGAAGTAATAAGATTTTTAATTTAGAAAATTTCACTTTTACGGATGCTTCCTCTGTGGTCAGCAGCTTGCCCTTTTTTATTTTGCGTCCTGGAGAACATGTCATTATTTACAATGCAGCTGATCCCAGTTTAACCAGTTTTGGCAATGCACTGCCCGTGTCCCCTTTTCCCGATTTAAATACCAGTGATGAACTCTTGTTGGCCGATCCTACAGGAGAGATTATTGATGCGGTTGCTTATGAATTGTTTTGGTATCAGAATGCCGATAAAGATGACGGCGGCTGGTCTTTGGAACGTGCCAATCCTGAACGCCCCTGCGAGGGCTTTACCAATTGGCGTGCCTGTGAAAATTTACTAGGAGGAACTCCTGCTGCCGCCAACTCCATTTCGGAAACAGGGGTTGACCAACAAGCACCCGATGCCTTGCGTGCTTTTCCATTGGACAGTGTGACGGTACGAGTTTATTTTTCAGAGGGCATGAACGATACCAGTACTCTAAATCCAAATAATTACAGCATTACAGGTGGATTATCGGTACTAAATAGTGTGCTAGAACTACCTTTTTATAACAGTGTAGTGCTCACCTTAGATCAGCCTTTGGTGCTAGGAAACACGTATACCGTAACCATGAATTCGCGCATAACCGACTGCTTAGGCAATCCCATTGCGCTCAAGAATACCGCACGATTTGCACTGCCCGAACCCATCGTAGCAGGGGATTTGATTCTAAACGAAATTCTATTTAATCCCGTTTCAGGTGGAGAAGATTTTATAGAATTGTACAATACCTCTGATAAGGTGCTCAATGCAGCCGACTTGGTGGTTTCTAATGCAGTAATAGAAGAAGGCAATTTGGCCAATACCACTACGTTGCAAACACGCCCTATTGAGGTGAATTGGTTGATTTTTCCAAAAGAATACGTCGTCTTTACAGAAGAATCCAATCAGGTTCGGACACAATACACGACCTTAAACCCAGAACATCTTGTAGAAAATAATTTGCCTACTTTTGCCGATAAAGAAGGAGCCGTGTTCTTATATGCTGCGTATGACTCCGCTTATTTGGATCAATTTGGCAACCCTCAAACCGCTTACCTAGTAAAAGTGTTAGATCAATTTGATTATGAAGAAGATTTTCATTCGCCTTTAATTGATGATAAAAATGGGGTTTCATTAGAGCGAATTGATCACGATGCCCCTACCAATGATGCCAACAATTGGCACTCTGCTGCCACTACCGTAGGCTATGCCACCCCAACCTACCAAAACTCTGTCTTTCTAACCAATGATATAGCAGGCAGTGAATTGATACAATTGCCTGTAGAAACCTTGTCGCCAGATGCAGATGGCTATCAAGATTTCTTGTTGATTAATTATAATGTAGATGATATTGGATATGTAGCAAATGTTGATGTTTATGATGCTACAGGCCGATTGATCCGAAATTTGGTCAATGGAGAATTGCTGGATAGAGAGGGCAGTTTGCAGTGGGATGGTACCGATAATAATGGTCAAAAAGCTAGAGTCGGAATTCATCTATTAACCATTGAATTGTTCCGCCCCGATGGCACTGTCAAGCGTTTTAAGAAAACCTGCATTGTAGCAGGGCGTATGAATTAAGCAAAAATGGCTTATATTGCAGGAACACGATCAGAGCAAAAGAACGAATGAATTTAAAGATTATATCAGCAGGCGCAGGCAGTGGCAAAACGTATACTTTGACCGAGCAAATGTCTGCTTTGTTGAGCCCTAAAGAGGGACAAGAAGCCCAAGTGCGTGCTTCTGGTATCATTGCAACCACCTTTACCAACAAAGCCGCTGCCGAATTAAAAGAGCGTGTCCGCATTAAATTGTTGGAAAAAGGCTTGACCAAGGAAGCGGACGAATTGGGCAATGCCATGATTGGAACGGTTCATGCCATTGGTGTGCAATTGCTCAAGCGGTTTGCTTTTGAGGCTGGGGTGTCGCCCGAAGTAGATATTGTGGCCGATACCGATCAGCAAAATATCTTTAATCGCTCGTTGGCCAATGTAATTTCCTTGGAGCGCATACAGCAAATCGAAGTGCTAGGCGAAAAATTAGGTTTCAACAAAAGTGCTCGCAATCGTAGAGATTGGCGAAAAGATTTGAAGCAATTGACCGATTTGGCGCGTTCCAATAATTTTGATTTAGACACTTTAGAAGAGAGCAAGCAGTATTCTATAGAAAGCTTCTTCCAATTGTTGCCGCCTCCAAGCGAACGCCCTGCGAGTTATTTTAACAGCCAACTCCAACAATTATTACAACAAACCATCAAGGACGTAGAAGATAATGAAGATGGCACCAAGGGCAAAATTACCTTACTAGCTGCTTTGAGAGGTATGTTGAATACCCTCAAAAGTAGAGGCTTTCTCAATTGGTACGATTGGGCGCGTATAAGCAAGCTCAAAGTCCCCAAAAAAAGCCGAGAAGATGTAGAAGACTTGCAAACTTTTGCTCAGACACACATCGAGCATCCTGATTTTCATACTCAAATCAAAGAATACGTAAGCCTCTTGTTTGACACGGCTATAGCCGTGTTGCAAGAGTATGAAGAGTATAAAAAAGTGCGCGGACTCATTGATTACATTGATATGGAAGTTCTTATTCTGAAATTACTCGATCATCCCTTGGTACAAGAAGTATTGAAGGATGAAATTGACTTGCTGTTAGTAGATGAATTTCAGGATACCAACCCGATTCAGCTCAAGATTTTTTTGCAGTTGAGCGAAATTGCCAACCAGTCGATTTGGGTGGGCGATCCCAAGCAATCTATTTATGGATTTAGAGGGGCTGCCCCTGATTTGATGAAGGCAGTAATGGAGAGCACCGATAATATTGAGAATTTGCCTCAATCGTGGCGTTCGCGTCAAGATTTGGTGCATTTGTCTAATGGTCTGTTTGTGAAAGCCTTTGGAGAGGATATGCCTGTAGAGCGCATTGCATTAGATACGGCGGATAAATTTACAAAAGAAAAGGAAGCCGCTGTTTTGGGCATTGCTGCCCAGCATTGGCATTTTGTTTATGATGGCAATCGAATGCCTGGTTCACCTTGGTTTGAGCAGTGTATTGGCAGCCGCATCAAGGAAATTTTGAGCGAAAATTGGAACGTGAGAATAAAGGGTTCCAATGAAGTGAGGCCCTTAGAAGCAGGTGATATTGCGGTGCTTTGTCGTTCCAATAAAACTTGCCAAATCATGGCTACTGCCCTCAATAAAGAAGGCTTGAAGGCTTCTATTTCTAGGGATGGGTTGCTTCAAACGGCCGAGGCGAGTTTGTTGTTGGCTTGTTTGCGTTATATTCTCAACAAACACGATGCCCTTGCCATTGCCGAAATCTTGTTGTTAACACAAGAAAAAACAATAGAAGATATTATTGCCAATCGCTTGGAATATTTAGAGGATTTGGAGCGGGCAATACAGGGTGGAAAAGAAGCTTGGGGACATGATAATGAAGATATTGTCACCTTGCAAGAGTTGCGTTACAAGAGCAAGGAACTCTCCGCTACTGAGATTGTAAACAGTGTGATCGAACAGTTGGATTTGCGTAGAAAAATAGCCGCGTGGAGCAATGAACAGCAACGTTTGGACAATATAGATGCTTTGAGAAAATTGGCGTTGGATTATGAGGCGGCTTGCCAACGTTTGCACAGTGCCGCAACATTAGGAGGTTTTTTGTTGTGGCTAGATGGCTTGGCACAAGAGGGCTTGGATGAACAGGGCAAAGGGGCAGGAAAAGACGCGGTGAATGTCCTTACTTATCACAAGAGCAAGGGCTTGGAATGGCCCGTGGTGATTTGTCATAATTTGATGGATAATTTGCGAGAAAATATCTGGGGTTTTAGAATTGTAAGAACAACAGAAAGTATTGATATTCAAAAACCGTTGGCCAATCGGCTGCTCTGTTATTGGATCAATCCTTATGCCGACCAAAAAGGAAAAACTGTATTAGAGGAAACCGTCAATAATCATCCTGCACGTGTTGAGGCCAGAAAAGAAGCACTGGCCGAAGAAGCACGCTTGATGTACGTTGGTATTACGCGTGCGCGCGATTACCTTATTTTTCCTTCTGCTCCCAAAAAAGCTACAAAGTGGCTCAATCGCGTTTTTCACAACGGGCAAGAGGATTTGCCTAGTTTGGATACACAGGGCGAGCACGCGCTTTGGTTGTGGCAAGCGCAGAATATTCCAATGAAAATTCAGCATTTTGCCTACGAAGCGAATCGTGCTACTACGGTTATAGTGCCGTATCCTATCGATTATTTGGAGGAGCGTTCGGGGTCACAAGATCATTTTCAAACAATGGTCATAGAGCAAGCTCAAAGTTTGTTCCCCAACTTAGATTTTCGACTAGCCGCCCCACGAACCTTTAGCAAATTATTGCCTAGATTGGAAGCAGAAGAACTTAGTTTTGCACAACTACAACCTCTGTTAGTTACTTTTATTCAGGCCGATAATCCGACTGATTTTGCCGAAGAAAAACGCTTGGCAATGGCTAAGAATTTATTAGAACAACACGACTTGGAGGAGTATTGGGGGGCAGAACAATGGTTGCAGTATAGTAGCAAATTTTACCAGAGTTTGCACAGTAAGTTTCCTATTCAGAAGATTCAGACCTATCAAGATTTTCGTTATGGCAATGAGCAAACACAGCGCTATTATAAAGGAACAATAGACTTGGTCTTAACTCTAGAAAATGGTTCCTTGGTCTTGTTGCAACACTTAACACAGGACATTGAAAAGTTAGGATACAACAAAACCAAAATTAAAGAAGAAGTCGCGATACTACAAGCTGCAGCCAAGTATTGGCACACGCAATCAGGCCAAGAAGTGCGTATTGGAATTGTTCAATTACTACAGGCACAATGGCGTTTAATCAACTTGGTGAAAAGTAGCGGTAATAGTCAATTGACCCTAGAAATAGCTCCCTCTCCAAGATTGAAATAGCAAAATTAATACAAAAGTAACTATTTTGCGTTTATTTTTGATTTGAAAAAATAAAAATGATAAACGAATAAAGAGCTGTTTTATCCACTTATAAACAGCTGTTCACAATTTTAGTGTGGAAAACCTTGCATTGTACACAATTTGTATACAAAAAGGCTTCTATGAGTGCTGCTTATTGTACATTATTCGTCATAGTTGATGAATGTTAATCATAAATCATTTAAGGAGTTATCTCAAAATAGTGATATTTCCTTTTTTGAGTACGATTTGGCCTGATTGAGGGCATTCAAATTGCAAGACATAACCAAAAACATCAGGAGGCAATGCTTGGCCTTGGTAGTGTCCATCCCAGCCTTGGCTGAAATCGTTGGTTTCAAATACTAATGCTCCCCAACGACTGTAAATTTGAAAACTAATAAGGGTTTGTATTGAACCTGTTTGTGCAAACAAAACATCATTATAACCATCACCATCAGGACTAAAAGCATTGGGCACAAATACCAAATCAGGAACACAATCGTTTTGTAAACGCAGGACAATAGAATCTATAACCAAGCAGCCTTGGTCGTCTATAGCCGTGACATAAAAGGTTTGAGCACTGTCTACCGTCCACTCTGTTTGCCAGCAATTATCACAAGAAAGACCAGCAGCAGGCGACCACCAAATATCTGTGGCATTGCTGTTGGCAGTTAAGGTAACCAGTTGACCCAAAGAGACCATTAATACACTGTCTACTTCTAGGTTTGGCAAGGCTTGTACTTGTACATTGGCAAAGGCCGTATCTTTGTTGCACCACCCTGTTCCAATCACTTGATACGATGGAGTGCTGTTGCCCCAGACCCAAGGATTGGCAATAGAATCATTGCTCAAATTGGTACTTGGATTCCAAACATAGCTAGTAGCATTGCCAGTCGCCAATAATTGCGCCGAGTCGCCTATGCAGTAACTCAAGTCGTTGGCTTGGATTTGGGTAGCTGCTCTTAGAGCCACCCAGACACTATCTCCTACAGCACAATTCCCTGCTTGTAAATTGACATAATACCAAGTATTGCCATTTGGGAATGCCCAAGGTTGTGTACTCGTAGGATCAGATAGGGCAGCCGCAGGACTCCACGAAATAGAGGCATTCGCGCCTTGCACTTGCAATTGTACCGAGTCGCCCAAACAAATGCTATCCACAGCTAATGCTTGAAAGAAACGGGTATCAATGACCTGCACAGGAACACTATCGCGCACTAGGCAGTTGTTATTATTAAAATAAGAAACCTGATACCAGCTAGAATCTGTAGGATAGGCATTAGGTGTTGGACAAGTTTGACAAGATAAGGCCGTTCCTTGCCAAGTTGGATTGTTGCCACTGCTCAATTGTAATACAGCCGTGTCTCCTCTACAAATGGTCTGTTCGGTGAGAGGAGTAGTGTTTCGCCAACGAATCTGAACAGGGTGGAGACTAGAATCAATACAGCCAAAACGGTTTTGTGTGCGTACCCTGTAAGTGGTATTGGCGATGGGCTGTACCCCGATTTGTGCCGTAGTGTCGTTGAGCAACAAACCATTGGCGGTCCATTGATAAATAATGCCCCCTGTTGCTTGTAAGAACAAACTATCGCCTTCGCAAATACTGCTATCTGCACCTATCTGCACCAGAGGCAAGGGCCGTACTTGTACCCAAATGGAGTCTTCGGCCAAGCAGGCACTATTGCTATCAATTTGCACATAATACCAATTGCTTTGATTGGGGCTGATGACAGGGTTGGGACAATTGGTACAGGATAATACCCCACTGCTTCGCCAAATCAAAGCTTGTCCATTGCCATCGGCTTGAAGTACAAGGCTGTCGCCCAAACAAATTTGGCTGCTGTCCATGACGCTGGGCTGCAAATAGGGAATGGGCGTAACCACTACGCTATCCCGAGCTTGACACCCATAGCTATTCGTAGAAAAAATGTAGTAGATTTGTTGGCTATCAATGACGGCCAGAGGACTTAGACTACTACTATCACTCAACCAAAAAGCACTTTGCCATTGTATAGTACCTGTACTAATTACTTGGAGCTGAATGCTATCGCCTTTACAAATGGTGTTTGGAGCATTGGCATGGATGCTGGGAGGTGCGTAAAGATCAATAGTTTGCACAAGGGTATCTTGGCAATTGTTGCGATCACTTACAATTAATTGTATGGTATAATTAGCCGCACTATCATAAACTAAGCTGGTATCTGTTTGGTTGGTCATTTGTCCATTGCCAAAGTCCCATTGCCACGTTTGAATAGAATCTTGTCCTGCTATGGTGGATTGATCTATAAATTGAATTGTTGCTGGAGCACAAGAATCCGCGTACACTATATCAAAAGCAGCTTGTGGTGGTAATTGAAGTCGAACAGGGTTGGTCTGTACAAGAGTATCGGCACAGGTGCCATCTACTACAATGAGTTGGGCTTGGGCCTGTAGGGTAGTGCTGTATTTAATCCAAGGACTTTGCTGGGTCGAACTGTTGGGTTGTCCTTGCGGAAATTCCCAATAAATAGCATCCCAAGTAGTCGAAAAAGTATCTAAAATGTACTGCACAGAATCCACGCCACAAGTCAAGGGTTGTGCCCGAAATTGGGCTACAGGACTAGACAGGATTTCAATGGTGTCGCCTTCTATTGGAATTTGGCACCCCATTCCATCATCCAATACTACTGTGGGGACAAATTTTCCAGCTTGGGTATAGGTGTAAAAGGCAGTGTCACTAGGGCCTCCACTATTAATTTGAAAATCCCCATTGCCAAACAACCAAGTGTAACCAGCAATATTGGAGCCACGGGCATTGAGTTCTATAGTATAAGGCGCACACTGGCTAATAAGAGGTGCTGTAAATTGGCCTGTAGGGCCTGTAATCTGAATCATTTGTAGAATGGTGTCTATGGCTGCACAACCTGGAAAGGCTTCTACAGCCAAAATTACATCATAAAACCCAGGGGTCGAATAAATATGACTTGGGTTTTGGAGGCTAGAGATGGAGCCATCTCCAAATGACCAACGCCATGTACTGCCACTGGCAGATAAATCAGAAAAGTTAACTTCTAAGGGCGGGCAAGAGGAGAAAAAGGTATCGGCCGTAAACAGCACGGTTGGGTCATGCACCGTCACCCAATCTGTTCTACAAAGTGTAGTAACACAACCAATAGAGTCCAATACGTCTAAGCAGACATCATAAATACCAGCATTATTGTACAAATGTTGTATCGTAATTTGTGTGGTGGTGTCTCTGGTACCATCGCCAAAATCCCAAATATAAGTAAAGGGAGGAAAAGCATTTCTATTGGCAGGCGAAGAGGTAATGGCTGTGAAGGTGCTAATATTGCCTATGCAAATATCGCGATTGGTGGTATAATTAACAAAAAGACCGCCTACTGGAAAACTATCTATAAGGTCAAAGGTACAGCCCCAATCATTGGTTACTTGTAGGGGCATTCCTTGATTGCCAGGAAAGGCATAGACTTGGGTAGTGCTGGAATTAGTTGCTCCATTGCCCCATTGCCAAGCTACAATAGGCGATAAAATACCCTGTGAACTATCCGTGAAATTGACTACGGCAGGCCGACAAGCGGGATTGGGTGCTCGTGTAATATTGGTATCAATACCCGCTACATAAATCGTTTTTTGTAAGGTGTCAAAACAGCCCGTATTAGAAAAAGCGGAGAGTGTAATTGTATAAATACCTGCTTGGGTATATTGTATGGTTGGCTCAGGCAAAACACTGGTGATAGGGGAGGCTCGGTTGGCTTGCCAAGAAAAAGAAACCGCATTACTAGAGTTATTAATAGGAACAATGTCAGCAATGGTACAAACGGAATCGGGGATGTCAAAATCGGCTATGGGATTGCTTATAATAACTAGATTGCTAAAGGTATCTACACAGTTGGTACTATCATTATAAACGGTTAGTTTGACAAAATAAGTATCTACCGCAGGATATGTATAACTAGGATTCTGTAAGCTGGAGGTATCCATAGTAGTGGTTGGGTCGCCAAAATCCCAAAACCAGCGATGTGCTCCAATGGATCGATCAATAAAATTTATGTCAAAGGAATTGCAAGAATCTTCGGTGAAAAATAGAGCAATAGGAGGGTAGATATAATACGTATCTAAATTCATGGTATCAAAACAACCTCTAAAACTCGCCAGAACTTGGCCTGTAATAAACCCTGTATCCTGAAAATTATGACTGAAATTCATTCCAAAGCCCGAACTATTATCACTAAAACTCCAAGACCAATAATCGACAAAATTAGACCCATGTGCTTGGAAATCTATATTGGTAAGCCTACAGACAAAATTGGTATCGGTAGTAATAGAATCTATGGTAGGCGTAAGCCCTACATCAATGCGTGCAACAGCACTATCTACACAGCCTAAATCATCGGTTATCACCAAAGCAACATTGTAAAAACCTGAATCGGGATAATAGGCGGCAACCGTAGCACCACTGGTGCTAGAGGCTGCGTTATCCAATGTCCATTGATAAGAAACAGGGATTACATAAGAGGAGGTATTAAGAGCAAGTGCTGCATAAAAAGCGGTATCAGGGGCACAGGGTAAATTTCCTCTTACGATATTGGCATTTAGCAACGACCCGCGAATGTATTGGGTATCTCTAGCTGTACAGCCTGCTGCATTACTAGCCGTGAGTATTACAGGGATGAGCCCACGCAAGTAGGTGGTTGTATCAGCAGCCGAAATACTATGGTAGGTATGGTTTGGATTGCTGCTATTGCTAAAGGTAGAATCTCCAAAATCCCAAGTATAAATACTAGTATTGAGACTCTGGTTGGTAAACTGTACATTAAAAGGAACCGCGCAATGTATACTATCACTAAGGGTGAAATCAGCAATAGGAGCATCGGACACCGTAATACAAGAGGGCACAGTAGCCGTAACCGAGCACCAAGCATTACTCACCGTGAGTGTAGGAGAAAAACAGCCTGCATTGGTATAGGTATGGCTTATATTTTGACCAGAAGCAAGAGAGCCATCTCCCAATTCCCAATTATAACTCAAACCTGCACTATTGCCAATACCTCGCAACCCGATGGTAGCAGGCAAACCACATTGTGCCTGATACGAACTTAAGGCAATAGTGGCCGTAACACTAGGATAAATCGTAACGGCATTGCTCTGCAATTGGGCATCTTGGCAGCCGTTGGTATCAATTACGACTAAGGTGACATCAAAATTCCCTGGGGTAGTATATAAGTGTGTAGGGTTGTTTTGAGTAGTATCGAGCGTGCCATCGCCAAAATCCCAACGCCATTGCTGGATAGGGGCATCACCAAGCTGTGTGCTGTCTGAAAAATTAATCCATACAGGAGAACAGCCCGTCGTTGGCAATAGATTGTAAGAAACGGTAGGGCCATTAAAGGCAATGAGATAACCTGTTCGGCAAAGGGTATCTCGATTGCCCAAGGCATCTACTACACGCAAACAAATATCGTAATTGCCTGCCGTATTTAGAAACAGTGCAGGATTGGGTAGGGTAGAGAAAACCACGCCATTATTGGTCCATTCCCACTGAACAATAGAGCTGTTAGCAGCAACCGAACTATCGGACAATTGAATTAAGCTAGGCACACATACTTCTTGTATATTACTACCAAAGTTAGCTTGTAGTTGTGTCCAACTTTGTTGGGCGAAACACAGCAAAAATAAGAGTAGAAATTTTTGCATAGAATTTTGTTTTACGTTCTAATCTTAGAACGTAAAGAGGTTTAAGATTGCTTGCTGCTTGGGTTGCAATGAAAAAAATACCCTCTCTAATAGACATTATCACGACTGGAGTTGTACAGAGACAAAAAGTAAGGTTTTTTCATCAATCAAGGCACTCGCAAAGCGATCTGCGTGGGTTGTACCTAAAAGGTACAAAAGTACTAGCGTATTTAGTTCATAGCAGTG
>JBGCDW010000092.1:0-19151 GCA_045105775.1 Aureispira sp.
CTTCTTTATATTTGTACTTGAACAACTTGGACATAATAGCTGCATAATTTGATCGTTTGGTCACTTTCAAATTAACACTTTTTCTAAGTTGTTCTTTTTTTCTTTCTTCTTTTTTACTGCCTTACTTTTTGTACACCCCCATAAAAATCTACTATCTACAACTCATCAAGATCATAATGATCGCCTATAAAATTCCCGTAATAAGCTACCTCTACCAAACGTTTGGCTTTTACTATGAAATCTGCATTGATAATATTATCATACTTATCCGTTTTTTTCTCATAGTCTTTGCCATGATATAGTTTTTTACCTGCTGCTATGTCTTTCATCGTATTTTTTTGCTCCATAGTAGCACGCATTTTTTGAAGAGAGCGCTCTACTGCAAAACGCTTGTACCACACTTCTTCTGGGTCTGAAATTACAGGAAAAGGAATTTTAGAATCTTTGACGTATTGCGCCATAACTTCGGGATTACTTGGATAAATGGCAATTACTTCAATCCCTTTTTTCTTTAGTTCATCATAGCGTTCAATCAATTCGTGGGTATGTTTGTTGCAAATTGGACACCATACAGGTCTAAAAAAGCAAATTAGTACTTTGTCGTTGTCCTTGAGTATCTTCTGTAGGTTAATTTTATTACCAGCAGCATCTTTGGTAGAAATATTAGGCACTTTGACATCTTCGGTCAGTTTTTGCTGTGCTTGTATTGTTACTGTCCACATCCACAATGTAGCAAGCAGTAATAGTAATTTTTTCATAAGGCAAGAAATGATGTTAAAAATTTTGGTGACTTTCTCTGTGATTTTTCAAAAGAAAACTAGTGTATTTAAACAAAAAACAAAAAGACCAGTTGGTCTAATTTAATAAGATATAGCGACTTTAACAATTCATTAAAGACAATTGAGCAAAAATAGGACTATTTTAACATTTAAATTGATACTATGCTATAGTCGTTGTCAATTATTTTTATAATTGTTTTATGTTATTTTCTGAGTGCAAAAAATAATCCAACAAGTATCTTGCATCTCCATTTTTGCAACAGCATAGAAGTTTTATTTTCTGTTGGTGCAAATAAATACATTTTCACTTTAAAAACAATTGCTGCAATTGTAGCCATAGTTGTTGTTTTTCTTTGTGCTTATTGGCAGCAATAATAGCCAAATCAGGAGCAAATAGCAATTCTACTCCATCAAAAACAACAGGCTGGTAAGGCCGTATCGTTAAATGTAATCCCATGTTTGCAGCAGTCCATCCAAACACTAAAAGGCGTTGAACAGTCGTTATTTGCTTGATGTCTTTGAAAGCAATAGCTTGGTTTTCTTGTATCAACAAACAATCTTTATTCAAATCTTGATTAACCGCACCAAGAATTTTTTCTAGCAAAGCCAATGTTTCTGTATTTGCATTTTGGACTACCACAACGGTAGTTGATTGTTTTGTGGGTGAAGCAAAGTTTTTTGTCCATTTATTATTAGGAAGACCTGTGTATAACTTAAAATTATAGAAATCTTTATTTGGCAAATTTTTCATAGAACAAAGATTATCAAAATGAGGCAGAATAATTATAGATAGCACAAAAATTATTCTTTTTTCAAAAAAAACACATTTTCACCAAACAGAATTTTATACCAAATTAACCTCAACAAACAGAATATAATTCTAGATCAGTGTTTTAACAGAAAATCGAAATATTATTCTATATACTAAGCCATAACCTATTAACATTTTGCAAAAATTTTGTTGTTTGGAAATATTCAGAATTTTTAGTAGTTTTGAAAGCATCAACAAGCCACATTTTTGTATGTAATGGTTTATGTCGATATAGTGTTATGCCAATAATATTCGGCTATAGATACAAGCATTATTTTATATTCGTTCTTCATTAAGTATAGTTATTTGTTTTTTGACAAATCTCCTCATTGCGTAGACCCATCATAGGTTTTCTCTAATTAGTTAATGCGCCCCCAACTAACTGACCTTGATACTACCTTGTTTTGAGAAACAAACAAAATTGTCTTGTGGAACGATTATTCTCTAACTAACAACTTTTAGTTCTTATGAAATATCCAGTAAAAGTGCAACTTGCAGAGCATTCTAGACGCGAAGGTTTAGATTTCAACAATCTTCCTTTTGGAAAAACATTCTCCGATCATATGTTTATAGCAGATTACGCAGATGGAAAGTGGCAAAATTGTCGCATCATTCCTTATGGTAATCTTTCTTTTGCCCCTTCCATGATGGCATTGCACTATGGTCAATCCGTTTTTGAAGGCATGAAAGCTAATATTAGTGCTCAGAGCAAAGAACCTGTTTTGTTTAGAGCCAAAAGACACGCCAAACGATTCCGCAAATCAAGTGAACGTTTGGGAATGCCTGAAGTACCAGAAGAATTGTTCTTAGAAGCAGTTAATTCTTTGGTGATTCTAGATAAGCAATGGATTCCAGAAAAATCAGGTAGTGCTTTGTATATTCGTCCATTTATTTTTGCAACCGATGAATCTCTGGGTGTACGTGCTTCTTCTAGTTATCAATTTATTGTATTCACAGGGCCTGTTGGTGCTTACTATCCCAAACCTGTTAATATTTTAGTGGCTCAAAAATACGTTCGTGCGTTTCCTGGTGGTGTTGGTTTTGCCAAAGCTGCGGGCAACTATGCTGCTACACTCAAGCCTGCTGAAATTGCAAAAAAAGAAGGCTTTGATCAAATCTTGTGGTTGGACGGTCTAGAGTTCAAGTATCTACAAGAGTGTGGCACTATGAATATTTTTGTTGTTATTGGAGATACAGTACTTACGCCCCCTACTACTGATGCTATCTTGGATGGTGTTACTCGTGCTAGTATTATTGAGTTATTGGAAGATATGGGTAAAAAAGTAGCAATTCGTCCAATTGCTATTGAGGAATTAATTGAAGCTCATGCCAAAGGAGAATTAAAAGAAATGTTTGGTAGTGGTACAGCAGCCGTAGTCTCTCATGTTGCCATGCTTTCTTATCAGAATACTGCTTATGAATTGCCCGCTATAAAAGATCGCGAGATTGGTCCTATGATTAAACAAAAATTGACCAATATCAAGGATGAAACCGAAGTAGAACACAAAGATTGGGTAACCGCTGCTACTTCGTCAATATTGGGAGAAAAAATTGCATAAACTACATCTAATTTTGATGCAATTCTGCCATATAAAAACAACCAACACACAAATTTGTGTGTTGGTTGTTTTTGTTTTTTAAATAAAATATAAATATCTACAAATTTTGGGGGTTATCAATCCATCCTCCTTCTATATTTTCATTTGCATTTGGCTTTTGGTAAATCATTCTAACGCCACTATTAATTCCTGTAAAAAAGGTTGTTTCACCTGCTACCGCTCCTTTGACAGCAATAACAGTAGCGGCATCTACCGTATTGGCATTCATGATTAATGTTGGGCCTTGTGTATCATGTGGCTCTATGCCAAGTGAATTCAGATTTGCTGGGACTGCACTCAAGCCATTAATACGAATTTGGTACACATTTCTATTAGCTCCATTAACCCCTATACAACCATAGCCCATACAACCAATATCATTGCCCAAAGAAATGTACTCGCTTAGGTTTTTTCTAATGTGCTCTTCATGATAAGCTGTTGGACTTGTTGGATCCTCTGCTCCAAACCATTTCTTGGCCATAGCACGAGCCTCCTCTACGCTCATAGGCTTGAATGCTGTGAATCCCTTTCCTCCAAAATTCAATTTATCAGGATTGCGATTATCGCCTCTGTAGTACGTACCGATAGTATTAGACGGATAATCTACTATAATTTTTTTAGCCAATTTAAACTCATTAACAGTTTGCATGACTAACTCTACATCAGAGAATAAGAAAGCAGCAGCAGCAGCATAAGTTACAATAGGATTAGTTGCATGTTCTACTTTTAAACGGTCCAAATAATTCCCTTTATTTTCTTGAGTAGCATTTTTATTAAAGCGTTTGAGGCCAACAAGTAATGTGTCTACATTCACTGTATCTGGGTTTAGATCATCATTGTTGTAAGCCGTTTCAAAATCTTGAGCTTTTTGTATGATATCGGGTAAAGTGGCTAGGTCTTCCGTCAAAAGTTCTGATAAACGTTTAATATCATCCTTGATACTGAGAATAGTTAGGGCTTGGTAATCTCTGAGCCAAATGCGAATATCTGTTTGTAATTGTCGTACAATGGCTACATCTAAAGCACTTTCTAGCAACCCTACAGCAAGACTATGAAAGCCATTATAAGTGTTTTTGAGGGCATTTTTATTAGCATCTTCTGTAATATAAAGTGGATTTTTGCGTGGATCATCTTCCACCATTCTTATTATGGTTTTGATGTCTGTAATTTTGGGATTGTCAAGCATCATGTTGATTAACTCATCTTGCTTTTCAACATCTTCATATGCTGGTGGCAGTCCTAAGTTTCTCACACTCATTTTGAGTACTATTTTTTTTGCCTTTCGGAGCGATTCTATTTGCTTACGCAATTTTTCATTTGTTGGCATGGTATTATTGTAGTTTTTGTGTTTTTAATGGAAGTGTTTAGCCGATGAGTTCGTTGGATAGTAGATCTTTTAGCTCTTCTGTTTGTTCCAAAATTTCGTAGTCATTAAGTGCGGTGGCAATTTTATCTACTGTTTTGATCGCTTTTAGTATTTTACTTTTTTTGCCCTCATCAAAATCTGTTTGGTAGTCGGCTATCAATGGAATCACGTTATCGATCTCGTTGTTTAACAATTTTTCGCGTTTGATTAGAATTGCTATTGCTCCTTTTAATTCTTCTACTTTTTGGGCGGTACTAGCCAACTGTGTTTGATCTGACTGGGGCAATCGGCCTAGTATTTTTTGCCACTTCAAGATACGTTTGTATAGTATTGTAATGTTTTGAGGATCATTTTGAGTACTAGAAACTTGCTTGTAGCCAACTACAAATTGCTTATAGTTATTGGCCATTTCTCTTACTTGCTCCGAAACGACTCCTTTAGTAACACTTTCTTGCTCTACTGTTGATGTTTTAGAAGAAGTCGTCGGACTTACCTCCTCCTCACTTACCAATATCACTTTACATTCTCTCTTTAGCCATTTTTTGACAATTTTGAATACTTTGGCCCATTCTGTCTCTTTCTTAAATTTTCCTTGCCCAGATATGTATTCAAAACATACCACTTCACTATTACCCTCTTTTACCAAATAAAAATTGCCATAAGCTACGTCGTCAGACATTTTTTCTTTTTTAAACTTTTTGAGCAAACCACTGGATTCGCCTATAGCCAAAAAAGGTTCTCCACCTTCATAATATTTAGTATGCAAAAAGAATGGTGTTTTTAAGTTCATCCCCTTTTTGGATAATTTTTGTACAGATCCAAAGGCATTAGACTTTGCCAAGTCTACAGACAGAGGTTTCTTAACACTAGAACCATATTCATCGGGTTTTACATTATTTTTAATTGGCATAAAATTAGTTTTACAAAAAAATAAAAGAAATAAAGTACAGTTTTTTATTATAAGCCAAGCGTCTATTTAGATTTGCACCTGCATGTTAATTGCCCAAACAACTACTAAACAACACATTAACTCACAAACTTCAAATACTTACCAAAAATAACAAAAAAATAAAGCAATCTAAATATTATTTAGATTGCTTTATTTAATTGAGAAATCCTATAAACTTCCATATTGCTTCTTGCCCTATAGAAGCTTACTGTATGTGTGGCTTTTTACCCTCAAAAGAAACGTAGAGATAAGAGAAGGGTTGGTCAATAGTTGACAAGTATTATGAATACAAAAAGCGACATCTCCAGTTGAGAAAACCCATACACATTGCCATAAGCAACCTCCTCATCTCTCTTCTTCTTTATAATTTTTTTGGTGAGTCTACTAGATCCTCCGATTGCCAAAAAGGGAAATTCATCTTCGTAAATCGCACACGTACTTGAGCGGGCAAGGGAAATAACTTTGTTGAACGATAGCGATTGGCTGATTGAGGGCTAAAAGAAGTCTTAACAACATCCATTTGAGCATTGGTGTATTGTTGTTAAATTAGGTGCAATACGCTACAAATCAGCTAAATGTTCAACGTCTATATGCTTGGCGTACTTTAACTTTATCCAATAAGCAAAAGGAGTCTTCTGGCTTCAGAAGACTCCTTAAAAATTTATTATTTAACAATCAATCTAGTTTAGGACTAGACACTATTAAAAACTTTATAAATATTTGATACTTTTCATCCAGCCTCCTTGTACTGTTTTATTAATGATGGGATACTGATAAATCATACGTACACCACTATCAATTCCTGTAAAAAAGAGGGTTTCTCTTTCAGATCCTTTAACCGCAATAATCGTAGCCTCCTCTATCTTAGCCGCATTTAGGATCAATGTTGGTCCTTGCTCGGCGTGTGGCTTTTCACCTAAAGTAGCGGCTGTAGCAGGTACTTCTTTCAAATCTTTGATATGAATCTGATAAACATTTCTATCGGCTCCTTCTGTTCCAATACAACCATACCCCATACACGCAATATCATTGCCCACAGAGATACACTTACCCATATAGCCTTGGGTGTGTTCCTTATAGTATTCCATAGGGCTCTTAGTGTCTGCCGCTCCAAACCATGCCTTAGCCATTGCACGAGCTTCTTCTAAACTCAAAGCGTTAAAAGCTTCAAATCCCTTTCCTCCATAATTCAACTCTGCAGGAGAACGCTTATCTCCCCTGTAATAGGTGCCTATAACATTGGAAGGATAATCGGCCATAACTTGTTTAGCAAAATTAAAATCATTCACCTTCTGTACTACATCATACACGTTGGCAAACAAAAAACCAGCAGCAGCAGAATAGGTTTCGATAGCTTTCTTGGCACCTTTCAAACGCTTTAGGTGTGTCGCCCCTGAGTCTGCGGCTAACTCGGCATTAAATCGTTGAAGTCCTGCTACTAAATCTGCTTCACTCACGGTGGTTACATCCAGCTTATCACTATTATAAGCGGTTTTGAATGCTTCAGCCTTTTGCAAAATAGCTGGCAACGTATCCAAAGTTGCTTCTAAAATATCCGCTTGGTTTTCAATTTCTTCTTTGATAACTGAGATGGTCAATTCATCATAAGTTGTTAACCAATCGCGAATATCTGCCTCTAGTTCTTGTGCCATAGCCAACTCCAACACACTACTCTGCAACCCTCTTGCTAGTTTGTACAATCTTTTGTAAGTCTTTTTTAGTGCATTTTTTTTCGCCGTTTCGGCAATTTCTTGGGCGTTATGCTGCACTCCCTCACTCAACATTTGTAATAATGTTGAAAGCTCTGTAAGCTCCGGGTGCTTAAGCATTAACTCTACCAATTCTTGTTTCTTTTGAATATCTATCTCTTTGTATTCTTCTGGCAGTTCAAAAGGTTTAGCCTCTTCGGGAACTTCTGCATCTACGACTTCCGCTTCTACTACTACTTCTGCATCTACCGCTTCCGCCTCTAGTACTACTTCTGGCGGGTTTAAAGTGGCCAATAATTCTTCTGGCACTCCCAAAATTTTCAAATATTCTTCTGATGTATCTAAAATTACCAAACGCTCCAAAAGGAACTGTCTTTGGGCACTTCTAAGATTTTGTATTTTTTGTCTTAATATATCATTGGCTAACATAATCAATATCTATTTTTAAGTTTTAATAGGATGTTTCTACAGACTGTGAACAAACGAATTGTCTAGTAATGTTTTTAGTTCTTGCATTTGCTCTAAAATTTCAAAATCGTCTATAAACCTAGCAATCATTTCTATTTGTCCTACAGCTACTGATATATCTACTTTTTTACCAAAATCAAAGTCCTGCTGGTATTCATCAGTTAGTGAAAATATTACATCTAACTCTTTAGAGATATCCTTATTGAATTTCAACCGCTGTGCAATCTCTTCTTTAAGCAAATCTAAATCTATGAGTTTACTCAATTGATTTTGCTCCTTTTTAGGCAGTGTTTTTAGTTTTTCTTGCTGTTTGGTAATAGTTTGATAAAACTTTACAAAATTATGCGGATCATTCTGAATTTCAGTCATATCTTCATAAGCACTTATCATATAATGAAAATCTTCCGTCATCTCTTTTACATTTTCAGGTAAGACGGGTTCTTTTTTAGTTTTTTTAGCATTATTTGCCCTCACCTTACTAGGAGTCCTTTTGGCATCCTCCTCCTCGTCAAAATCTTCGTCTTCAATTACAAATCTACACTCTGCCTTTAGCCATACTTCTAAAGTTTTTAACACTTTTTCCCAATCAGAATAATTACTAAGTTTGCCCTGTTTGTAAACATGTTCAAAATATATAACATTCCTATTCTGTTCTTTTTCTATGTAAACATAACCATAGGAAACATCATCAGACCTCCTATATTGTTCAAATTTTCTTATTAGTCCATTCGATTCCCCTATAGCTAAAAAAGGAACCCCACCCTCATAGTAATTGTTATGCAAAAAATAGGATACTCTAACCTCC
This sequence comes from Aureispira sp., assembly GCA_045105775.1. GTDB lineage: Bacteria > Bacteroidota > Bacteroidia > Chitinophagales > Saprospiraceae > Aureispira. The sequence continues at coordinate 8,486 of JBGCDW010000092.1, forward strand.
AAACCTACTTTTTCGAGCTTCTTAATAGCGTCATAAGCTTCCTTTTTGATTACATCTACTGATACAGGTTTCCTAGCATTTACGCCATAATTTTTAGACTCAATGTTACTTTCAAACGACATATGAAATATTTTTTTTGTAAAAAATTAAACCACAGAAGCATTACTAACAAAAAACATAAACTTCTGATTGTAACGCATTTAACTTACTTTTAGCAAAGAAATCAATCCATACTACAACTAAGCTTTCGCTAAAAATAATAAAAATAATAATTGAAACGCACTACAATTCACTTTATTCAATTAAAAATTTATAACTAGAAAAGATTGTCACTAAAGAACAAAAGAAAAAAATATCATAATTGCTTCGTACAAAACTAGACGTATAGACAAATCCTGTTTTGATAGAGCTTAGTATAAGAGAACTTTGTAAGTCTACTTCTATAAACTTACCTTGTAGATATTATTCACCAGTTGTTGTTAATTTATGGCCTTTGCTGATACCTTTATTAGAACTGCTCAACGAGTACTACCTTCTCCATTTACCATTGCTATTCTGCTTACCTTTCTGACCTTTGGTTTGGCCTTGATTATGACAGAAGCCCCTTCTGAACAAAACCACCTACTGGCATTACTATACTATTGGGAAGGAGGTTTTTTTGATTTTCTGACCTTTGCCATGCAAATGATGCTTATTTTGGTTTTAGGGCATGTATTGGCCTTGACCGCTCCTGCTGACGCATTTTTGCAACGTTTGGTTAAGCATTGTGATACAACAGCCAAAGCGGCTTTCTTAGTTACCTTAGTTAGCATTTTGGTTGCTTTTTTCAATTGGGGGTTGGCTCTTATTTTGGGAGCTATTTTTGCGCGAAAAGTAGGAGAATTTGCCCATCAAGAACAACTTTCCATCCATTACCCACTGATTGGAGCAGCTGGATATTCGGGGCTTATGGTTTGGCATGGTGGCTTATCTGGCTCTGCACCACTCAAAGTTGCCGAAGAGGGGCATAAGTTTGTTGACCAAATTGGTGTACTTCCATTTAGCAGTACTATATTCTCTACAAGCAATCTCATCTGTATGGCACTATTGGCCATTATAGTCCCTAGTGCTATGTTTTGGTTGGGCAAACGCAGCAAAGGCACTGTTCCTAATTTATCTACCAGCCAACCAGCAGCCCTCCTGCAAGCAACACCAGAAGGAGCAGAACGTCTTGACCACTCTGCCTTGTTGGCTTATCTTCTTGGAGGCTTAATGCTCTTTGTTGGAAGCTATAAGGTCGTCCTTGCTCCTATCCTTTCTGGACAAGGATTTGATTGGAGTTTTAGTTTTATCAATCCCAACTACTTGATTTTTATGCTCTTTGGGTTAGCTATTGTTCTGCACGGTAGTTTTTTCAAATTCCAACAAGCAGCAGCACAAGGACTGAGTGGATCCTTGGGTATTTTACTGCAATTTCCTTTTTATGCTGGAATTATGGGAATAATGATTGATTCAGGATTGGCGAATGTTTTTTCTAATGGTTTTGTAGCGATTGCAAATGAAACTACGTTTCCTTTGTTTACCTTTCTCTCGGCAGGCTTGGTCAATATTTTTGTGCCTAGTGGTGGAGGGCAATGGTTGGTACAAGGGCCCATTTTGATAGAGGCTTCTCAAGCACTTCAAGTACCTATCGAAAAAAGTTTGATGGCCCTGTGTTATGGCGATCAAATCACCAATATGCTACAGCCTTTCTGGGCCTTGCCATTGCTTGGAATCACTGGATTAAAAGCCAAAGAAATTCTGCCTTACACTTTATTTCTATTATTGGTTGGTTCCTTTATTTTTTGCAGTGTTTTGTTATTTTTGTAGCAACTCCAGATAAATCTTGTTTTGAGCCCCCAAGAAGTTCTGTGTACAATAACGGTTATCACGAATAAAGTTGTATGGTTCGCTGTAGCATTTTTTCCTTTATCTGCATCATCAAAATACGCACAGCCTCTCCGAGGATGAGCGTTTTTGCTTCTTTGCTAAAGAAAAAAATCAGAACAGCTCTCTTTTCATAAATTCTATTCGGGATAACCGTTAATAATTTAATTTCTACAATCTATTGATTTACAATTATGACAAAGAAAAAAATTTTAGCATTGGTTACGGGTGGTACTTTTGACAAGGAGTATAATATGATTACAGGAGAGTTATTTTTTAAGGATACCCACCTACCTGAAATGTTTAATCGAGGGCGGTCTACCTTGGATATTACCGTGCGTACCCTAATGATGATTGATAGTACAGAGATGACGGAAGAAGACCGAGAAATGATCCTTCATAATTGTCAACGTTCCAGCTTCAAGCACATTATTATTACACATGGCACTGATACAATGGAACAAACTGCTCGCTATTTGGCAGCAACGAACATAACAGACAAAACTATTATTCTGGTAGGGGCCATTATTCCATACAAATTTGGAACGTCTTCTGATGGTTTCTTTAATCTAGGGGCAGCATTAGCCTTTGCACAATGTAAGGAACCTGGTATCTATATAGCCATGCATGGAGAGTGTTTTGATTGGGATGATGTTCGCAAGAATAGAGAAACTGGATATTTTGTCCACCTCAAATAATTACTCTTCTTACACAACCCTGATTGTTAACCACTTGTTATAAAGGATGTAATTCCTTTTTTTTGCGTATATTTGCGCTGCTTTTCACCTGTTAGCATCAGGTTTACTCACTTAACGCTAATTTTTCTAATGATTGGATTTCTTCGATTTTTTACCATAGAACGTCAATTTATACTATTTATCATTGCTGTAGTTGCCTTAGTTCCTTTGCACCTATGGGCAGGTTTTGCAGGCTCTTGGCTTTCTATTTTAATCATAATCATCTTACTAGTCAAGCACTTATTAATAGGCACTGTTAATGCAGCGGCCACCAAAATGCAAGAAGGTGATTTTGAAGGAGCAGAACGTACACTCAACTACACGTTCAAACCAGAATGGTTGCGTTTTACCTACCACGGCATGTACTACTGGCTCAAGAGTACGATGGCTTTTCGCAAAAAAGAAATGAAAGAATCAGAGCGTCTAGCCAATATTGCACTCAACTTGGACTTGCAGGATGATTTCAAGGCAATGATTTATCTACAATTGATCAATATCTACGGCCAACGCAACAATCGCCTAAAAGTAAAGGAATTGTACAAAAAAGCTAAAAAATTGACTGTTACCCAAGAAATGGTGCGTCAAAACATTGTAGAAGTAGGGCAAATGTTGGATGGCAATCACGCTCAACAAAAACGAATGATGGGCAAAAAGGCTCAAAGAAGTATGATGAATCAGGGTTATATGCGTAGAAATCGTAAAAAACGTTAATTCCGTGCTTCTATACTTCTAGTTTTACTCCTTATCAATTGTTTTTTATGTTTTCTCCTACACTGCGCCTGATCCTTATTGCAATATTCTTGGTAGGTGGCATTGCTGCTATAGTTACTCAATTGGGTGCTTATGTGGTCATTGCCTTTTTTTCTACGGCTGCTATCTTGCTACTGGGGCACTTTCAACATGGCCCTATGTTGGCAATTCTCCTAGCTTTAAGAAAAGGAAAAGTTGGCGAGGCAGAGCAATTACTAGCGAGTATCAAACGCCCCCATTGGCTCAGTAAACGTTACAAAGCCTATTATTACTTTGCCAATTCTTTGGTGGCTACCCATCGCCAAGACCCCCCAGGAGCCGTTGATTATGCCAATCTAGCACTGGATTTAAACCAATTGCACGATAAAGAAAAAGGAATTTTGGTATACAATCTAGCAAGAATGGCGTACCAAAGTGCCTCCTTTGATCAAGCCAAAGCACATTTGAATACACTAAAAAATCTTGCTGTTGATGATTTGCACCTCAAAAAAAGAGTGCAAGAATTAGAAACAGCTCTTCAGAATAAATAGATGTTGTTTTAGAATTACTACCTTACTGTTAAGAACCTAATTGTATGGATTCGACAAAAAAGTGCCAAAGTTGCCAAACAACTCTGCTACCCAACGCGCTGTATTGTCATAATTGTGGCAAACAAGCAGATGGCGAGGGCATCGTTTGTTTTGTTTGTCAGAATGTTAATCCTGCCTCTGCTCGTTTCTGTGCCCGTTGTGGCACCGCCATCAATCTTCAGTATACCCCTAGCCCAAATATCACCCCTGTCTATGGTTTAGATTTTAATGATATTCCAACACTCCCCACACAGCTTAGAGAAGTATTTAGAGTATTTGTCTGCCTTGCCCTAGAATCTGAAAACAACCAGCACCAAGAAGCAACCTTTCTCCACTTATTAGAAAACAGCAATTTTCGTCAACAATACTTAGAGGAAGCTACCGTATTGATGACCCAAGAGTTTGAAGCGTGGTTTGAGGAAAGGGGCACAACCGTATTCTCAACCATTGAGCAATTTATCGACCAGAAATTCACTATTTTACTAGAACGTTTTTGGGTAGATTATTGCCAAGAACTAACGCCTTATCCATTGCCCAAAGCTGCGCTCCGTTATCAGGAAGCAAGTTTGCAACACAGCAATTTACAAGGTCTAATATTGGATTATTTGGAGATAGAAAACAATCAACTATTGGCTTATACCAATGCTATTGATATTCCCCTCAAGAAACTAAAAAACGCGCGCGCTGCTTTTTTTCAACCCCAAGTAGGCGAAACGCCTTACCTCTTTGTCGATCAAACATTGTTGCGCTCTGGCAAGGAAGGCTGTATACTCACAGCCAAAGCTATTTATTGGAAAGCTTACTTTCAGCGAGCAGCCTCTGTTGCTTACAACACGATAGAACAGCTCTCTTACCATCCAGATCGCTTAGAAATCAATGGTATTTATTTTAATATTTCTCCTAGTTTTAATTATAAATTATATAGGCTTTTGGTTCGGCTTCAATCACTGAATGTGTAAATTTATCAACAAAAAGAAGTCTGCGGCATCTTCTCCCTTCTTAAATTGGTCTGCTAATTGCTATAGGATTAAATAAGGGAGCACTAAATTCCTTTTTTGCTCTGTTAATAAACAATAAGAGACTACTTTTTTTTATTATCTTTGAACAGCAACATTCCAGTTAAATAAAGACAATTTCTCATTCTCAGATTGCAAACTTACAACATAACTACATGAAGTTTACAGCTATTTTTTATACACTACTTACTATTTGGGCACTTCCCATATTTGCTCAACAATTTGAACAGAACGAAGCTTATCAATATCGTATAAATCTCAGCGATGTTCAAGAGGATCAATTACTAGTTGAATTAATTGTGCCAACTAGTATTACAGACAAGGATCTAACCTTTAAATTTCCCAAAATTATACCTGGGACTTATGAAATTTCTGATTATGGCCAATTTGTGAATAGTCTAAAGGCATTTGATCGCCGTGGAAAGGAATTTCCTGTAGATCGTCTAGACCAAAACACTTGGAAAATAAACGGTAAAAAAATTGCTAAAATTACCTACAGAATTCAAGATACTTGGGATGCTGATTTGAGAGACCCTGTATTTGAGCCAGGAGGAACCAATATTGAAGCACTCAAAAACTATGTCCTTAGTGCCAATGCCTGCTTTGGTTTTTTTGAAGGAAAGGAAAAACTACCTTACGAAATCACTTATGACCGACCTTCTAACTTTTATGCGACCACTTCTTTAAAACGTGTGGGTGGAGATTTTGATACCGATGTTTTCAAAGCACAAGATTATCATGAGCTGGTCGATGCACCTGTTATGTACGGCCCACCAGATACCGTGAATTTTAAATTAGGTTATGGAGATATTCAAATTTCTATCTACTCTCCCAATGGTGTTGTCAAAGCAAAAGATATTGCTGAAGAAGTGCGTCCGATGTTGGAGGCTCAAATCCAGTATTTAGGCAATATCTTGCCTGTAGATCGCTATTCTTTTATTATTTACTTGTCGCCCAATGGATACAAATCTGGAAAAGTAGGCGCACTAGAACATGCGCGTTCTTCTCTGTTCTGTCTTTTGGAAGATAAACCAGAAAGAATATCCAGGTTGGTGGTTAACATCGCCTCCCATGAGTTTTTTCATATTGTAACCCCCTTATACATTCACTCAGAAGAGATTCACTTTTTTGATTTCGTAAATCCCAAAATGTCTAAACACTTGTGGCTTTATGAAGGTGTAGTGGAATATATGGCCAAGCATATGCAAGCCAAGCATGATATTATTTCGATTGAAGATTACTTGATAGAAGTTCGTAATAAAGTACGCAACTCTACTCGTTACAAACAAGGTATTTCGTTGACCGAATTAAGTGCCAATTGCTTGGTAGAACCTTATTCTAAACAATATCAAAATATCTATTACAAAGGAGCCTCTATTGCCATGTGTCTCGATCTAGAACTCATGCGTTTATCCAAAGGTAAATATGATATCAGAATGCTGCTGCGTGACTTGTCGGGTTATTATGGCCAAGATTCGCCCTTCAAGGATGAAGAACTCTTTGAGAAAATTGTTGAAATTACCCGTTTCAAGCAGTTGAGAGAGTTCTTTAGTAAGTATGTAGAGGGCACAGAATTCCCTGATTACAACAAATTGGTAGAGCCTTTTGGCCTACAATACTTCAAACGTACGACTGTAGATGATTTATCGCCTTTGGGTGGAATCGAGAATGGCGTTATTAAGCCTGACACACTAGGTAGATTCTACATCTCAAATGAGAAAAAACTAGATGAATTTGGCATTAAGTACATTGGATTAAAACAAGATGATGTCATTCTAAAATGGGACGGCCGTAAATTTGGCCCAAATACGGCTTCGGCTGTTTTGTTGAGTTACCTCAATGCCGTAAAAGTTGGCGACCAACTAGAAGTAGTGGTCTTGCGTACAGACGAAGAGGGCAACCAACAAGAAGTAAACTTAACAACTGAAGTAGTGAAAATTCCAATTGAAAAAACACACGTTTTTAAGCTAATAGAAAATCCTACTGATGAACAATTAATGATGAGAAATCGTTGGTTGGAGCATAGTAAATAATGGATTCTAATCGAATTGATTTTACCATAACCACTAAAGCCTTTCTGGAATTGTCTAGAAAGGCTTTGGTATTTTATTATAGAGGAACATTCAACACTCTACCAAAGAAATAAAAATTCCATGCGCTCCATTCTTAGAAAACCACATCCATTTATCTTCAATGCTTACAGTTGTATTGTTCCAAGTATGGTTAGTTTTCTTGTTATCGTAGTGCTGGCTCCTGTTCCTTTTCATAATGCTGGTATTTATGAGCGACTAGTACATGGTGTTACTATTTCCATCTTGGTGGCATTAGGTATACTCATAACTGTTCTTAGCCTCCAAAAAAGCTTACCCAACACGATGTCTGAAGACCAATGGACGGTAGGCAAAGAATTATTGCTATTTGTAATGGTATTATTGAGTATTATCGTTTTACTTTTTGTGTTTTTCTTTCTGATTAATCCCAATACTTTCGCTGCGCCAAATTTACTTCTCAAAATTACTTCTACTACTTTAGCCATTAGCATATTGCCCATGTTGGTGCTTGTATTATTTGAACAATACCGACACCAGCAACTACAGCTAAAAAAAGCAACAGCTCTAACAGAGGTATTAAGCAAGCACAACAAAGAATTGCTCACCAATCTCCACCAACCCAACAATCCGCCTACCACCCTATTGGTCAAATCCGAAAACAATACCATTGAACTACAACTCGACACAGCCGATTTAATTTATTTAAAATCCGATGGCAATTATGTAGAAGTCTATTTCAAACAGGCTACTCAGGTTCAAAAAAAAGTAATCAGAAATAGATTAAAATCATTAGAAGAAGCACTCCCCTCTCAACTATTTTTTAGGTGCCACAATCGCTTTATTGTAAATGGCAAACACATTCTAAAAATAGAAGGCAATGCTAGAAATTTGAACCTTCACTTAAAAAACATCGATCAGACTCTACCCGTATCTCGAACCAAAGCAAAAGACATTGCAAACTTTCTAGAAAACCTTCCTCAATAAGCTTCCCAATCATCCCACCCTACTCCTATTGATACCAAAAGCCTACCTGAACGCATCAAATAAGCCCTTTCTCTCTTATTTTTGTCTTACCATCATTGGTTACTCTTAGCATTATTTCAATGACAACAATTGAAATAAGCCCAATAAATACACTACAATTATGAGGACAAAAAATAGCTTTATAGGCATTTTTTTATTGCTTACTCAGTGGAATTTTATGATAAGTCCACTAGATACCTATGCTCAAGTAGATACCACCATTCTTCCCCAAAACAACGCCGTTCACCCTGGTTATTTGGATATTGCTATAGGAGCGCAATATACCACCTTTAGAGATTTTGCTACTTCTCCACTCTTTTACAACAGCACTCCTCTTTATGTGGCCTTATCGCACCTCACTACCACTACTCAACGAGAATCTGGGGTACGTATTTCTTATGCTTTTGGTAAGTTTGAAAGCCCTGTAGGAGCAAGCAATATTGTAAGTACCGTCCATACTTTTGGTATTAACTACATGGAGTTGTTTGCCCTAAAAAAAATCAATATTCCTCGATTTAACCTCAAAGTGGGTGGGCAACTGAATGCAACAGCCAATATCCGCGATAACAAAGCATTTGGAAACAATCGCAATGGCTTTGAAATTATTTCTACCTTATTTGGATCGGTCAAAGGAATATTTGACACCAGTGGAAAGTACAAAAAATTAAAAATGGACGTAGGATTGGGCATTCATATTGGATTGCTCAATACCGCCTATCGAAATAGTTATATCTACACCCAGCAGTCTCCCATCCTCAACCAAGACCATGATAGTAATGGTTATGAATTTCAGTTTTTCTCTGGCTACAGAATCAATAGTTCCTTGGATTACAATTTTTGGTTCAACAATGGCAATGCTATTCAACTTTCCTACTACTGGGATATGTACAGTACAGGTGCTCGATACGACAAATTTCAAATGGCAAGCCATACCCTCAAATTATCCCTTTTATTCAATCTAAAATAAACACCATGAAAGCATTTGTAATAATTTTGTTAGCTATTTTATGTTGCTCTTCTTGTGAGAAAATTTTGTTTGAGCAAGACTTTGCTAATCAGCACCCCATGCACAATTTTGAATATTTGTGGCAAGAGTGCCATGAAAAATATGCCTATTTTGAGTTGAAGAATGTGGATTGGGAACAAGTAAAAATCGACTACGCCCAACAAGTCTATGCGGGCATGAGCGAAGATTCACTGTTTGACGTATTGGGGGCTATGCTCAATACCCTTCAGGATGACCATTGCAACCTGTTTTCGGATTTTAAAACTTCATTTTATGGGGTAGACTATCTAAGTCAAAAGAATTTTGATTGGCGCACCATTGTTGACTATTATATCACACCCAATCATTACCTTACAGGGCCTTTTAGTCATAATTTTATTCATAATAATGAACTGGGCTACCTTCGATTGTCTTCTTTTTCGGGAGCTATAAACGATGAGCACTTGGACTTTGTACTTCAACGATACCAAGATACTAGAGGTCTTATTTTGGATTTGCGAGAAAATGGTGGCGGTGCGATTCCCAATGTTTTTGCACTGCTCCGTAGATTGATAGATAACAAAACCTTGGTGTATTATTCGAGAATTAAGAAGGGGATCGAGCACAATGATTTTACTTCAGCTACCCCCGTTTTTGTACAGCCCTTTGATGGTATTCGATATGATAAGCCTGTGGCCATACTCACAGATCGAGGCACATATAGTTCGGGATCCTTGCTCTGTTTGGCCGCCAAGGCATTGCCCCATTTATTTTTGGTGGGCGATACTACAGGTGGTGGTTTGGGTATGCCCAATGGAGGACAACTGCCCAATGGCTGGACCTATCGTTTTTCAGTAACACAGTCTTTAACATTGGATAAAAAACCCGATTTTGAGCAAGGTGTTCCTCCCGATGTACCTGTATTATTGGATTGGAATAATCTAACGCGCGATGAAATCTTGGATCGGGCTATTCTAGAACTACTTTAAACTATCTTTATGCAGGTTTTGGTATTGAAGTTGTTTAAAAATTCGAGGTAGAGTGATAAATAAGTGCTTGGAAGTCAAGACAAAGCTCGGTTTTGGTTTCGTAGCTGGAAGCTACGAGAGCAAAAGTAGCTGAAGTATTTGGCTTTCAATCTGCGTAGGCTTGTACCCAAAAGGTACAAAGGCTCTAGTGTTTAGCAGCTATTTGGGTGTTTTTAAACAACTTCATTCATAATAACACTATGCTATTGCTCTACTGCTGTGGGGCAAAGCTCCTCTAAATCACACAAGCAGCTACAATTTTCTTATTATTTGAAACAATTACCACAAGGGAATCTAGGGTTAGATACACTGTTTTTACTAGATAATTTCTTTTTTCAAAATGTACAAAGTGCCACTAAAAAAGGCTATGGAAGCATTGAATACAAAGAAAACATCCAGCATAATAGTAGAACTTACTCTCTCTTATTGCCATCCAAGAAATATCATTATTACTATGTCAATAAGTAGCCGTTCAAAATTACTACTAACAAAAAACGGTTATTTTCCTCCAGCTCATCGTTGAAAATACTCGTCTTAGCCCGCTAAGACTCCGTTTTTCGCCTTGATCTGAATAAAAATATTCCTTTTTTTTAATTAACATT
>JBGCDW010000093.1:0-25753 GCA_045105775.1 Aureispira sp.
GTTCGGAGCTTATCTTGTCTGGTATAAACCGTATTTTGAAGTTGTTGTGAATAATAGGCAAGCACTTTTTGGGTTTTGTAACTATTGATCAAAAACTGTTGATCCTTGGTATCTTTGTAGATGGCTTGTTGTATTTTAGAACGTACTTCAAGTGCTTTTTGAAATTGTATATTGGATCTCAATGTTCGATTAGATAAATCTTCCAAGTTATTTTCGAGTGCTTCAATATGGATGGGAGTCACAGCATTGAGTGTAATGGAATGGTCTACATATTCCAAGGCTTTGGTATAAAAATCAGCCCCTAGAAACAGATAACACTTGGCCATTTGATTGTAGGATATAATCACTTGCAGGCTCTTGGGCCCAAAAACAACTTTAGATGTTTCTGCCGCTTCTGAAAAAAGCTGCAAGGCTTCGTCATATTTTTTAGAGTCCATCAGAACGCCTGCCAAGCTTGATTTGAAAGTAATGGAATTCGGGTGAGTTTCCCCAAATACTTTTTCTCCCAATGTTAGAGCTTTCTGAAAATAGATTTTTGCCTTTTCCAATTCTCGCATACTTCCATACAACCCTCCAATATTATTGGTAAATACAATGCTGTTGGGGTGTTCTGGGCCAAGAGTTTCTTTAAAAATATCTAAAGCCTCTAAAAGTAGCGGTTCTGATTTGTCAAATTGATGCAAATACGTATAACAATTAGCTAGGTTATTAAGATAAATAGCAGTTTCTGGATGTCTATCTCCTTTATTTTTTCGCATCATATCAGCAGATCTTTGGTGGTAAGGGAGTGCTTCATTATAGCGATTCATTTTACCATAAAAGCGAGCCAAATTGCTGAAAGAACTAGCAAATCGTTGTTTTTGGGGCGGGAAATGTTCTTGTCGCAATTCAATAGATTTTTTTTGCATAGCAACCGCCTCTTCATATTTTTGTATGCCCCCATAAGAACCAGCCATGTTTTCATAACAAAGCGCCAGCTCCAGAAAATCTAACGTACTTTCTAGCTTAGATTTGGATAATAAATCCAATGCCTTTTTACCAAACTCAAGCCCTTCAGCATCTTTGTTGGATAGCCAACAATTGGCAGATAAGTTATTATAAACCCGAGCAAGTGCTATCGTATCCAAAGGGGTAGTTTGCTGAACAACCTCCAATGCGCGATGGAGTAGCTCTTGAGCCGATGGATGTTCTCTTGAATTAATATGTGCTCGTGCCCAATCAACAAGTGCTGTTGTCAACTTTATCTGATTTTTAGATGGATGCTGCTCATAAATCGTGACCACTTTTTCAAATAATTTGTAGGCCTCTTTATAGCGACCTAGTTCTTTGATAATATTGGCCTGATGCGCTAAATAAAAGGCAACAGTATCACTCTGAATACCATACTCTTTTTCGGCTTTAGACAATACTTTGTCCAAATAAGCAACCACCTTTGGCAATTGGTTGTTGGCTCGATGGGTGTCAATAATACTGTCTAAATTACTAGGATAATCTAGTGCTAAAATAGAATTGTTACAACCCACAAAAAGGAATAACAATAGGAAGAATCGTGGCATTGGTAGTGTTTTGAATTGAATAAGGACGAATTAGTTAGCTACTACTTTTTTATGGGATATTGTTGTTCTAATAATGGTAATAAAATAATTTCACAACATGCTAACTTTTGGTTTTGAATAATTTGGTTTATAGCATTCTTATGAAATAACTTCTTTTTTGTAATAATGTTTTTTGAGAAATAAAAAGAAAAATCCTACAAAAATGGATAGGATACTTCATAGAGTTGGATGCCAGGATAAGTATCAATATAGTATGTGGCGGATAAGTGATTGTATATAGGACGAATCGCCTATTCAAGCTGATTTTTATCATAATAACTATCCAACATACGGTCTATATGATTGGAATAATCTTGTGCAAAAGTAGTGTGGTTACAACCAATCAAAAAGAACCATAACAATAGAAAACGGAACATTGGTAGTGTTTTGAGATAAATACAATCAATTAATCAACAAGGTCAGATTTCAATAGATGGTCGGTGAGAACAAATGCCTTTGGTGGGCTATAGTCATGCAATACAGACTTACTTTACATAAGATAAGATTTTTCTTTTGTAATAAAAAGATGCTTGCCCATTGATTGGTTTTGTAAGGAACGTATGGGGAGGGTTTTATTTAGGAGGAATGTAGCTGGTATTGGTGGGTGTTTTTGGGGAGTAGGGTTATATACTTTCTACAAAGTTAGCTAGGCTCTGATTATAAGTCAAAGCGTTGGTCAAGTGCTTCTTTTTTTGATAATTCTTGGATAAAAATGTTTGTAAGGCTCGTACACCCTGTTTTTCTTTGGATTCGTACTGTTTTTTGAATTTCTTATCCGTAGCTTTTTTCTTATCCAAAATTCTGGTCAGATGCCTCTTGGGGTCAGGACGTGTACTGCTGTCTTTTTGTTCATACAAAGGCAAAAGCCAAGCTTCCATTTCTTCGATACAAATGGCATACAACAATTGACCTTGATAACGCCCCTCTAGCCATGTATTGATTTGGTTGATAACCGCTTGGCGCAGTACGGTGCAATATTGCTGCTCTTGGCCTTTTGCTCTAATAGGACGAGTTACGCCATAGCCCTCTAACTCACATTCGGCTGTATCCAAGTGGAGGATGATTTTTCGTTCTTCCTCCAAAGGATTTTTCTCTAAGAATAAGTGGAATTTCTCTCGCTTCACACAGTCCTCTTTTACCAAGGTCCAAGAACTGAATTCATCGGCTGTCATGGTTTTGTATTGATTTTGTAAGTCGGTTTCATCGGCCAACTCTTCTGGGCGCAAGACCCGAATTTCGTCCTCATCGTCTGTTATGGACCACAACACATTTTCAATAACGACCACATCTCCCTTGCCTTCTGCAATGATACCAAACACCATAAGTCTAAAAGTTTTGAGGCAAGCCACCCAATTGCCCACGCATCCACAATTCCGATAATTTGAGGCGATGGCCGCCTACTACCACATCGGGTTTTAATTGTATACGTTTTACGGCTGTGTGTCCTTTTTTGTTGCGACGGACTACAAATAAACGTTGTTCATCATCGTGCAAATTGAGGCCATCTAATACGGCTGGGTTATGAGTAGTGATTAGGCTTTGTTTGTCATTTTCTTTGGATAATAACACCAAGTTTTTGACCAATTCTCTACACAATTTAGGATTGAGAGCATTCTCAATATTATCAATGGCAAAGAAAGGAGGCGTTTGGTCACTAATCAATAAGGCCAAATAAAACAAAATATGCAAGGCTCCTTCATTGGCATTTTCTATAGAAAAAGTATTCTTACTCTCCGCCATAAACTTATCGCGCAAACCCAATTTGGAGTTGGAACGCAAACGCAAGCCTTCTAAACGCAACTGATTGTTTTCATCTATCAAAATACCTTCCTCATCCAACCAAGCAATGAGTTGGTTGTATTCATGGAGTTGCGCCCATTGCTCGGCACTGAATTGGCTCAATAGCAAATCTAGGTTTTCTCCATTTCTGCCAGGGGTTTCATAGGTTTTTTCAGAAAAACCTCGGAGTGGGTTGGTTTGTATTTCATAGATGGTGAAGGTTGCGAAATACGCTAGATGTTTCCAAGATATTTCTTTAGAAGGGCCAGCTTTTAGCTCTTCGAGCATGATTTTTTTTAGGTGATCTTTTCCGTATATTTCAAGCCTTCTATCATCTTGTATTATTTTTTTTAGATAGAGTTCTATGTGCTTTTCGTAAGTTTCTATATACTTTTTGTGAAATTCTATACGGTCTTTATCAAAAACAGCTCCTTGTGGGCTTATATCTTTGTGGCGATAGGATGAATCATCAATTATAATACTTCGCAAGCCCTGATTACTACTATGGTCTAGATCAATTGTAATCGCTTCACTTTCTTCGCTCTCCTCAAAAGCCTTCCGCATCATATCAAAACGCGCTACTCTAATGCCCTTATTAGCCAAGTCATCTTTTCTGAGTCGCCCTTCTTTGGCCGTACTCAACAGTGCCACCGCCTCCAAAATATTACTCTTACCACAACCATTTTCACCAATAAACACATTTACACGACCTAGCTCCAATTCCAGATCATGAATCGATTTATAGTTTTGAATACGCAGTTTTGTAAACATACTGTATAAATTATATAAGGTAATAGATGTTGTGTGTAATAATCGTGCCCTACTAATGATGTCTCCACCCTTGAGCAATCAACTCCTTCACACTGCCCCCACTCGTATGCAGGTTGATGCCATCCTCAGGCTTGGTCATTTCGCCAATAATACGAATATCCATATTGTAACGAATCTTTTCGGCATCCTCGGGCTTGATGGTAAACAACAGCTCATAATCCTCGCCACCGTGCAAGGCACAAGTCGTAGGCGGCAATTTAAAATCAATGGCTTTGACCGAGGTTTCTTGTGCAATCGGCAAATTCTTTTCTTCAATATACGCGCCCACATCCGAGGCACGGCAAATATGAATGAGATCGGAAGATAGCCCATCGGACAAATCAATCATAGAGGTGGGCAACAATTGGGCTTTCTGAAAGAAATTGTAAATATCGTTGCGGGCCTCAGGCTTGAGCAAACGGCCCACAATGTAGTCCTTGTCTTCCAGATTGGGCTGCATATTGGGATGCTCCATATAGATTTGCTTTTCGCGCTCTAGCAATTGCAAGCCGACATAAGCACCACCCAAGAAACCCGTTACGCAGATCAAATCGCCGACTTGTGCCGTACTTCTGTACACCAATTGATCGGCAGGAGCGGTGCCCAGTGCGGTTACACTAATCGCCAAGCCTTGAACCGAAGAAGTGGTATCACCACCCACCAAGTCTACGCCATATTGCTCACAAGCCAAATGAATGCCGCTATAAATCTCGGCTACAGCCTCTACCGAAAAACGATTGGAAACGGCAATAGAAACCGTTACCTGTGTTGGGCGGGCATTCATGGCATAAATATCCGATAAATTGACAATAATAGCCTTGTAGCCCAAGTGTTTGAGGGGCGTGTATACCAAATCGAAGTGGATGTTTTCGACCAATAAGTCGGTGGAAATGACCGTGCGTTCTGGGCCGCCAAAATCTAGCACAGCCGCATCATCGCCCACCCCTTTGAGGCTGGATTTATTTTTTAATTGAACATCTTTGGTCAGGTAATCAATGAGTCCAAATTCTCCCAAATCACTTAATTCTGTACGTGCCATAATGCTTATTGATTCTTTTTGTACGTGTTATATTCTAAAATAAAAGGATTGCTTTGGCGTTCTTTACCTACTGTAGTAGCAGGGCCATGACCAGCGTAAACAACGGTATCATCTGGCAAGCTCATAAATTCACGCTCAATACTCTCCATCAAGGTGCTGTGATTGCCCCCTGGTAAATCTGTTCTTCCAATACTTCCTTGAAATAATACATCGCCCCCGATTACAAATTTAGAAGCTTCACAATAAAAAGAAACCGAAGCAGGAGAGTGCCCAGGAGTCAACAAAATTTTTAATTGACTGTTTCCAAAAGTAATAAAATCACCTTCTTGGAGGTAACGCTCTGGATTGGGATCGGGCGATTGTTGTATGTTCGGAATGCCATACATTTGCGCCACCATAGGAACGGTTTCCAATACAGGCAATTCGCCTTGGTGAATCTCCAACTCCAAGCCATAGGTTTCTGCCACATAACGATTGCCCAATACATGATCGATATGGCAATGGGTATTGATGAGCCGAACCGGTTTTAGCTGTTGTTGGGCTATAAAATCATGGAGTTGTTGCCGTTCGGAGGCCGTGTAACAACCTGGATCAATAATAAGACACTCTTGGCTATCATCGTACACCAAGTAAGTGTTCTCAGAAAAAGGATTGAAGGCAAAAGCATGAACATTTGTCATAAGTTCTGTTTATGAAGTGGTTTTATTTTTGCTGTTAGAATTGAAATAATAAAATGACGGAGTAGTCTACCCTAATAATACCCTCCAAAAGAAAATATTATTAATAGAGACTACACAGCAATCACAAAAATACGTTATTATTAATACAAAGTCTTACTGCTGTAGCAAAATTGCAACATTTTTGCAGTAAACTATCCAAGGAAAAAATGCCCCACTCTTGGTCAGGAAATGACTAGCTGCTTATTTTACTGTTGCTCTAAAACAGTATTCACGACTTACGACAAATTGCTATGATCTTATCAAAATACACAACAACTGCCCGTTTAGTTTGGTTATGCTGTGCTTTCCTTCCTTTTTTGGCACAAGGTCAGCTTATTAATACGCCATTTGGGCAAAATCGAATACAATACGAACACAAAGATTGGTATCAATACAATTCTGAGCATTTCATCATTTACTATACAGAAGGGGATGAGGCATTATCGCGCTATCTTTTGCCTGTATTAGAATTGGACTACATTGAGCTATCGCGTTTGTTTGAACACCAACTCAAAAGAAAGGTACAGGTAATTATACACAGTGATTACAGCGATTATATCCAAAGTAATATAGGCATTCCTATACATCGCGTCAATGAGGGAGGCGAAACCAATATTGTTACGCCAAAAATGCAATTGTATTTTACAGGCAATCACAACAACCTGCGCCAACAAGTGCGTCAGGGTTTGGCAGAAGTATTATTGGGCAAAGTATTGACTGGAACTAGTATACAGGAAATTGTACAAAACTCTGTACTGATGAATTTGCCCAGTTGGTTCTTGAAAGGTGCTGTCGCACATGCAGCAGAAGGGTGGACAACCACTATGGATGACCGTTTGCGCGATGTCTTGTTGAGTGGTAAGTATGCTAATTTTGTAGAATTGGCTAAGAAAGAACCCCAACTAGCAGGACAATCCCTTTTTCATTACATCAATCAGGAGCACAGCAAATCGACGATTTCTAATTTGTTGTACCTAACGCGTATTAATCGCAGTGTAGAAAATGGCTTTTTGTATGTTTTTGGCAAGACCTATTATCAAGTAGTAGGGGTAGACTGGTTCAATTATTATCGAGATCGTTATAATAGCGATAATCGCAAACGCCGCTTTCCCAATAAAGGAGAGTTGGACTTAAACTTGCCCTCAAAAGCAATTATCAAGGAATTGAAAATAAGCCCCAATTCCAAATACGTGGCCTATGTAGAGCATAATATGGGGGTTAGAAAAGTGATGGTTCAAGAAATAGCCACCAACGAAAGAACCGTTTTATATCGCATCGGAGAAAAAGACCGAACAGGGGATTATGAACGCCATTACCCTTTATTGGCGTGGAATACTACGAGTGATAAAGTAACCATTATCCACGAAAAACACGACAAGGTGTACCAACGCCGTCAAGGCATCAAGAGCAAAGGAGCCAAAGATGAGCAAATTATTGGGGTAGAGCGTGTACTAGATATAGCCGTGTGGAACAATTCTACCTTAATGGCAACAGCTATAAAGGATGGACACTCTGATTTGTATCAAATCAAAGGAGAAACGACCAAAGCCTTGAGTAATGATTTTTGGGACGATGAGGAAGTAGCGGTAGTGACGCTCAATGGCCAAAAAGGAATTGTTTTCTCTTCTAATAGAGAAGATGCACCACTAAAGAAAGAGGTATTTGCACAAGACTTTCCTTCTTCCAATTTTGATTTGTATTTCTACAATCCATCTACGCCCAATGCACCACTCATTCGCCTGACTCGAACCCCTATCGCCAATGAACGCCATCCTATAGCCATGGGGAAAGGCAATCATTTTACATACTTGAGCGATCAAAACGGCTTTTACAATCGCTATGTGGCCACTGTAGATAGTGTGTTGTTAAGAGAAGAGTTGGTCTTGGTATTGGAAGGTGGAACCAACCTATTAGGGCATCCCGATAGTATTTATACCCACTTGCCCGTAGATAGCCAGTATGTGCGCTCGGTTTATGTATTATCAGGAGTAGCACATGCCAATACAGATTATAGTCGTAATATTATTGCACATGATGCCAACAGCAGTAAAGTAGCGGATTTGATTTACAGCCAAGGCACTTATCATATATTTGTACGAGATGCCAAGCCTGATCGCAAGATGGAGGAGATGAAAAAGACGACGTATCGCTTGGTACTAGAGCGCGAATTGGGTTTACAAAAAGCAGCTAAAAGTAGAGTGGCTATTAAACTCAATCCGTCAACGATTGGGCCTACACCACCTGAGCCTGAAAATACACTCCCATTGCGCTTAAAAATGGAAGAACCTGCCAATGATACGGTACCACCACTAGATACAGGAGCGATTGATATTGACAATTATCAATTTCAGAGTGAGTTCAAAGATATTGAAGATCCAGAAGATCAAGGAGAGGTGCGTCCTTTGATACTAGTAGAGGATGGCAATGAAATAAAAGCAACTCCTCGTGAAAAAAGCACGACCAAACGCCCACTTGCTAATTCTGGGACTAAGATGGTTGTTTGGGAGAGCGAGGAAACAGAACCCTACAAGAGTTTGTTCAAAATTAGTCAGCTTACCTTCCAAATGGATAATACACCTTTGTTTAATGGAATGAATATGTACTTGGGGGGTAATTATGAATTTCAACCATTGAGTTTTGCTTTTAAAACAGGCTTTATAGATGTGTTTGAGAATTTCTACCTAGAAGCAGGTTTGCGTGTACCATTAGACTTTAATGGGATGGAGTATTTTATGACTTTAGAAAACAAACGAGGACGAATTGATCAAAAGTATTCTTTCTATCGTCGTGGACGTGTGAACAATTATGTATTGGTAGATACTGTCAATAATGAATCGGTAGAGGCTAGAGGGCGTACCATTAAGCATTGGCTAGAGGCCGAGTTTAGTTATCCACTAACCAAGTTTCAGAGTGTACGAGCGAGAGTAGGTATGCAATTGGACAAAGTCGCTATTTTGGCAGATGATGTTCCGAGTTTATCCGTCCCAGTGTATCATGAAAATCGTCTCAATATACGTTTTGAGTATGTGTTTGACAATGCGATTCCTTTGTATACGAATGCTTGGAAAGGAACGAAATTCAAAGCATACCTGGATTTCTACAAGCCTTTCACGGTTGCAAATACCGATGGAGAATTTAATGTAGGTATAGAGGGTGGACTAACTACGGCCATCGGATTTGATGCCCGCCAGTATTGGAGTTTGGACAATAAAACAGTCTTTGCTTTGAGAGCAGCTGCAGCTAGTTCTTTTGGGCAACAAAAGATTTTGTATTCATTAGGAGGCGTAGAGAATTGGATGTTTTCGTCTGTTAATAATACCATTACCTTACCCGATGCAGAAAATTATGGCTTGCAAACGTTGGCTTCTGGCTTGCGTGGGTTTAGTAACAACTCTAGAAACGGTAGTTCCTATGCCATAATTAATGCTGAAATTCGCATTCCTATTGTAGAGTATTTATCCAGAAATTCACCAAGAAATACGGTATTGAGAAATTTACAATTGGTGGCGTTCTTTGATGTGGGAACCGCTTGGCAAGGGGCATCTCCTTTTAGTGTAGACAACCCCTTGAATACTACAATTATAGACAATAATGGCCCCGCAGTCGTTTCTCCTGTTCGTTTGGTGGTTAATTATTACCGCCGTCCTATTTTGATGGGATATGGATTA
Organism: Aureispira sp.; assembly: GCA_045105775.1. GTDB lineage: Bacteria > Bacteroidota > Bacteroidia > Chitinophagales > Saprospiraceae > Aureispira. The sequence continues at coordinate 9,611 of JBGCDW010000093.1, forward strand.
GGGATACGCACCGTTTTACTCGATCACTATCTCCGTTTGGATTATGCTTGGGGAGTAGAGACAGGGCAAGTGCAAGCCCCTATGATTTATTTTTCTGTAGGAACCGATTTCTAAATCTACTATTGTATAGGTAACGCGGCTGTGTTTTTAGGCGAGGTTGGTAAATTGATATACTGTTATCAATTTACCAATTTTTTTGAGCAGGGTGTTTAATACTTTGTAAACTAAATGATGGTATATTCCGAGTTATCTTGATATACTTCACTATGGCATATCCATATACAAAAAATATAAAACTTAATTTACAGAGGATTTTAGTTAAATAAAAATGCCCATCTCAAAGCTAGTTGGAGATGGGCGACTTTTTGTTGAGGACAAGACGAAATTAATTATCTTTAATGGTGACTTGTTTTTCTCTTGAATTGTTTCTAGAGCTACTGATAAGAGTGCCAGAAATTCTTGCTTCTACGGGTATAACATCGGTCACACCTGTTACTTTATCTTCAAATACTACTGTTTGAATTGTTTCGGGGAGATACAAAATATATAATACCTTTTCTTTACAGGGTTCCCCTTTCAAAATCATAGGCTGGCGTGTTTTATCTTCCAAACGCAATCCACTTCCGCCGTCAGGAGTTAGATATAAATGATAACGGCCTCTAGAAATTAACGCTTCTAAAAAGAAAACATTGGAAACACTTAGACTTACTTGTCCTGTAATCATGATACGAGTACCACGAATGTATTGTAAGCGCACATCAGAGCTGTTTAAGCTAAGGTGCAATTTAGTTGGAGGGTTATCCTCATCAAGAGGATAACTAACAACTTGATTTAAGTATTGCGAAACTTGTTGAGCCTGCATAGAACTAAGCCCAAATCCCCAAAATAGTACGGTCAGTAATAGAGAAAATTTCATATAAAGGACGTTTGTATTGAATGAGTGAAGGGTTTGGGATAAATAATGAACTTACGTATTATTATTTATATCAAAAAAACATTCTCAAAAGGAAAAGGTTGTTTTTTTCATGGAGAGATATAAAAATTAATGATCGTTTTTTAATTAAACTAATGTTGTTACATCTAAATATACAAAACTAAAAGCGGGAAAATAGTTCATCTATTAGTAAAAATAACCAAAAGATCTTTCTTTTTAAAAAAAAGAGCATCTAATTTTCAAAAAACATAAATAAAATTTTAGATGTAATTTTAAATAAAATTTCTTAAAATACTAGTTTAGTATAGGGGGAGGTTTCTTAAAATAGCTCCTTTAGGTAGAAATGCAACTGTTTTAAATTGTATGAAGTACGCACCACTAATATTATTTTCATGAACCCAACTATTCATGCTTACCAAGATGACCTGCTAGGAACATTGGATGCCACCGATTTAGCAACACATCTACGCAACAACGATTTTACAGCACAGGAGTTAGCTGCTTGTGCGGTCAAGCGTGCTCAAGCGGTTAATCCTCAGCTCAATGCCATTGCCTATGCTGACTTTGAGCGTGTATCGGAATGGGCAGCAAAGTCTGGTACAGGCATATGGGCAGGAGTTCCCACGTTTATCAAGGACTTAATCAATGTAGAGGGCATGCCTACGCTACATGGCTCAATGGCTTTGGGGAACAAATTGCACAAAAAGAATGAAAAAATAACCCAACAGTTATTGGCTTTGGGCGTATTGCCATTGGGCAAATCAACCACCTCTGAATTTGGCCTGATGCCTGCTACCGAAACCTTGTTGCAAGGTGTAACACACAACCCAATGGGCATTGGATATTCCACTGGTGGTTCTTCGGGTGGAGCTGGAGCCTTGGTTGCTGCTGGAGTAGTGCCTGTTGGGCACGCTGCTGATGGAGGCGGTTCTATTCGGATTCCTGCTGCCTGTTGTGGTTTGGTTGGATTTAAGCCTAGTCGTGGACGCGATGTAGATTCTCCTACCAAGGCATTGCCTATTGATATTGTTACACAAGGGGTACTAACACGTTCTGTTCGAGATGCTATTGCTTATCAAGTAGGCGTAGAGGAATACCATAAAGCAGCACATTTGCCTGCTATTGGCACTATTCAAGCCCCCTTGCAACGTCGTCTTAAAATTGGTTATTTTGTACAAACACCTACACAAGTAAATGTACATAGAGAGGTGCAGCAAGGAATAGAACGTACGGCACAGTTTTGCGCGCAATTGGGACACCATGTAGAGGCCATTGATTGTCCTTTTACCCAGGAAACTAAAATTGATTTTCTAGGGTATTGGAGTATGGTGAGTTACTTATTGATGCGTTTTGGGAAGTTTAGTTATGGTTGGAGTTTTAAAGCTAAGAAGGTAGAGTCATTCACCCGTCAAATGGCGCAAGTTTTTCCTAAGATATTGTTCGATATTAGAACTGTTGTGCGCCGTCTCAAACACTTTTCTGCTCATTATAATGCCTTGCATCAAGATTATGATATTTTACTGAGTCCTGTGGTGGCACATCCTACCCCTGCTATTGGCTATTTTGATCCAAATATTAATTTTTTCTCTAGTATTGAGAAATTAAGTCAATACGTCAATTTTACTATTTTTCAGAATATATCAGGTGCGCCAGCTATTTCGCTGCCTATGGCAGAAAGCAGTGAGGGGATGCCCATAGGGGTGCAGTTTTCTGGCAAGGTAGGAGCCGATCGGTTGGTGTTGGAATTGGCCTTAGAATTGGAACAGAAGGGTGGCTTTATCGACTGGCAACAACGTTTGATTACTCCACGGGTTTAGGCAAGTGTACTTGTATGCGTGGGTCTGTGTAGATAATAACGGGGTAGTGTTGTGCCAACCAAGCTCTTTCTTGGGGGCTGGCTGTTCTATCTTCTGCATCCCAAAGCACGGCTTCGTAAAGCGGCTCCTGTTCAAAAGGGGCATAATCCTTACTTTGTGGGCTTATCATATTGATGCGTAGGCGTTTCCCTTGTCGTAAGTAATAATATTCTAGCAGTGGTTTGTCATAATTAGAAAACAAATAACAGTGTTGAATATCTGCGTCTAAGAGCTGGTCGGCTATGGCTCTAACTTGCCTATCCAGTTCTGCGCTCCACTGTAGGGCATAATGTTGTTCCAATCGCCAACTGTAGCTGCCTATTATCAGAAAAACACCTAGTAGCAACTGCTTATGGTCTTGCCAATAGGGAGCTATAGCCTGCCCTGCCAATACGATCCAAAGTGCTAGAATAGGGCCCAAAAAGCACCAAATTCTATAAGGAGGCTGTGCTCCTGTCAATTCATTTAGTAAGGTTGGAAATAGCAAAAATAGGAGGACTAATTGTGCTAAAGTACGTATAGCAGAAGGATGTTTTTTATTATAATAAAGAGCCGCCAAAACAGCCATTAAGCCTAGCCAAATACCATAAACAGGTGTTCCACGGCCTCCTCCCCACAACAACCAATCTGCTACCTTGTCTTGGTATGACCACAGGGCTTCGCCACTAGGGCCTTGGCTGGCTGCTGCCCACAATACTTGCCCACCATTGCTTATAAAATAAGGCGCGTAAAGGAGTACAACCCAGCCTACCACCGCGACATTGGCTCGCAGCCATTGTTTTAAGAAAGGTAGAGCACCTTTCCTTTTCCAAACCAAAAAAAGACTGGTAATAACCACCACATAAGCATGGGTGGGCACACTATACAAACCTAAAATATGGGCTACAATCCACCATGTCCAATGATAGTAGAGTTGGCGTTTGGCAGTGACCAAATGCCAAGTAGCGGCAAGTGCAATGACTGTAAATAACAATTGAAAAATATAGCCGCGTGCATAAAGGCTGTACAAGCTGGCCGCAGGAGCAAACGCTAAAAAGGCCAAGCCCAATAATGCCCAGTGACTAGAGCCAATTTGACGAGCCAATTTGTAAAAGACCAACAAGAGTAGAAGACCACCTATAGCGACGGGTAGGCGCAAGCTATACTGCCCATCAATGGGTAAATAATCGCTGAGGCAAGCCAATAAAGTATAGAATATATGATTGTTGTTGGGGCTGATGGCCGCTACTAAAAAACCATTGGAGACAAAATGGTTGTAGGTCCAAGCTTCATCATACTGTAAAGCATAATGCCCCATGTAGTAGAATATTCTCACAAAAGCCAACCCTATGATAAGGAGTAGAAAGCGTTTCTCAACGTGGCTTCTAGTACGCCAAAAGGTGCGTTGTTGGTGGTGGTGTGTTTTGCAAAATAAGACTAGAAAGCGGCTCCAATATTGAGTTTTATTGAAGTACCAAGGGCTGAGGATTAGCCAAACAATAAATAATATACCCAACAAATAAGGCAATAAGGCATAGCGTGCTTGTGGTAAGACCGCTTGTTCAAAGTAAGGCCGCCAATCGAGCTTGTGAACCGCCTGAAGCAACATGGTCGTAAACGGTTCGTAAGCAGTTTGATACGTGTATACGCCAAGGGATAGAAGAAGGACTCCTAGTACGAACCAGCAGCCCCATAGACTGTATTGAAGGAAGGAAGGAAAAGGTTTTTTCAACGCAATTTTTGGATGATTTTTTTAAGATCGGCAATTTCTGCTTGCAAGTCAATGGCTTCTCTTCCACTAGTAGGTGGATCAATAAATTTAGCATCTGTAACAATGGTTTCTACATTGTTCAGGCGTTTTTCGAGTTGTTTGAAGTTTTTTTGTAGTTGTTCTACTTGTGCCAGCAATAATTCTTGCTGTGCAGCATCGTCCAAAACACCCGAAGGGCTTTTATTTTGATTGTTCGCCAAAACGTATCCAAACAGTGCAAAGAAACCCAAGCCTAATAATCCAACAATTAATAATCCAACAATAACAGGCATAATAATAGAGCTTAGTAGTAGTTTTTATTTTCTTGATCCAATTTAATCTGTTCCTTCTCGTATTCTGTGAGTTCAATACGCGTAGGAGTTTGTCCTATGTTTTGTTGTATATCTAATAGGGTTTCTTTGATCAAATCATTTTCTGCACGCAACAATCCTATTTGCTGGTGCAAATCATTCAGTTCTTCTTGATTGATAGAGCCGCCATCTGCTTCCTGTCTCAATTTTTCCATTTTGAGCTTGTAAGAAGTATAAATAGCGGATAGTGGAATTCCAAAAACGCATAAAATAGCAACAATAGGAATTAAGGCTTCTAGAAGGTGCTCCATAAGTATCGTTAATTAAAGATAGAGTAGGTTGTATTATTAGTAATAGTAAAAATTAGCTTGTAATTAATATCTAAACTTTTGCTGTTCCTGATCTACACGTTTTTGTTCTAGTTCATATTCTATGTCAATATACTCTTTTCTATCCAAAACAATATGCTCTAGATTATTAATTCGCTTTTCTAAAAGTGCATTTTCTTCTTTTAATTGGCGAATTTCTCGTTCAGAGTGCTTGTTATTAGAACCCAAAAAACTTTTATTTTCTTGTTTTAAACGCTCGCGTTGTAAAGCAAAATAAGAACTAGAAATGGTAATAAGTGCAATGGAAAGCCAGAACATAATAGTAGGTAGTTAATGAAACAAATAGACGAATGACAGTCGTTATAATCATAACTTATTACACGCTAAAATAAGTTTCCCTAATCCTATAAAACCCTAGATTTATTCGACCAAAAATCTCAAAAACGACTCAAATCTATATCTGGTAAGGTTAAATGTACCCGATTGTTGCGCGCAATGCTTTGGATAATTCTAATCTCAGGCAAGAGATTGTTTTGTTTGTTGGGATGCTTTCGGTAAGCGTCCAAAATGGGTCTGACCAGTGCACGTACCGTATATGCAGGCAGGTTTTGGGCGTTTTGCAAAGCTTTTAAGGCTTTGAATTGCCATTCGGGTTGGCGCAATAGATAGGTGATATTAATCAATGATTTTTCTACGCCTTGTGGCATTCTAATCAGTAATTCTAAGCCCATTTTTACAATTTCCTCTTGTTCGTGCAATAAGCATTGGTTGATATTGGACCAGAGTTGTGCCAGCTCATGGCTATAATACTTTAGTCCTTGCAAATAGGCCAAGAGCAGTGTATCGTCTGATGCTACAATTGACCAAATTTGCTGTAAGGTTGCTTTTCTAGGAGCGCGCTTAAATGATTTTAGACGTTCTAACAATCGCTTTTCTAAGAGAAAAGGATGCCCTTTGGCCGCTTGATGTACCAATTGTTGGTAGGTCTTATTGGGGCAGTATTGGTGCAATAGGGCTTCTAAATGCGCTAGATTGGGCGTAGTTTCTAGCAGGGTCAAGGACTCTTCAACAGTTTTTGGGGGTTGTAATAAATAATAAACAGCCTTGCGTATATCCTTTTTGGCCACTTCATAAAACACCTTTCTACAAACAGCAGGGGGGTGTTGTGGAATAGCCTGTGTAATAAAATCTAATTGTAACTCATAAGGATCCATAAGTGCAATTGAATGTGCCGTTTGCATTCGTGTATGGCACACAATTGCGCGCCATACACTACTACAAATTATTTTAATCCTCCTCTGCTACTACATTAAAGTGAGGGGTAGAGTGAATGTGTTTTTCTTTTTCCTCGTAGAGATCAATTTTTTGTATCGTAATGTTGCGTATTTTTGCACTGATTTCAAAATCTTCGATCAATTCTAGTACATCGTGGTGTATAAAGTGTGTCTCACTAGCATCAATGATTAAGGTTACATTATTGGGCACTTCTGACAAAAAGGCTTGAATAGAAGCTTTGTTGAGGAAGGTAACATCTGCCGATAAAATTAGACGCAGAGTTTGATGTTTTTTTGATTTTTCTACTCGATAAGGTATTTGATAATTATTGTATAAAATACTCAACATGGCAACAGCCATCCCACAGCCAATACCTTTGAGTAAATCGATAAACAAAATACCAAGAACAGTAGCTATAAAAGGAATAAACTGTGTCCAGCCTTGTTTGTATATTTTTCTGAATAGGGTAGGCTTGGCCAATTTATAACCCACTACAATCAGAATAGCAGCAAGGGTAGCCAATGGAATGAGGTTGAGATATTGAGGAATCAGAATAACACTGAACAAGAGCAAAAAGCCGTGCAGAACAGCGGAAGCTTTGGTTCTACCACCTGATTGTTGATTGACCGAGCTGCGTACAATAACCTGCACCACAGGAATTCCACCAATAAGCCCAGAAACAATATTACCCAATCCCTGTGCTTTGAGCTCGCGATTAACAGGGCTTACACGTTTGTAGGTATCTTGTTTGTCAGAAGCTTCTAAGCACAATAAAGTTTCTATACTAGCAACTAGTGCCAATACAGCAGCAATTCTCCAAACAGCAGGATTGTTCCATGCACTAAAGTCAGGATTCAAAAAATTAGTTCTAAATTCTGCTAAGGATGCTGCAATCGGAATATCAACCATGTGATCGGCAGAGATGTTCCAATAAGTGTCTGTAGCTAGACCCAGTGCCAACGATACTCCAACAATAACAACCACCAAAGGGCCTTGAATGATGCGTGCCCAGCGCAGATTTTTCATAAAAGGCGTTTCCCAAAGAATCAGAATGGCCAAGGAGATGACCGAAACCAAAACAACCCCTGGACTGAGATAATTGAACATGTTCAGCAATTCAGAGAACGTATTCTGTCCATCGGCCTGTACAAACGAAAAATCTCCTTCGGGGTCAGCATCATAGCCTACGGCATGGGGGAGTTGTTTCATGAAAATTAGAATCCCAATACCCGCCAACATCCCATGTACTACAGAAGAAGGAAAGTAATACGCAATAATTCCTGCTTTGGCAAAACCCATAAGCAATTGGAATATACCTGAAATAAATACGGCTAACAAAAACACCTCAAAACTTTGCAATTCTGTAATCGCATCCAGTACAATTACTGCCAAGCCCGCAGCAGGGCCACTAACCCCCAATGGAGAACCACTGGCTGCCCCTACTACAATTCCTCCTACAATTCCAGCAATGATACCAGAAAAAAGAGGTGCCCCAGAGGCCAATGCTACTCCCAAGCAGAGCGGCATAGCTACTAAAAATACAATAATACTTGCTGGAATATCAGAGCCAAGGTTTTTAAATGGATTAAAATCTTGTTGTTCGTTCATAATATTTTAATGATGTAACTACATAGAATACGCAAGAGCAATCCTATGAAATAAAGGAATGAGTGGTGGGGATTGAGCCATGAGTGTGTTAGGAAGTGTAAACAAAGGTAATATATTCTCTCTAAAAAGGTTCTATTGCTGTTACAAAGAATGGCTCTACCATTTTAAAAGTAAAACTTAATTCAATAAATGATAGTGATACTATTGATGAACTGCTAATAGATGATTTTATGGCACATTGATAGAGTATAAGACAAATGAAGTCCTCAAGTAACTTACACGATATGCAGTTTTTTATTTTTCTCGTAAGAAATAAAAAACATTTTGTAACTAATAAATTATTAGAAACATTTAACTAAACGTTTGTGTTTTAAACAATTGACCATTACTGCAATATAAGCTTTTTGCTAAAAAAATAATTATTATTTAACATTTCAATGTTTATACAGTTAATTTTAATTCTTTGTAAAATCAATGAGATTATCCTATTTTGTATACTTAATCAAATATTGCTACAACTTCATTATCTTACCAATCATTAACTCACCAAATCCATTTATTGTAGTATGAGCATTATTGTTTGGAAATTAGCTAAGACCATATTAATTATGGTGGTACTAATTGTTGTATTGTTCCTCAACTATTTGCTATTTGCTTGGTTTTTATCTGTTTTGACCACTACCCCCAAATCTACCTCCTGTAGAGGACAGGAAGAACATTTTTTTGTAAATAGCAATGGGGTACATGTGGATATTGTATTGCCTGTTGCGGCATTGGATGAAGCATTTTTGGAACAACTCAATCTGCAAGAAGGCACTACTTATGTGGGAATGGGTTGGGGAGATGAAGGGTTTTATCTCAAAACACCTAGTTGGGCGGAATTGGATTGGAGAGTAGCTTTTGCTGCAATTTTTTTGCCCACCCCTACCTTAATGCATGTCACCCACCACCAACGGGCCTCTACCAGTTGGAAACGTGTTTGGATTTGTTGCGAACAAAAAGAAGCCTTATTGGCCTTTATCAAAGGCTCTTTCAAACGCTCGGCAACAGGCGACTTGCGTTATTTGCCCGATAGAGGATATCATAGCAACGATCATTTTTACAAAGCAACAGGATATTATACGGGATTATACACCTGTAATATCTGGGCCAATCAAGCCTTAAAAAGTGCTCAAGTTAAAACAGCAATTTGGTCGCCTTTTGACAAAGGTATTCTTCGGCACTTATGATTGGACGGCTGAATTGATAATGGGGCGCATGATCCAAAGGCCGTATTTGTTGTAATAAATATCTTCTTTGGGGTAGCGTTGGTCTTCTTCTTCTGTGATTTGAAAAGAGGGGCGATCTGGTGCTGGCGAGAAACTTTCGCCTGGGCGAATATTGGGTTGTTCCAAAATTTGATACAAGCAAAACGCATCCAACGCATGGATGGCCGTTTGTTGATCTACCGCTCCTACAATGGCATCTTTTAAGCCCATATTCTGCATACCCGATGTGTAATATACATCACCATCTGCATGGAGCTTCATTACAAAAGCATCATACAGGCGTGCGTCATCTGGCAATTGGCAAATCATCTGCCACACCTCTATACTAAAGGCTTTGCCCGTTGTTTCAATCTTAACACCAAGCCCACCAATACTTAGAAGTACTTGACTCGCTGCCATAATCTTACGGGCATCCTCTATACTCCCTCCTTTTCCAATCAAATAAATGGTAAAGGTATGTTGGTCGATGGCAGCCAATTGCTCCTCGGTCAATCTACCCATGCCCAATTGTTCGAATGCTTGGCGCATGTTTTTATCCTTTTCATAGATTTCTATACCAAAACTATCTTGTGTTTTTTCATGAAGCAGAGCCATTCCTGCATAACTGTATCCATTGATGCTGTTAATAGCTTGTACTAAGGCATCTTGGTTTTTCCACTGCCCAGGAATGCCAATTACAATGGTTTGTTCGTTTTTGAAATTAGGGGGTGTAGCCACGCGTGTTGATTGTTGTTAAGAAAAAGAAAGTTAAATGGTGTCCTAAGTTGAGGGGTTACTGTTGATAACCCTTGTTGGAGATTTAAGTTTAATAATGTCTAATAGACCACAAAATAAGAAGTTGTTTAAAAATAGCCTAATATTAATCATTGTTATGAAATACCTTGTAATAAGGTGTTGCTTTTGTTTGGTAAATAACTAGTAGTCATGAAAAAATTAAATTTTTGGGGAGAGGTGTTGGGCTTGTCGCCTTTTAAAGAGCGTTGGCAACAAACTAAGGTGGCTCTGTTTGGACAAGAAGATGTACCTGGGTCTAAGTTTGGTTGGTCAAGCTTGTCGCAATTGCATCCATGCATTTCGCCTTATTTGTGGCGGGGCAAATACTACATCCCCAACAAAGCAATTATTTCTAACTTGGTCAATCATACGCCTACGCCCATTGAAGCAGGGTGGTCGGTCAAGAAAACGCAAGTACGAGACTATCGAGGTCGCCAATTGACCTATGATAGCCACAATGGAACCGATTTTTCCATTCCTGTTGGTTCGGAAGTGTGTACAGCGGCTGAGGGGCAAGTGGTTGCCATTCAGTCAGAATTTAATCGTGGGGGGCTTAAGGTTTTTATAGATCATGGGCAAGGCTTGATGACTTGTTATGCCCACTTGGCGCGGGCATTGGTGGAGGCAGGAGAAATCTTGGAGCGTGGGCAAACTATTGCTTTGTCAGGATATAGTGGCCTAGATGCCTTGGTCACTTTTCCTTGGGGCATTCCTCATATTCATTTTAATGTTTGGCTCAATGGCCTTCCTATTGACCCTTTTCCTTATAAGAATCAGGTGTCGCTTTGGAAAAATGGTGCTTTGCCCATTCCTGCACATGGGGGAGGTGTCCCTTTTGTTGCATCTACTTATAAGGAGGAACAAGTGGATGCGTTGATTGCTACCTGCAAAACGGCTTCTATACGAGCTGCATTGTATGCCATGCAGCCCCTAGCACAAAAAGCAGCAGCAACCATCATTCACAGCAATTATTATCCGACACGTTTTGACAAGCATCTCTCGATTTATGACCAAGTTTATGAACGCAGCCCACGATTGGATTTACCATTTGGAGCCAAGGACTTTGATGGGGTGGTCTTTTTGGATGATTTGTAAAGAATAAAAAACAGGGAAATGCTAGACAAACGTCATAAGCAGTAACAAAAAGCCTAGAATATAAGGTAGTGTAAATGACATACCTTATCTTTGCGGCACTTAAAAATTTATATACAGAAACGAATACCATAGGTGTTTCTGTACAAGAGCTTCTATATTGAATAGTTGTATTATATCATAAAAAAGCATTAAAATGGGTACTCATAGAGCATCAGAGAATGACTACTATTGGGCAGACGACAAAGAGCCTCATTTTCTACGCCGTCAGGCAATCCTAAAAGCACATCCAGAAGTTAAACAATTGTTTGGTATCAACCCCAAGATGAAATATTTCACGGTACTTTGGGTAACCTTGCAAATGACCGTAGCAGCCTTTACTTGGCAATTGGGATGGATTCCATTTCTATTGGTAACCTATTTTGTAGGGGCAACCATCATACATGGAATGTTCTTGGCAGTGCATGAGATTACGCACGATTTGGCCTTTGAGAAAAAAGTACACAACAATTACTTGGCTTTTGTAGCCAATATTCCAATGATGGCTCCTTATGCCATGGCCTTCAAGTATTACCACAGTATTCACCACTGGGATCAAGGACGCGATGGAGAAGATACCGATATTCCTACCTTGGGAGAAGCTATGTTATTTAGAGGATTGTTAGGTAAAATAATTTGGTTCGTATCACAAATTTTCTTTTATGCCTTGCGCCCCATGATTGTGAAGCCTTTGAAAATTGACAAATGGGTAATTTACAATTGGATTTTCCAATTGACCGTTATGGGCATTTACTTTGGCGGATTGGCTTACTTTGTAGCACCAGCAGCAGCAGGATCAGCCGTTTTGTATTTGTTTTTATCTTTGGTATTTGCAGGAGGATTACACCCCACTTCAGGACACTTCATTTCTGAGCACTATGTTTTTGAAGAAGATCAAGAAACCTACTCTTATTATGGGCCGCTTAACTTAGTAACGTTTAATGTAGGTTACCATAATGAGCACCATGACTTTCCTAGAATTCCAGGAAGCCGTTTGCCACAATTGAAAAAAATGGCACCAGAGTTTTATGACAATTTGCACTCGTACAATTCTTGGGTGGCCGTAAATTGGCGTTTTCTAACAGATAAAAACGTAACGCTATATTCTAGAACCAAGCGTGAGAATCCTAATTATGATTACAGTCATAAAAAGGCAGCAAAAAAAGAGCAACCAGCCGAAGCATAATAGGATGGTAAAGTAATAAATATAACAAGAGCTTGTTGGACTATTCCAGCAAGCTCTTCCTTTATGTGTAGAGGAAATGTATTTTTATGAGTTAATTTTAAAATTAGCTAAAAATTTGATTAGTAGGATTTTAGGTGTGAATTTAAATTAAAGAAAGGTTTAAAAAGGGCTAAAATTCACCTTATATGAATTGTTGAGAAAAAATGGAAAACAAGTACTGGAACTAACTTTGGCTATCTTTAAAAAAAATATTTAGTCAACTATTTAACAAAATATTACCATGAGCAAATTTAGATTAATTGCCCTATTTATTATTGCGTCTGCCCTATTCTTTCAATCATGTACCAAAGAAGAACAGCCTACACCCGATGACCAAAGCTGTGATGCTGCCAATATTAGTGATGATATTATAGGAACGTGGACAAGCGATAGCTGGTCTGGAACCGTTACCTTTGAAAGTCCAACGACCTCTGGGACTAAAGAATTTAAAGATCCACAGCACCACATGGGTAAAATTGGAGGGGCTGCTTTAACCTACGATAGTAAGTTTTATTTCACGACTTCTAGTTCTATTACTATAGAGCATAGAAAATGTTGGAATTGTACTTCTGATGCAGAGCAATGGAAATACTCTATTATTGAGTACGATTGTAATAAAATGGTTATTGAATCTCAACGACCTGGTTTGCCGAATACTAGATATACCTTGACCAAATAGTCCCAAGCACTTAGAAGACCCATTTTGATACAACAAGAGGCTCCAAATATTGAGAGCCTCTTGTTTTTAAACAACTCATTTAGAAGCGCTTATTCTTCCAAAAAAAACTCTCAAAAAAATCATCAGCGTCCTCTTTCCATTCGGGGCGATGTTTGTGTTGTCGGTGGTAAGGTTTTTTATTGAGATATTTATCTTCTTTGAAATGCATGGTGCATTCTGCCAATACCGAACCTTGTCGAATCATAATGCCGTTGAGTGGGCAGTCCTCCCAGCCACAATCATGCTTGCCATAAGTGCCAAAATTTCTATGATTAAGCTTTTTTTCTTTTAAGTAAGTTTGCTGGTACTGATAAATATTGGCCCATAGTTGAGCATGATCGGCTTTGGTTAAATCTTGTCCTAAAGTCAGCAATTGCTTGTAGGTCCAAGGATCTTTGAGTTGCAAAAAAGCAAAGGTCTTGGCAAATGCCTGTTGAGCATAATCTCGCACCTCCAATTGATCTTCCAAGGTCAATTTTTTATTCTCCAAGATAGAGCGAAACAAACCCAAGGTATTGAAATTGGTGTACTTCTTATAATTATCAATATGGTGATAATAATTACCCTTAGACCATTGATTGAACAGGGTTTTAATTTTCATGGTACTATTAACGTTTTCTAAGTGTTTTTTGGTAATCCTCAAAACGCAATTTAACAATTTTGCTCCTATCAAAATTTCGGAGCACAATGCCCTCGGTTTTGCCTTGTGCAGAAGCAGATAAAGCGACTTGCGTTGTTGTAGCATACTTTTGTAGTGCTTCCAAAATAGTGGCATGTTCCAAGTTGGGAAGTGGCGGAAATTCTACCTTGGGCACCAACTCATAACCATAACCTTGAAGGGTTGCTACATCCACAAAACTTTGGCCGTAATGCAAGCGATCGTCAACACTACTGTCTAAACTATGCTCTCTCCAATGCGAAATTTCGGCAATAGGCTTTTCTAAAATCGACAAATCCTCTAATACAGCAATGTCAAATACACGAAAACCATGTTTATCCTTGCCATAATTCTTAGAATGTGCGGTCACTTTTCCACCAAATAATTCTCCATATACAATCGTCAAGTGTTTGGGGTTTAATTGGGGGATGTCCAAGGCATAAAATTGATTGACAATGCCTAGTGCTTCATCCCAATAGAGATCTTTAGAATAATGCAGAATACATTTTCTAGAACCAATTAGAAATTCATCTCCCCAAAAGATAAGTCGGACATTGGTACCATCTATTTTCTCACTCGCATACAGTTTTTCTCCTTGAATATTAGTAGTGAGTTGATCTCCAAATTTACCTTTATTGGCAAATTTGTGTAAGGTCAATATAGAGGGATACTTGGTCAAGGTGTTGATTTTTTCCTTGCCATACTTCAAAATTAAGTCTTGCAACATGATAAGCTATTTTAGTTGTGCTATGTTTATTCAAGCACGTTATGGATTTTCCACAACGTACACAACTAGGAGTAGGAGTAATAAGTTCCTAAACCTTTTAAAAGTAGTAGTAAACAACTTCAATAAAATCTCTTGAGGAAATGTTTAGGGATAAGTTGTTGGTTTTACGGAAATATATAGATGCAGCAGTAATTATGCCTTCTAAGAAATAGAGGGATAATGTACTTTGTGAGAAGCTTGGTGCTTCGAGGTGGGGTTAATTGGCTGCAAAATTTGAAGTATAGAATTCTCAGCTTTTTATTGAAGGAGGTCTAGGGCTAAAAATAGTTTAAAAATGAAGTAGGACTAAATTACACGAAATCTAATGATTGATAGGAATTAGGACACAATCGTATTTTATGTAATTTACTCGTGAGCCAGCAAACTAGGTTCATTCGCGATACTTCATTTTTAAACTTCAATACAGCTGATCCATAACTTGGCTTCAAGTATAGTATCGCAATACTGATAGATAGGTTTGTTGTATATGGCTCCAATTTAATTGCAAAAAAACCGTACAAAAGGAGATGTATAGTTTTTTTGAAAAAGATCTTATGTGTGTTATTTTAATGAACGCACATTGGCAAACATTTTCCCTTCTTCGATGAATTTTTTCACTTTTTTAGACATCTCAAAAATGGTTAAACCATCTAACTGGTCTGCTAGTTCTTTTCCTTTGGTTTGTGCTTCTTCGATGGTATCAGCAACAACAATTCCTGGAATTTTTTTCCATTCTTTTTGCGTTTCTAAGTGTTCCATATAATAAGCCAATTTGGCATAAGCCTTACCATTAGGGGCAACAGCTGTTTCTCTTGGCTCTGCATTGATTGTGTATTCAGACATGATGCGTTTGTTTTGATATTTGTAATGAAGGGTAGTGGACTAAGACAACAAATTATACTAATCCAGTTTTTGAATATGGATTAGTATTACCATGCTCCTAACTCTTTAGCTCTATCTTCAGCAGTAGGCAAAGGCTCTTGTTGCTCGGTAATGTTATCAAGATAATTATCAGAGTTAAAATGTTGAGCATTAAAGTCTATTGCGTCTACATGCTTTGTTGGCAAATCTACGTCTGCATAAATAGCCGTAACAGGGCATTCTGGTTCACAAGCACCACAATCAATACACTCATCTGGATTAATAACAAGTTGGTTGTCTAATTCATAAAAACAATCAACAGGACAAACTGCTACACAATCTGTAAATTTGCATAAATGACAGTCGGAAGTAACTACATAAGCCATAGTATAAATTTTTAGGTGATATTATGAAATTTTATTATCAGCCAAGATACAAGAAAAAAAAAATTCTGTTTGTGTAAATTTACTTTTATAAGTAATTGCTATTTAGGCTTAATCTAAATAAAAATAAATATTATCTCAATTACTCAAGTTACGCAGAGTTTAAATGAATAAAGATAGAAAGTTTAACTTTACAGAATGGAAGATAATTTAGACTTATACACGGATTATTTATTAACAACGGTTCATCAAGCCACGGCGACAGGATTATCAAACTTAGTAGATGGAGCTATTTCTCATGACAGAATAACAAGGCT
>JBGCDW010000094.1:0-8132 GCA_045105775.1 Aureispira sp.
CTCAAAAATAGCTTAAAAAAGTAGAAAAAGGATATTTTTCTAAGTTCTGTTGATTTTCTTATTCAATTAAACCTTCAAGTAGGCACTGCTCATAAAAACCATTTTTGGTGTAAATGGTTTCATAGCGTTCAAACTTCTTTATTTATGACAAATAAAACCTCCTTTTCTTGGTTTGCTTGGTGGAGACCTTTATTGGTTGCCCTGTTGTGTTGGTGCTTGTGGTGGGTGGAGTGGAATTGGGCAGTACCCCAAGAGGGGTTGCTATGGACGAAACACCATTGGAAATGTGTTTATCCAATTATTTTATTCACGGTAGTGCTTTTTTTATTTCCTTTGTATCGGGCTTTTGCAGTGCCTTGGCGATGGTTGTTCATCTATGGAGTGGTTTTGTATGGTGTGAGTTGGTGGGCTTATTGGCAAACGTATTCCGTGTTTCAGAATTTGTATGTGGCGGAATTGTTAGTTAGAGAGCAAGGCTTGGCGGCTTGGAGTTTGTGGAAATTAATGGGCATAGCCTTGGGCTTGGCAATGTGCTATTTTTTGCCTTTGTGGCACTATCATCACACCACGGATAGCATACATATATTAACCTTGCTGGAAGTATTCATCTTAGTTATTCCTTGTAGCCTAATTACATTGGAAGTATTTCCGATGGGACACACTGAAATTTCGTTTATCAATGCTGTAAAATTAGGTTATCCTGTGTTTTGGGCCTCTATGGGATTGGGCTATTTGTCAACGGCAGTGGCCAATGAAGTGCTTTGATAGAAGCCTGAAGGTTCTAAGCTCTTTCAAAGAATAATTTTAAGACATGCATGCCCTCTATCTCTTTGTAGGCATCTTGTGTAATGAGGCGTTGGAATAATTCTCGATCTGCAGCTGCCGCTTGAGTTTTGTAATTCATTTGCTCGGCATCTAAATCTCGATACCCCATTTGCCAACTTGGGAAAACTCGTTCTTGTATAGGATTGTGATACAACAAAGCCACTTGTCGGTGATGCTTATCGTTGTGTATGTGCTTATACAAAGACCAAATAGTATCCTTGTCTCCTTCTAAATATTGCAAGAAACGATTGTTGGAATACAGTAAAATACCTGTAATGTCGTTGGCATGATTGTGCAACCGACTTTTGGTTAGAATATATTGGAGCTCTTTGTCAGCACAAGAGGCATGTCTAGTACTCACATAGACCAGGTTATATAAGGTAGACATATAGTTAATAGACAAAGTTATAAAGGAAATTGTACAAGAGACGGGGATTATCTTTGTAGGTAATTTAAAGTTAAAAAATATTTATCCTTTATTCTAATAAAAGAGTTGTTATTGAGCGGGAAAATGATGTTTTGCTATATGTCTGGATGATATGAAATCGTAAAAGCGTACATAAAGATTCTAAACCCGTTCAAAAAACAGCTTGAGAATGTGCAAGCCTTCAATATCTTCGTAGGCATCTTCCTCTATGAGGTGGTGAAAGAGTTGGTATTCTTTTTCGCCTGCTTCTGTTTGAAAATTGATTTCATAGTCCAAGTTTTTAAAGCCCATTTGCCAGCTTGGAAAAACTCGGTATGGGATAGGAACATGATAGAGGATATTGCATTGGGTGTGTCTAGGATCGCCTTCAATACGTTCATAAAGTGCCATGATCTCCTCTTTGTCTCCCTCTAGGTATTGCAAAAAACGATTTTCGGAATGGAGTAATACCCCAGTAATATTTAGTTGGTCATTGTTTTTGCGGCTACTAGCTAGAATCTTTTGAATCTCTTTATCATTACAGCTCGGAGGTCTATTGCTAACATAGACAAGATTGTATAAAGAAGACATAAATTATGACATTTAAAATGGAAAGAATTAGTTAAAGAAATACTTAACAACTTAAGTTTAGGACGAATAGGTGAAAGCCAACCAGCATAATAAGTTATCTCAACAGTTTTAAATATCCATTAACTAAAGACTATTAGAACGCTTTACTTTTATAGCACAAAAATTTTGCCTCTAGTAATAAAGTCAAAATGTTTATGCTCTCAAAATAGTAAAAAAATTAAGCCATTTCAAAAAATAACTTTAAAAGACGCAAGCCTTCTGTATCACTGTAAGGTTGCTCTTCCACCAATGCCTTAAAAATGTCTTCATCTTGGGAATTTATATCTGTATTGAAACTCAGTTGCTTGTCGAGATCTTTATATCCCATTTGCCAGCTTGGAAACAAACGCTCTGCTATAGGGCCATAATAACGCCTATTGACACCACCGTGGCGATTGTCAGTTTTGATGCGATTATACAGTGCCATAATGGCATCTTTATCACCTTCTAAGTATTGTAGAAAACGATTTTTGGAGTGGAGTAAAATACCCGTAATGGATTCGTGTGGGTTGTTTCTTTTACAGGCATTGAGAATATTCTGAATTTCTTGTTCATCACAGTGTGAACGGCGGCTACTTGTGTAAACTAGTTTGTATAAATTAGACATAAGAAACAATAGAGTTAAGATAGTTTGGGGTGTGAAATCGCATATTTATAGATGTATATGATAACATCTATGCTAGGGAAAAGTTTTAGCTTTCATACAGGTAATCGAATCCTGTTGTTTATTTCTGTATTGAATTTAATTACATAAATTCAATTTTTTAATAAAAAATTAATGTTTTGGGTGAATCTTCATTGATTTTAGTTGTATATTTATAATACCCTAAACGCCTGTAGTTAGTTGATCGACCAATTTGACCAAAATTATTACTATGCGTTATCTCACTCTTTTTATGGCCTTTAGCTGTTTTTACAGCTGTGCTACTTCCTCAACATCTAAGACCAATCTTCCCACTGATAATACTGTTTTTGAAGCAGCTTATTATCAAAATTTACAAAAAAACATTGTTCGTTTACATCATTTATTGCAAGGCACTTTTACGGCCCATGCTGGTAATCAAGATAAGGAAATTATGTCTTGGACGGTATCGGGTGGAGATAGTGTAGTCTTGTATAGTGTGCCTCTGGGAGATGTAAACAAGGATGGTTATTGGATTTATAGTTATGAATTTATGACATCCTTGCCCGATGCGCCACTTTATACCTCTATCAAACGTCTGGAACAGATAGCTAGGGATACAGTGGATATCTATTATTACAAACCTCAAAAACAGATAGAGGTACAACTAGCCGACCTACTAGACTTGAATCGTCTGAATGCCAAGATAAATTTGGATAGCTTGGTTAAGCGCGAAAAACGCGTGCGTTATATTCGACAATCTTGTTCTCATTTTATAGGCAAATCTCAGTTGTATGAAGATCCAGATCGTGGTTGTTTGCGTGCTAATACGTACGATGTGTCACCTAATTTTTATGAAGTGGCTACAGATTTTTATGACAAGGAGACCAATCGAGTACTCAAACTAAAAAAACGCCCCAATTTGCTAGTGAGACGTTCTATTGAATTAAAATTATTGACAGAGTTGGCAGAAAAAACCTAACCACCAATTCGTTTGGTTTGACTGTAGCCCATTTCTTTGAGCAAGGCAACCACTTTGTCTACCCAGTTGCCTTGCAGGATAATTTCTCCTGCTTTGGCACTGCCTCCTACGCCACATTTTGACTTGAGTGTTTTGCCCAGCGTTTTGAGATCGTCTTCTGCGCCAACAAATCCTGTTACTAAGGTTACTTCTTTACCTTTTCGCTGTTTGCGATCGCGTTGTACGCGTAGTTTTTGTTGTTGAACAGGGAGTGTGTCAGTGGGCTGGTCATCCTCATCTTCCCAGTACGTATCAGGATCGGTGGAGTAGAAGATTCTTTTTTTATTTTTTTTTGCCATAAGAATAAATCAGAATTAGTTATTGTGTAGTGGACGGAAAGAGTAGGTGATTTTTTCAATTTCTTCCCTATATTGTTGAATGGCCTCAAAGGAACCCCAAAAATAAAGAATATAGGTTTGAGTATGCGCTGTTTTGGATTGGCCTACAAAACGCAATACAATCTCTTTGGGCGATTGTTGCCAAGTAGAGATGCTTTTTTCAAAATTTAGTGCTTCTAATTGTATGGAGTCAGGAGCCGTTTTTACTGGATTAAAGTCATATCCCCAAACCGTTTGATTGGCAAGGTCTTCTTGTTGTTCTTGACCTACAACAATCATCATACTCAATGCTCCTTCTGGCGAACTATTAACCATAGAACCTACACAATCACACTTTTTATTGGTGTACCCTCCTACATACCATGCTTGAGGTAGATTATAAGTCACTCCTAAAGAGGTTTGTTTGATCTTATTCCAGTGCTGGCCGCTAATCTGATCTGGTACAGTTATCAAAAAGAGAAGAACAAAAAAGAACTGCATGTGCGCGGTTTTTAGTACATTTAGGTCATTGTGAAATTGTTTAAGAATTGAAAATTAGCGAAGCCAATAACCTCGGTTCAGCACTCACGACCACAAAGTAGCAGCAAAGCTAAATAATTCTATTCTTTACAACTTCTATTAAAACTTTAGTAAGGTACAAAATTTCTAACATTTTAGACAAGTAGCTATTCAAACATTAAACCTTATGGACAAAGGAAACGCTATAGTACACTATGAACAGGCTCTAAAACAACTGCAAACTATTTTGAAAGAAATGGAACAGGGAGAGCGAAACATGGACGATTTGTTGTCGCAAGTACAACAAGCCAATAGTCTAGTAGAGCAGTGCAAAAATCGTCTGAGAGGCATAGAAAATGATGTGAGAACTATTTTATAACCTTCTTAACTAATTTTTTAGTTTTAAAAAACTATCTTTGTTTTGTATACTAAAGTAAGGCTTCTAAAAACCTTGTGAATAATACCAAATCAAGGATTCTAATTGTACACATTCTGTGAATTTAACAACAACTTTTGAACAATATCTACAAGAAACAGCAGCTTGTAGAGCATTATTTTTGAAAAAAAATCAAGACTATGGAACCGCTTGGCGTATTTTGCGCCCGACTTCCCTCACGGATCAGCTTTTTATCAAGGCCAAACGTATCCGAAGCATAGAAACCAAAGCGGTGATGAAAGTTCAGGAAGGGGTGAGAAGTGAATATGTAGGCTTGGTTAATTATTGCCTGATGGCATTGATTCAATTAGAATTGGGAGATGAAGGGCCGCTAGAATTGGATACGGCTACATTGACCCAATTGTACGACAAACATCATCAAGCTACGTTTGAGCTCATGAAAGCCAAAAACCATGATTATGGAGAGGCGTGGCGAGCAATGAGAATTAGTTCGTTAACGGATTTAATCTTAATGAAATTATTACGTGTCAAGCAAATAGAAGACAACCAAGGAGCAACATTGGTTTCGGAAGGCTTGGATGCAAATTATCAAGACATCATCAATTATGCTGTTTTTGCTCTGATCAAATTGACCGAATCAGAGGCTAAAAATTAATAAACCAGTGCAAACACAATAAAACATGACCGTATACACTTTATTTCTTTATATAGCAATTGCTGCAGTTGCCCTAACAGCCGTATTGGCAGTTGGACCAGCCAAAATTAAGAAACATCCTGTTATTCACCCCTTTACATGGCTGGTGCAATATTTTGTGGGGTCTTTGCTTATTTTTTCAGGCTTAGTCAAAGGCGTAGATCCCTTGGGTACGGCCTACAAAATGAAGGATTATTTTACTGAATTTGATGTACAGGGTATGCCTTTTATGGAGGTGATGCAAGCATATGTTTTGCCTTTTAGTTTAGTAATGTTGGTCTTGGAATTGGTCTTGGGCGTTAGCCTCATTTTGGGATTAGGACAGCGCAAAACCACTTGGACAACCTTATTGATGATGCTGTTTTTTACGGTATTAACAGGTTTCAATTACCTAACAGGGTATACGTCAAAAGGCGATCAAATTGGAATTTTGGATTTTGACAATTGGGAAGCGTTCAGTGAAGGCAATATTCGTATTACAGACTGTGGTTGTTTTGGAGATTTTATGAAATTGACTCCTATCGAAACCTTTGTCAAAGATATTATCCTGACCGTTATGTCTTTTATTTTGGTGTTCAATACCGATAACTTGAAGGCATTGGTAACGAAGGAAAAACGCCTAGCAGGTATGAACTTGCGTACTTGGATTGGTTTGATTATTACAGGGGTAGCAACTTGGTTCTGCTTCCAAAATTTCTACCTAGATAAGCCTTATATTGATTTTAGACCTTTTGCAGAAGGGCTAGATTTGAGGACAACAAAGGAAGAATGTGCCGCCAATGCGCCTGTTGTAGAAACTATTTTTGTGTATAAGAACAAAGAAACAGGAGAGGAAAAGGAAATCAACTCCAATGACTTGGCCAAGAGTCCTTATTTGTGGGAAACGAAAGATGCTGCTGGTGAGAATGTATGGGAAAGCCAATCGGACAAGAGAAGAAGCAAAGTGATTGAGAAAGGTTGTGATTCGCAAATTCAATACTTCGATTTTCCTCAAGTACTAGACGAGAAAAAATACAACTTCTTGGTGGTAGGGGGCGATTTGGACAAAGCGGACAAAATGGCTTACAAGAAAATAGCAGCTATAGCAGCTCGTGCAGAGAAAGAGAGCTACAAAACGATAGGGTTGTATTATTATACAGGCAAACAGACGGTAGACGAGTTTCGTCAAGAAACCAATTCAGCCTATGATTTTGAAACGGCTGACGATAAACTTCTCAAAACTATTGTACGCGCCAATCCAGGGTTATTGCTGCTCAAAGATGGTAAAGTCATCAAGAAATGGCATCACAAGAAAATACCTGTGTATGATGAAATTAAGAATAAGCATATGAATTAAAAAACAAGAGGGTGTCACTGCGACACCCTTTTGTCGTTTTTGCACAGCAACGCTTAGAGACTTTCAGAAATAAAGTAAACAATGAAGTTGTTATTTATAGCAATATTGCATTTAGTTCGCTATACGCACAAGGCTTGGTTTACAAGTTTGGATTGTCCCACACTAGTACCATTTACTTATCTGATTTATGCACCTTATGGTGTGTAATTTTGTTACTCGTAGAATTCATATTCATAGGTGTAGAATCGCAAGACTTGGTTGGATGAACCTATATCTTCTATCTTAGAAAGTAAATCATTTTTTAAATACGTGTACCTGTAATGGTCAAAAATTTCATTGTCCTTATTAATAAAAATGTGTTCTTGCAATTTTGGGCAAATAAACTCGTTAGACCAAATCTTTTTTTCTTTTAGCGCAATAGAAGTGGCGGTGTAGCAAGTAGGCTCATTACTTATTTTTTTTGATTGTATTTTAATAAGAAATCCATCTTCATTGTAAGTATAAGTTTTAAGGCAATTGATGGTTCTTTCAGAAATTAGGTTGCCCGAATGGTCGTATTTTATTTCGTATAGAAATCGCTCTTTCACAGAAGAGTCGCGCTTTATCTCTGATAAAACTTTTTTGACTGTCTTAATTTTTGAAGTTCTGATAAAGGAATTCGCATTACTAGTAGGATCTTGATATAAATAATACTCTAGAACCTTTAGCATTGTTCTTTCCCACTCATGCGCACCCTTTACTTGTAGGTACTCTACTTCGAGATTTTGGGCATTTAGAAGGTAAGAAAAACTAAATAAAAAGATATAATTTACGATTTTTAAATTCATATTTTGATGGTTGTTTTATTGCAAAAATGATAGCGACGTGCATAGTTGCTACCTCTAATTTGTTGAATCATTTATTCGGTAATCCATCCTTTTTTATTTTTGACACAGCGGCAGGAATAATAGATTTTCTTGTCTTGCACATTATACAAAATCCCCTTGCGCTTATCGGTGATAATTCGATAATAAGCAAAATACTCCGCAAAGTAACCGCCCCTCAAATCCGATTCAGAAGTCCAAAATCCAGCTACTTTTCCAAAGTTATTGAATCTTCCAAAAATAAAATTACCAGCAGGTACGATATTCATTTTTAAAGAATCTGTCCCTGAAGGATCACAGTAGCGTTTTGATTTTAGAATTTTGACATTAAAGGTTATTACGAATAAAGAATTAAAAAAAAAACAAAAACGCTCACCAACAAAAAATCAATAATAACCAAAACCTCCATCAAGCTAACCACCCCTCACTCCCGATTCAGAACTCCAAAATCCTTCCACATTACCTACACCCTCAAGTCTTGGAAAAGCATACTCCCCATCTG
>JBGCDW010000095.1:0-27323 GCA_045105775.1 Aureispira sp.
TATGATTAGGCCATCTTTGGGCATGTTGAGGGTTATGTTTTGGAGCGTGAGGGTCGCACCTGCCTTGATGCGAATGTCTCTGGACATGTTTTTGTCCTTGTTCCACGTTTCGCTCGTATCTACACTTCTAAAACTTCGGTAGTGGAGGCTGTTTTCTGTGGGGAGCAAGTCGGCTTCCCAAACCCCTCTGCCGAAGGTGGCAGCACGAAGCTTGCCCACGCAGTAGTTGATTTTTAATTCCGTTACCCGAACATTGGGGAAAGTTGCGCCATAGCGCAGCCAATTGCCTTGCCCTTCGCGTACATACACCCCTGCATCCGTGGCAATGTACAAACGGTCATTGGTGCCACGTAAGTCTGTGATTTCTTGTTATTTTCTTCTTATAAACTTAAATTTCTTTGCGTAGACGCGCAACAGGAATATCCAGTTGTTCTCGATATTTGGCTACAGTACGTCGGGCAATATTATAACCTTTGGATTGCAGCATATTTTTTAATTTTTCATCAGACAAAGGCTTGCGCTTATTTTCTGTAGAAATAATTTCGGTCAAAATTTTCTTTACCTCTCTAGTAGATACTTCTTCACCACTAGTGGTTTGTAGAGATTCAGAAAAGAAATCCTTGAGGCGTTTGGTTCCAAACTCTGTTTGGACATATTTGCTGTTGGCCACTCTAGATACCGTAGATATATCTAAGCCAGTAATTTCGGCTATATCTTTCAGAATCATAGGACGGAGCCTTTTTTCGTCGCCTGTCAAAAAGAAATCGTATTGATATTGCATGATGGTGTACATGGTCTTCATCATGGTATCTTGACGCTGCTTAATGGCATCAATAAACCAACGTGCTGCGTCTATTTTTTGTTTGACAAACATGGCAGCTTCGCGTTGCTTCTTATTCTTTTTGTTGGCACTGTAAGCACTCAACATTTCCTTATACTGGTTATTCACTCGAAGCTCAGGAGCATTTCTATTATTGAGGCTCAATTCTAATTCTCCACTTTTGGTCTCAATAATAAAATCAGGTACGATGTACTGTTTTTTGAGATTAGAAGAAGGGGCATAAACGGCACCAGGCTTGGGATTGAGCTTTAGAATTTCTTCTGTTGCTAGACGCAAATCATCGCGAAACAAAGAAAGTTGGCGCAATAGCTTATTGTAGTGCTTTTTCGAAAACTCTTCAAAGTATTTATCTATTATTGTATACGCCAATTGAAGGTACTTTATATCCTCCTCTGAATAATTTTCACTCACATCTCTAGAGCCCATTTTACGATCCAATTGCAACAACAGGCATTCTTGCAAGCTTTGAGCACCAATACCAGCAGGCTCAAACGTTTGTACTTTTTTGAGTACATCCAAGATTTCCAGTTCAGAAGCATCCATATTTTGAGCAAATGCCAAGTCATCGGTAATGGCTATTGGTTCGCGACGCAAGTAACCATCCTCATCAATACTTCCAATAATTTGGGCTGCAATGCGTTCCTCACGTTCGTCTAAGTCTAGCAATCCCAACTGTTTTTCCATGTGCTCATGAAAAGAACTTTCGAGCGCAATAGGAATTGTTTTTTCCTCATCATCAGCCGAGTGGTTATTGATTTCATACTTATAAGAAGGCTCATCATCATTCATGTAGTCTTCCAAGTAATCTTCAAGTGTGTTGTCCTCCTGGCGTTCGGGCTCTTCGTTGATGTCGTCGCTTTCTTCTTTTTCGTTTTTATAAGCCTCTTCCTCCATCAAATCACTGCCTTGTTCTTCTTCCTCTTTATTGAGGTCATCTTTAGAATCCTCTAAGGCAGGATTGGCTTCTAGTTCCTCTTGAATACGTTGTTCAAGCATAACCGTAGGAACCTGCAACAACTTCATAAGTTGAATCTGCTGGGGTGATAACTTTTGGGTCTGCTTTTGTGAAAGATTTTGTTTTAACATAAGTCAACAAGTGTAAGTGCTTAATATCAATAATTTTCTAGGGTATTACTGATGAGTTTGCAGAATATACAAACAAATTCAGATTGCTTTGTGAGGAAGCATTACTAAGAAATACCTTAAAAATTAAGTCATTGAATTGATGTAAAGAGCAAGATTTGTCCTTTGGTTAGAGCAAAGGAGTACCGTTTTTATTTTGTTTAGAAGACGATAGTATGGTCATCTGTTTTTGTAAACGACAGAAAAACCATAAAGGTTGCGTCTTCATCCTAAAAATACGATTAAATTTAACTTATGTACTATAATTGGTAAGGTTATTGCTATAAAACGCCAAAAAAATAAAAAGAAGAAAATTATTAATAATAAAAAATAACGTTTTAAAGGACAGATTATCAACAGCTTAATCAATAGCAGGAATTAAGAAGTCAATTTGTATGGCTTCATCTACTTCTAACCCAAATAAAGTAGCTGCTTTGTCCATATGTACAGCAATTTCTAATAGGCCAGCCGAATTGAAGAGACAGAGTACGTCTCCGATAGGTACATCAGCGTAGTTTTTACTAATAATCGTAATAGGGTCATAACGCTTAAAGTACAGTTCAAAATCTCGTTTTTGGCGAATGCGTTCAAACAACTCTTGGTTAATGTTTAGCACAACATTTTTGTAATTGTCAATATGGATGACAGAGCCGCGAATTTGATCTTTGCCTGTAATAGGTTGCAAAGACAAACGTTGCAAAATCTGTGGAACAGGTCTACCTATATTGGAAAAGGGGGCATCACTCAACAAATGTTTTACTGCTTGTGCAAATACATTTTTTACACCCAACACTTCACTGGCCTCTGGACAATTCAATTCATATACTTGTTCCAAAGGCTGCTCAAACATCAAGGAAAAAATACCATTATCTGGCCCTACAAAGTAATGCCCATCTTGGTATACCACCAAAAAGCGAGGCTGTTGCTTGTAAAAATTGTGCACAGAAATCAAATGAATGGTTCCTTTTGGAAAACTATTATAGGTGTTTTTGAGGGTATAGGAAGCCTGAACGATATTGTAATTCTCAATATCATGGGTTAGGTCTGCAAAAATAACAGGAAATCCAGTCGATAAAATACACCCCTTGATAATGCCAACACCATAGTCTTGCCAGCCAAAATCAGTAGTGAGGGTAACAATATTCATTCTTGTTGTTTGTTTTAGTGCGCCGTTGGCTTAGGAGCTAATGCGCGTTGCTTAGGAGCTTGGCAAAGCCTCGGTTCGCGCTGCTCGGTTTTTATCCGTAGCTATTTTGCAAATAGCGCCTTAAACTACAGGATTTTTTTTGAAAATGGGAAAAAGTGGGTTAACTATCCTAAATCATCCTCTTCTAATAAATCGGGACGTAATGTTTTGGTGCGTTCATATGCCTGTTCATCGCGCCAATCATCAATTTTCTTCTTGTGACCAGACAAAAGCACCTCAGGTACTTTGTGCCCTTTGTAATCTGCAGGACGTGTATAAACAGGTGGTGCCAACAAATTGTCTTGAAACGAATCAAATAACGCAGAAGACTCATCATTGAGTACGCCAGGCAACAAACGGCCAATGGCATCTACGAGCAGTGCAGCAGGCAATTCCCCACCAGACAATACAAAATCCCCAACGGAAATCTCTCTAGTGATGTATAAGTCTCTTACGCGGTGATCTACTCCTTTGTAATGTCCACACAAGATGATAATATTTTCCTTCAAAGAAAGGGCATTGCAATGTTTTTGTACCAAACGCTCGCCATCTGGGGTCATATAAATAACCTCATCATAGTCGCGCTCTGCTTTTAATTGTTCAATAACCATAGCAATAGGCTCCACCATCATCACCATTCCCGCACCTCCACCAAACTGATAATCATCAATTTGATGATGTTTTCCAAATCCATACTGCCTCAGGTCATGGCGCACAATGGTGAGTAATCCTTTGTCTTGGGCGCGTTGCATAATAGAATGCCCCAAAGGACTTTCTAAAAGAGCAGGAACCGCAGAAATAATATCAATACGCATAAGAAGAAAATTAAACAACGCAATCCCGAAGGGCGCACGCAAGTAAAACTAGCCTGCAAAAGTAGACAAAAAAAGGCATAAGATAAAACTCTGTTGCGCTATTATTAGCAGTGGCCTACACCAAGCAAAGCCGTTCGTACCATTTATAATTTCTACAAAAAGCATTAATTCCCAAAATCAATTGGAACAAGTCATTGCTTGAACAAAAAATATCCCTTACTTTTATCGTATTCTAAATCGTAAATGCTTGAAATCAAAAAAAGCATTAATAAAAAAATAACAAATGTTGTATACTATTATTGTAGGTGGAGTAGCAGGATGGTTGGCTAGTTCCTTAATCAAAGGAAGTGGTGCCGGAATTATTGTCAATATTATCTTAGGAATTGTAGGGGCTTTTGTGAGCAACTTTCTATTCAAAGGTTCTGGTATACTTGGCTTGCAGTCAGGAACAATAGTTTTTGATTTGGTAACCAGTACCATAGGAGCAGTTATTGTATTATTAATCGCAGGGTTTTTGTCTCGATAAATTTAGAGCGTTAAAAACTGTTAGAAGGTGTTAAATTGCTGCTAATATAAGCAAGCAAAGGAACGGAATGTGTTTTATTGATGCTATACTTACCAAAGTAATAGCTCAATTCTGTTTATTGTATTGCAAACAAAAACAAAAAACGCCTAGCTATAATAGCAAATAAGTCTATAATTTTTACGACTTTTACCACCTTTGAAGGCACTATGAAAGGCATTCTTATCTACTAAGATGCTCTTTAATAGGCCAACTTCCTCTACCATTACCATAAAAGCTAACAGGATTGTGTCAGAACGTCTAGTTATAATACCTACATACAACGAAAAAGAAAATATAGAGCCCATTATACGCGCTGTAATGCAATTGGAGCCTAGTTTTCATGTGTTAATTGTAGATGATGGTTCTCCAGATGGGACGGCCAACATTGTACAACAATTGCAAAATGAGTTTGCAGGAAGGCTATTTTTGGCACAAAGACAAAGCAAGCAAGGGCTGGGTACGGCCTATATCCACGGCTTCAAATGGGCTTTGGAGTCCACGTATCAGTATATCTTTGAAATGGATGCCGATTTTTCTCACAACCCCAAAGATTTGCCTCGACTCTATGAAGCCTGTCAGGCAGATAAAGTAGGGGTAAGTGTAGGGTCGCGTTATGTGAAGGGCGGCAAGCTGGAAAATTGGCCTTTGAAACGTCGGCTCATGTCGCGTGGTGCCTCTATTTATGTGCGCTGCATTACGTGGATGCCCGTGTCTGATGCCACAGCAGGTTTTGTTTGCTACAAACGCTCTTTCTTAGAAAAGCTAGATTTTGATAAAATAGAGTTCAAAGGCTATGCTTTTCAGATTGAAATGAAGTTTGCAGCTTGGCAGTTGGGGTATCAAATTTCAGAAGTGCCCATCACCTTTAAGGATCGAGTAGAAGGTGCCTCCAAAATGAGTACGGCTATTTTTAATGAAGCTTTTTTTGGGGTATTAAAAATGCGCTGGAAAGGTTGGACAAGTAGTTACGAGCAATAGCTGTAAAAATTACACGAAGTATTATATAAGAACTATCAAACCATTATGGAAATACTGTTGTACATTCTGTTTTTGTATGTTGTACCTTTTGCAGGGCAATACCAATTGTTTGAAAAAGCCGATAAAGCGGGCTGGAAAGCTTTGGTTCCTCTTTATAATGCCTACACGGCCATAGAAATAGTGGGAGGCCCCAAATATTGGATGGTATTGCTGTTACTGCCTATCGTAAACTTGTTTATTATAGCAGGTATTTTGATAGAAATGAATAAATCTTTTGGGCAGTATGGATTTGGCGATAATGCGGCCGCAATTGTAGCACCTATTATTTATTACCCTTACCTAGCCAAGCAAGATCCAGCCTATAGACACCAATCTTGGGCGGTACAAAAGGATTTGCGCCAGCGTTACAAAATTGCCACCAAGGACAAAGATAAGTCAGCCTTGCGCCAGTTGAAAAAAGACAATCCTTTTCCACAAAAAACCAAAGCGAGAGAGTGGGCCGAGTCTATTATTTTTGCTGTTTTTGCAGCACATTTTATTCGTGCATTTCTCATAGAAGCCTACACGATTCCAACCCCCTCTATGGAGAGTTCTTTGCTAGTGGGTGATTTTTTATTTGTAAGCAAGATGCACTATGGCTCGCGTATGCCTATGACACCTATTGCTTTTCCATTAGTACACAATGTGTTGCCTTTTATTGGTGGCAAATCATATATAGATGCGGTACAGTGGGGTTATCGCCGTGCCCCCAAATTACAGGAGGTAGAACGGTATGATCCTGTGGTATTTAATTATCCAGAAGATGATACTTCTTTTGGCGGGGTAGATGAGCAAGGTAATATGCTGCCTTATTCTTATGAGTATCACAATATTCTAAAAGGTGTTCCTGTAGAGGAACGAGAAAACATACGCCAGACCATTATTAGAGAAAAAGGAAACCTATTGGTGATGCGTCCTGTGGATAAGCGTTCGCACTACATCAAAAGAGCCGTAGGATTGCCAGGAGATGTGGTACAGGTCAAGGAGGGTTTGTTGTATGTCAATGGAGCATTATCAAAAGAAATAGAAGGGGTACAATACGAGTATATCTTGGAGGGTAATGGCATTGAAATGTTGGATCGAGATGTGATGGAAGAACGCTATACTATGGCTTACAAGCAAAATAGAAATGGTACTTATCGCAAGGATTTGGCAGATATGAGTCCTATTGTTGCTCAACAATTGACAAAAGGAGAAGCTAGAATTACCAATGTTCGACGCAATCTTTCGCCAGCCAATAGCTATGAAGTAGGTATCTTTCCTTATCATGACAAGAAATTTCCTTGGAACAATGATCATTACGGCCCCATTACCATTCCTCAAAAAGGGGTACCAATTGAGCTGAATCTAAGCAATATTGATTTGTATACACGACTCATTGATGTGTACGAAAATAATGATTTTGAAATTAAAGGGGGCAAGATTTATATCAATGGCAAGGAAGCAACTTCTTATACACCCAAAATGAATTATTATTGGATGATGGGAGACAACAGAGACAGTTCGGCTGACTCTAGAAGTTGGGGATTTGTGCCTGAAGACCATGTTGTAGGTAAGCCTTTGTTTATTTGGTTATCGCTCAAGAATGCTACGCTTAGAGATGGTATTCGTTGGGAGCGTTTCTTCAAAGGTGCTATGGGGCATTAATTATCAAAAATAGCCTTATGATTATATAAGGCTCTTGTAGCAGGGGTGGATAATATGTTGTATTTGATTCAGATAGGTTTCTTTACGATTACTATTTGGGATGTTTTAGACATTCTCATTGTAGGATTCTTATTGTACAAAATATACAATTTACTCAAAGGAAGTTTGGGGTTTAATATTGTGGTTGGCTTAGTGCTGGTTTATGTGGTGTGGCGGTTGGTTTTTATTTTAGAAATGCCTTTGCTCTCCTCTATACTAGGACAATTTGTGAGTATTGGTGTGATTGCTCTGCTGATTCTCTTTCAGCCCGAAGTTCGCCGATTTTTGCTCTTGGTTGGGCAGGGATCACTCCGAACGCGCTACAAATTTTTGCAGCGTTTCATCAATCAAAATCCTACTGAAAACCAAAATTTGCTGCGTGAGCAAGCGATTCA
Source organism: Aureispira sp. (assembly GCA_045105775.1). GTDB lineage: Bacteria > Bacteroidota > Bacteroidia > Chitinophagales > Saprospiraceae > Aureispira. The sequence continues at coordinate 7,628 of JBGCDW010000095.1, forward strand.
AGCCATAGTTGGAGCTGCCGAACAAATGGCCAGCACCCAAACAGGAGCCTTAATGGTCTTTACTAATGCGCCCAATCTAGAAGGATTGTACAGCTCTGGTATCAAAATTAATGGCGAAATATCCACTCAATTGCTCCTTAGTATTTTTAATAAAGAAAGCCCCTTACATGATGGCGCTGTTATTATAAAAGATAATACCATCATTGCGGCAAGTTGTGTCTTGCCCGTATCCGAACGCCCCAATATTCCACAACGTCTAGGCTTGCGCCATCGAGCTGCCATTGGTATTAGCGAGAATACGACGCTTACTGTTTTTGTGATTTCTGAAGAAACAGGACGCATTACCTATGCACACAAAGGGCATATCTTGGAGGATATTAGCAGTAGTAAAATGCGTGGTTTATTGGAAAAGGTGTTGTACAATTAATCAATTTCTATGCAGAGTTAGGAGACTTGTCGAAGGAAATTAAGTATAGAAACTTTTCGGAAACTATTACCTTGCAGATCTTGTTTTCTGTTTAGTCTTACGTTTTGTAAGAATTATCAATAACCAAAAGAATACCATGCAACCAGCATTTATACAACAATTAAAACAGCGTCTTGAACAACCATTGCCAGGAATGGAAGCACAGAGCAAGATGATGGGGGTGCGTTTTAAGCGCAAGGATACCAATGATTATGCAAAACATTCGGCTAATGCTCGTCGAGCAGCCGTAATGGTCTTGCTTTTTCAGAAAGATGGGCTTTGGTACACCAATTTAATGCAGCGTCCAGAATCGGCCTATGCCCACAGCAAGCAAGTAAGTTTTCCAGGAGGAGGATTGGAAGAGGCGGATGCCAGTTTGGAGGCTTGTGCCATAAGAGAAACCGAAGAAGAATTTGGTATTCCTAGTGCCAATATACAAGTGATTGGAGCATTGACAGAATTGTACATTCCTGTGAGTGATTATTTGGTGCAGCCATTTGTAGGCTATTTGGCAGAAGCCCCCAGCTATACCCCCGATACCAATGAGGTAGCCGAAGTATTAGAAGTACCTCTAAAAGATTTATTAGATCCAACGTTGCGTAAAATGACGACCATCAAGGTCTCAGCGGATGTCTCCCTCCCTGATATTCCTTACTTTGATGTGGTGGATAAGGTCGTTTGGGGTGCTACAGCCATGATGTTGAGTGAATTTGTAGAAGTGTTGGAAGCGGTGTAATTATTTTCTAAATAAAAATAAGCGTTTGATAGGTGTCCAGATGTTTTGCCACAAGCTTTTGTAAGCAGCTTGTTCTGTCGGCTCAATCCCAAATTGCAAAACCTCTTTGGGCTTGCTCAAAAGCAAGGAGCCAAACAAGGCATCCCAAAAAGCAAAAAGACTTCCAAAGTTTTTGTTGTGATGTTCTTGGGCTTGGCTGTGGTGGAGCTGGTGCTGCGCGGGCGAAATAAAGAATCGTTCTAGATGCTTGCCATAGGAGAGAGGGACAGGAGAATGGCGCAAGTTGGCTCCCAATAAATTAAACAGAAAAATACCTGCGTGAATATTAAGAATACTCCAAGGCTCTATTTGGGTTCTAAACCAAAAAAAGAAACTGCCACTAACTACTCCAAAAACCAACAAACTTCTCAAACGAAAGAGAAAAAACTCTAGGGGGTGAACACGATAAAGGGTGAATGGAGTCATGACTTCAGCAGCGTGGTGTACTTTGTGCAATTCCCACAAAAAAGGAATGCGATGCAAACAGTAGTGCCAAAAAAAACGGCTAAAATCGGAAACAATCAGAAAAACGAGGGTGTAGCACAAATTAATAGCAAAAGGCGACCACTCCAAACATTCTTGATACCCTAGCCAATGTTCCCAGCTGCGTACAATCGTGTAAGCAAAGGCCAAATGCGCCATCAAATAAGGGGCAATAAGCACCACTCGAACCAAATTATTAAAGAGCAATAAGCCATAATCGACACGGGCAGAAGGATGCCACCACAAATCTCTACTAAAGAGTTGACGTATTTCATCCTTCCACACTTTACCTTCGCGCTTATTCGCAACCGCATAAAACAAGGCTGCCAAGACCAACGCAGATAGAAGGTAAGGAATAAAAACACGACTCTTGGGATTGATAAAAACATAAAAAGAATCAAGTACTGCTTGCCATAGCGGCAGCAACCAGCTCCAGAATTGCTCCATTATCCTTCAAAGTTTGTTCGTTTACTTGTTAGGTAATAATAACATGCTCCTCCTCAATCATAGGTAAGCCCTTGTAAGCCATCAATAATCGCGCCGTGGCCAGGACATCCTTTTTGCAGTATACCTCAATTCTATCCAGATCATCTTGCTGCCAATAGGTTTTGCCTACTTCACTGCCATCAATATCATCTTTGGGAGTAGGAATGTCAAAAACACCACACAAGAGCTTGAGAGAGGTATAACTCTTATAATCCCCAAATTTCCACAAGGTCATCGTGTCTAATAAATGGGCCAATTCCCAAGGCTTCTTGCCTGGAATATCCAAGGGAGCAGGCAATGGCATTCGATTGACGACCAAGCGACGACAGGTATAAGGGGCATCAAATTCCTTGATATTGTGCCCACAAATGTATTTTTGGCGCGTATTACTATAATGCGTGTCCAACAATTTACTAAAATCAGTCAGCAATTTTTTCTCATCATGGTCATAATACGACTTGAGGCGAAATTGATAATTGCCTTGCTCATCCTTGGTAAATATCCCTACAGAAATACAAACAATTTTTCCAAATTCGGCATAAATGCCTGCCAACTCTGGATAAGCCTCCTCCGGAGTTAGGCGTTCTTCTTCTGGCTTACGTGCCTGTGCTTGCTTGGCCTTGATATCCCAAAGCTTTTGCATCACAGGCGATAATTCTGCATAAGTGGCCAAGCCCGAAACAGTTTCAATATCCAATACCAAGACATTGGTCAAGTCAATATTTTCTAACATAAATAGTAAGTGTAAAGTTGGTGCAAACAATGGTTATTTATACGAACAAAAGATTTAAAACGTTTGCAAAAAAGTGAAAAATAATATTCTTAGCATCAAAAAAAGTACATTTCTTAACAGACAGCTTCAACTATAATCCTAAATTCTAGTACAAGGTAACAAAATCTTGGATTAGACAGGAGGAACTTTAAAGGTGTCTAACACTTATAGTGATTGCCTTGCGCTTACTCTATACCAACGCTTTTTGAAAAAATTTGAACGATATTTCCTTCACAAGATGCTATTTTGTACGCTCTAAAGCAAATATTTTACCTATTCTACTTTTAAAAAATCTTTATAGAGGCTTTTTAAAAGTTTTGCTAAAAAAATAGAGTATTTTATTTGTAAAAGTGAAATTATAAATCTATTTTTGTAATGTTGTTTGAATGTTCAGCTTATTGAGGGGTTATAGTTGTTTAAATTTAGTTGGTTTATTATAAATAAGGTATATTTGCATTTGGTCGGGATTCTATTTTTTCATTTTCTAAAAATGAATTTTAGAATTGCAAATTGTGTTTATTTGTTTGGGGTCCCCACTTCTGTGCTCGCAGGGTGGGGATTTTTTATGTGTTTATACCAGTACTGCTATGATTAGTATTGCAACAATTATTGTATCTTGAAGTGTGTTACTAAACAACTTCTTGATCTAATTTTTAGAATAATGTCTCTTAAAACAGCCTTAATACGACCATTTGCTAAGATGCTTTCCAGACAGGTGCAAAAAGATGCACAACAGGCAGAAAAAGACCAGCAGTATTGGTTAAAGTACTTGATTAAACAAGGAAAAAAAACCGTTTATGGGCAGATACATAAATTAGATACGGTACAAGATTACAATGGTTTTAGGCAGTGTATTCCTTTGGTGGGGTATGAGGCTTTGCGCCCTTACATTGAGCGGATCAATAAAGGGGAGAAAGATGTGCTGTGGCCCGGAAGACCGACTTATTATGCCAAAACTTCTGGCACTACATCTGGAGCCAAGTATATTCCATTGACCAAGGCCAGTATTCCCAATCATTTTGGCACAGCGCGCAATGCCCTCTTTCATTACATGGGCAGTACAGGCAATTATGATTTTATGGATGGAAAATTGATGTTTTTGTCGGGCAGCCCTACCCTAGATGTACACCACAATATTGCAACAGGACGTTTATCTGGTATTTCCAATCATCTCATTCCCAGTTGGCTCAAGCGTAGCCAATTGCCTAGTTATTCGACCAATTGTATAGAGGCATGGGAAGAGAAATTAGACAAGATTGTAGCCGAAACCGCACAAGCTGATTTGAGGCTTATTAGTGGTATTCCTCCTTGGGTGCATATGTATTATGAGCGTTTATTGGCTTATACAGGCAAGCGCACTATTATGGAGGTGTTCCCCAATTTATCTATGTTTGTGTATGGAGGCGTAAATTTTGAACCTTATCGGGCAAGCTTAGAGCAGTTGGTAGGCAAGCGATTGCCTAGTGTAGAAACCTATCCAGCCTCTGAGGGTTTTTTGGCTTTTCAAGATCGGCAAGATAACCCTGCGTTGCTTCTAAATACCAATTCAGGTATTTTCTTTGAATTTGTGCCCCTCTCGGCCATCCATCAGGAGCAACCGCCACGTTTGGCCTTGCACCAAGTAGAGGTGGGGATAGATTATGCCATTATATTAAGCACCAATGCAGGGCTGTGGGGCTATGAAATAGGAGATACGGTGCGTTTTGTTTCTACTCGGCCTTATCGAATTTTGGTTACTGGGCGCGTCAAGCACTTTATTTCTGCTTTTGGAGAACATGTGATCGGCAAAGAGGTAGAGACAGCACTGTTGTATGCTGTGGGGCAAATGGCGGTTTCTTGTTTAGAATTTACGGTAGCACCTCAAGTCAATCCACCCGCAGGCGAAACGCCTTATCACGAGTGGTTTGTTGCTTTTGAACAATTACCAGATAATTTAGAACAATTTGCTGGCCTTATAGATGAACAGTTACAGACACAAAATAGTTATTATAAGGACTTGAGGGCAGGCAAGGTCTTACAACAACTCAAAATTCGAATGTTGAAGCCTACTGCCTTTCAAACGTATATGAAATCAATTGGTAAATTGGGCGGACAAAACAAGGTGCCACGCTTGTCTAATAATCGAAAAATTGCCAATTTTTTGGAACAACATTTATTGTAATAAACGAATTAAAAAATGTTTACAGGAATTATAAAGGAATTAGGAGTCGTAAAAGCCATTGAAAAGGAGGGAACCAATGTACACATCAAGATACAGGCCGAGATGACGAAGGAATTGAATATTGATGAAAGTATAGCACACAATGGAGTTTGTCTGACGGTGGTAGCCATCGAGGAAGATGTTTTTACCGTGACGGCCATAGAAGAGACCTTGATTAAGTCCAATTTGGGCAATTGGAAAGTGGGAACATTGGTCAATTTGGAACGTGCTATGATTTTTAATGCGCGGTTGGATGGGCACATTATTCAAGGACATGTGGACACCACAGGTATTTGTACCGCAATTAGGGAGGTAGAGGGGAGTTGGTATTTTTCCTTTGAATACGAGCCCAATGATCAACACTTGTTGGTTGACAAAGGCTCTATTTGTGTTAATGGAACAAGCTTAACAGTAGTTGACCCAACAGACAGAAGCTTTTCAGTAGCTATTATCCCTTATACGTATGAGAATACAGTATTCAAAGACTTGAAGGTAGGAGATCGGGTAAACTTAGAGTTTGATATTTTAGGAAAATACATTGCCAAGTATGCCAAGTTGTATGCAGGGCAGTAGGGGCGTTTAGCGAAACGCCCCTACTGCTGGTTGCGAAACGCCCCTACTGCTGGTAGCGAAACGCCCCTACTGCTGGTTGCCAAACGCCTCGACTACTGAATAATGCCTAAAAATTTATGCTTTTTGCCATTCTGAACGAATAGAAATTTATCTTGAAGCAATTGCCCTTTGGTTATTTTTTGATCGTGGCTGCTGATTTTTTCTGCATTGATAGACAACGCATTGCCTTTGATGGCTGTACGAATATTGCCTTTAGAGCTTAGGCTTTTGTGATTGCCTGCCAAGAGTTGATCTACTTGCAAGCCTTCTTCCAAAGCTGTAGCACTAATTTCAAAGGTGTCTAGTTCTCTAGCCAAGGTTTCCCAATCTTGTGCCGATAATTCTTGTAAGAATTCAGGCTTCAATTTTTTGCTAAAGGCAATTTCCGAAGCCTTTTTTACATTTTCATAATCCTCTTGAGAATGTACTCGTATGGTTAATTCTTCGGCTAGTAATTGCTTGAGCATTCTAGGATCATTTTCCAAATGCTCTTCTAGCAATGCCTCAATTTCCTTAGGTGTGTGGAGGGAGAAGGTTTTTAGCATTTTTTCAATATCCGCATCCGATATTTTATTAATCCAGTATTGGTAAAACTGATAGGGGCTTGTTTTCTCAGCCGATAACCAAATGTTACCCCCTTCAGATTTTCCAATTTTGGAACCATCGGCCTTGGTAAGTAGTGGGCAAGTCAAGCCATAAGCCTTGCCACCAGCTTTGCCCACAAAGTGGGTACCGGTAGTAATATTGCCCCATTGATCAGAGCCTCCCATTTGCAAGGTACATCCAAAATTTTCATAAAGATATTGAAAATCATAGCCTTGAATAAGCTGATAAGAAAACTCGGTAAAGGATAAGCCTTGGTCTCTGTTCTCGATACGATTCTTAACCGAATCCTTGGCCATCATATAATTGACGGTAATATTCTTACCAATATCGCGCAAAAAGGTAAAGACATCCATATTTTTGTAGAAGTCTTCATTGTTTTGGAAAACGGCGGCATGTTCTCCTTCAAAATCCAAAAAACGCTTGAATTGAGCTCTAAATATGGCAATGTTCTGATCAATAACATCATAGCTCAAGAGTTGGCGTTCTGCATCTTTGCCCGATGGGTCGCCAATTTTTCCAGTAGCTCCACCCATCAAAACAATAGGACGATGGCCGTGCAATTGCAAATGCTTGAGCAACATGATCGTAACCAAGTTACCAATGGTTAGAGAAGGTGCCGTTGGATCATAACCAATATAGGCAGTAATTGGCCCTTCTACTAGGGCTTCTTCCAATCCTTCTGATGTATTTTTGAGTAGCCCACGCCACTTTAGTTCTTCTAGTAAATTCATAACTTTTTGTTCTGATAAGGTAGTTTATCGTGCAATGGTTACAAAGCTTAATGCTGGTTAATATTGAACCTAAATCTACAGGATTCTTTTGGCTCAAAAATAGGAAATCAAAGGTAAAAAAAAAGTACACGCTTACTAGTTATTACTTTATAGATTTTCTTGTGTTTTGTAAAAAATCTAGAAAGCAAGGGTTAATAGCATGTACTTGCAGTTGGAGTAATTTTATAAAATATTCTTACTGATGGAGCTTTACTGCTGTTTGTATTCTATAATAAGAGGCATGATTTGTTGGTCAGTAGCAATGCCCTGTACACGACTACCTGTTTTATCATAATCCAAATAAGTGGTTGGAATAAGATCCGTTCCCAACACGGCAAACATGCGTTGCAAGGCATCCAAAGGCTCTTCTATGTTGTTCATTTCATCAATCAAATCCTCAATTCGCAATTGTTTTTTGGAGAATAAGACAACAATGTGATTCACTCCATTTTCTCCTTTCAGTTCATCCACTTTGAGGCGATTTTGTGCTTTGGGAACAGTGAATGCTGCCGATTCTTCTCCCTTGAAAAAAGCGCGCTCTCCCTTCTGGGGAAATTGCAAGTAGATGCCGCGTTCACCATCACCTTCTAATACATAAACATAGCCTTTTTTATCATTGACAACAGCAATATTATAAGCCGTTCCTTGTGCATAGGGGCCTCCTTGATCGACAAAAACATTTTCTTTGCGTATTGTATTGAGTGTTTGTCCTGCCATATAAACGACTACTTCCCCCTTTAGGCCCTTTTCTTCAGTAAGTGTTTTTAGTTGGCGCTTGGTATAGCGGCGTTTGGGAAACGTGAGGTAATTGCGCAAATTGACCACGGCATAACGCATACGGCGATATTGTCCTTCTGTAAAATGATTGATGCAATAAGTCCTTGGGTTTTCGGACATAATATTGCGCGTGTCGGGTTTGTAAAAACGCTTTCTACCCGATTGATCTTGCTTGCGGCCAATATAACCACAACGTTCATCTACGCTTTCGTAAGTGAGTTCAGGATCGGCAGGCGTGTCGCAAATCAAATCCCCCTGTTCGGCACAATTAGTACCATCTACAAATTCCATGGTTTCGGAGACCTTGGGGCCAGCGGTAGGAAATAGGGTAAAGTAATGCCCTATTTGACGTGCAAGCGAAACCCCATCATCCAGACAAGATTGGTTCAGAACAATACGATCAGTATTGCGTTCCAAATCTTCTGGATAGTAGGTGTAACCACAAAATTTGAGTGGGCCATCTGAAATACTGCCAACCAAGTACAAATTAATCACTTTGTCCACATCATTCTTAGAACAAAGATTAGCTTCTTGGCTTTTATCAAAATCATACAAGTCTGGTTGATTGATATAGTTGTAATCTCCTAACACTACAAATTGTACATAAATATTGATAAAAAATTGATTGAGTTGGTCAAAAGCCGCTTGTACTTGATCTATACTTACTGTTTCGGTTTGACCACGCACAATATGTACCTTAATAGGAATTTCTATTACGCCACAAGAAGCAGGCATTTCAAAGGCTTTTAAGCCTTCTTTATGGCTGTTTAAGAAAGCTTCTTGTTTGGTGTTGAGAACAGTACCAGAGTATTGTTTTTTGGTAAGAATCCTGCGTTCTTGTGCCCAGTTTGTAGTGCTGCAAAAAAGTAAGATGGTACTTACAAGGAGTAATGCTTTGTTCATGGTTTTAATTATTCTATAAAATTGTTTAAAAAGCTTGATAAAGGCATTAGCACGCCTTTAGTTACCAAGATAAAACATTTTTATTAGCAGAATAGTTTATATTTTTAGAAGTTATTTATAACGAAGGTAAGTTGATTTCAGATTCAAAGTTATCCTCTGTTAATTCCAGTACTTCTGCATCTACATTTTTATCTGTGATAACAAAATTGGCGTCACTACCATCTGTATTTACCATTAACGTGCCATCAATTTGATACTTGGGAACCCAATGATCTTTCCAAGTAATACTAAGATCTATAGTATGGCGATTGCCTTCTTGTGTACTGTTGTTGACCGTTACTTTGGGTTTGGCAAAATTATCACTATAAACCATACGAATAGCAGGATAGATTAATGCTGTAGCAAAATCTTTTGGAGCGTCTCCAGCGCGCTCATAACTTTGATACTTCATTACATCAGCATCATCATCAGCAGCACCACCCGCAGCACGGCCACTGCTACTAGAAGTCGAAGAACTAGAACTGTTACTAGAATAGTCTTCTGCATAATTGTCTGATTCGTCGTCATAAGAATAATTTTCATCTTCTAAATCATCATCCCAACTGACATCAGAAACCAGCGTATCCACAGCTACATTTGTAGAGTCGCTAGAAGAACTATCGCTGGCATATCTAGGATCGTCTCCACAGCTTGCTATTACAAGAGCTATTAGTAAAAGTAACGTGTATTGTATCATTTTAAGATAGTCTATTGCTACACAAAGTAGGTGTAGAGTGAATAAATGAATGAGGGAGGATTAAATTACATGGGGTTTCAGTATAACTCTTAAGAAAAATAGAGGGAAATAAGCAAACTACAAAATTTTGACCCAATAATATGATAGGGGAATTATTCTGCGGCATAAAAGGGTGATTTTTTAAATATTTTCTATAAAAACAGCCAAATATTTAGTAGTTGTATGGATGGAATTTCATAAAAAAATTGTAACATTAGGAATAAGAAGATTTTTATTTGGTAATTATAAAAACAACTATTATGCGACAAAATCTATACTTATTGCTTCTTTTTGTCGCCCCATTATTACATGCTCAATATCAACATCAAGCAATTTTTCCCACTTATTCAGGCAGTATTTTATTAGATTCATTGGCAATAGGCTACCAACCAAGTGTTACTCTATCTTATGATAATGCACGAGATACCCTTTATGCGGTAATTTACCGAGAACAGGATAGTGTGGAGTGTGTTTACACTGGACACAAATTATCCTTGCCAATGGGTGTTGATCCCTCAACCAGTTTGTACAGAAGTGGTGTGAGCAGTGGTATTAGTACAGAACACACGGTTCCTCAAAGCAAAGGTGCAAGTTATGGCAATGCTAAGAGTGATATGCACCACCTGTATCCAGTGAGGGTTGGAGCCAATTCGGCGCGTAATAATTTGCCATTTGCCATTATTGATGCTGTTGATGCCACCCATTGGTATTATTTGACTTCTGTTGAAAGTGCACCTAGTTTTGCACCTGAATTATACAGCAAGTTGGATAGTTTTGCTCCTGCTTTTGAACCCCGTGCCGTACATAGAGGCAATGCAGCGCGCGCCATTTTTTATTTTTATACCATGTATAAGCAAGAGGCCGATGCGGCAGACCCTACTTTTTTTGCCCGTCAATTGCCCAGCTTGTGCCAATGGCACTTGGATGATCCTGTAGATCAATCGGAATGGGAACGTACCTTTAAGATTGCCCATTATCAGGAAGGGAAAGCGAATCCATTTGTATTGGATTGTACCTTGCCACAGCGTAGTTATTGCCCTCATTTGCCCCTGAACAATTGCTACAGCCAAGTATCGACCTTGGCTACTATAGGGGCAGCCCTGTATCCAGCTTATCCCAATCCTACTCAACAACAATTAACAATTGCCTATGAATTGGAACGCCCTACTCGCACATCTATAACTGTGTTTAATAGTTGGGGACAGGTGATGTGGCATCAAGAGCAAGATGCTACAGCAGGATTCCAACAACTATTGGTTCCTTGTCAATTTTGGCCAGTGGGTCTGTATCATTATCAATTGACCATCAAACAAGTAACACAACAAGTGCAAGTAGGGCATTCCTTTATCAAAGAATGAACGATCTAAAAACGAATAGTAAGGGCTACTTGGAGCGAAGTGTCGTCAAACGCAGGAGCAGCATTGTTATTATTATCACCCGAAACCAGCGCATTGAGTTGCTGAAAACGTTGATTCCAACGCACTTCTAAACCTACGCGGTTAAAGAAACGATAATGGATCAAGCCCAACCAATTGAATCCAAGACGATTACCAGGGGTCTCGCCGCCCTGTGCATGTACCAAGTAATTGACACCGACTCCTCCTCCTATATAGAAGTTTTTGGCAGGTCTGATTTGTAACATCAGGGGGGCGTTCACAGAAAAATAATCTACATCGCCCCCTTCCCAGAAGTTATTTTCGCTGCCGTGCCACAATACATTTCCTTCGGCACGAAGCTGTAACCAAGGCAAAAAATGCAGTTCTTGTACCAGACCTACCGTAGCTCCCAATCGAGGCAGGGCAGCCGCTCCAATATCGTGCAAGCTGGTTCCTAAACGCAGATGTGTCTGAAAAAATTTGTGGTCGTTACCAGTTACTTGTGCTTGACTTTGAATGGCACTACCCAACCAAAGGAGATTTATTACCAAAATAGTTAATACATGCTTGCAAACAGAGCAACTTAATCTTGTGCTTTTCATAAATGATTTAATTTTTAGCCTTACTTCTTAGTTTGTACAGGAAACAAACTAATTTGAATGGTTTAGTAAGTGTGAAAAAAAATCGTATTTATTTACTAATGAATGTAATTAAATACAAGATGTTTTTTGTAAAAAATTAAATCATTTATGAAGTGTTTTTTGAAGGATGAAAATTAAAATTAGCAGAGCATTACCTGCCGAGTCGAATGGTCAGAGCCAATTGTAGCGAGGTGTCATTAAACGGAGCAATGATATTGCCATTGACATCCGTAGAACTCGGGGCATTGGGACGCTGAAAACGTTGGTTCCAACGCAACTCTAAGCCTGCGCGGCTACAAAAAAAGCGGTAATGCATCAAGCCTACCCAATTGAGCCCAGAGCGATTGTTGGGCATAGGGCCGCCTTGTGCATGTGCCAAGTAGCTCCATCCCAAGCCGCCCGCCACATAAAAATTTCTAGACGGCATAATTTGAAGCATTAGAGGGACATTTATAGAAAAATAATCCACATCACCATTGCCTGCCCAAAAATGATCCTCGCGTCCTTGCCACACTATATTTCCCTCTGCTCGCAACTGAATCCAAGGCAGGAGGTGCAGTTCTTGTATCAAACCAATGGTAGCTCCCAATCGAGGCGTAGCAGGGCCTCCAATGCCGTGCAAGCTGCTTCCCAAACGTAAATGTGTTTGAGAAAATTTGTGGCAGCAATCATTTCTGTAGCTAGAACATTGCGCGTGACTTTGGACAGGAGCACTAAACCAAATCACATTTATTACTAAAATAGTTAGTATATTCTTATAAATAGAAGAACCAAGTATTGTGTTTTTCATAAATGATTTAAGTTTTAAAAATGTTAATAAAAACAACTACTAAAAGGGGGGCATTGGATGCTTGATTAGAGTAATCTGTCTTATATTTTAACATTTTGTGTGCCAAAGTCCGTAGCAATGGCTTTGTTTTTGAATAACGGGTATTATCGCCTTTGATTGTGTTATCCACTCAAAAAATGAAAAATTATGAAATTATTAAGGGGCTTCAAAGCTGTGTTCAAACACCTTCCAGTATTGACAATTGTTGGTGGTTTGGCGATTACAAACCATGCACAAGCACAACCGAGTGCTTCCTTTATTCCCATGCAAACAGACGAAGGTTGGGGCATGATTACTAGGGAAGGAGCATGGCAAATTCCTGCTGTTTACCAAAAGCTGCAAATCGTACACGATAAGTTGTATCTGGTACAACAAGAAGGCAAATTGGGTGCTGTAGAGGCAAATGGGCAAGTGATTATTCCTTTGGAATATGATAAATTATTAGTAGCTGGCGAAGGGATTTTGTTGGCAAAAAAAGAAGGCAAATATGGCTATCTAAAAACAGATGGTCAAGAATTGTTGCCCTTTGTGTATGAAGGTGGCTACCCTGTGGAGGCCAACGGCTGGATCGCTGTAAAGCAGCAGGGAAAATGGGGCTTTGTAGACCAGAAAGGTGCCGTGAAAATTCCCTTGGAGTACGATTATGTGCGCCCATTTGAAGGGCCATTCTTACCTGTGGCCAAAAAAGGAAAAATTGGGCTGCTCAATCGCCAACAAAAATTGATTATGCCGATTTTTTGCGATCTAGTCGGCCAGTATGGCGAGGGCTTAATTGCGGTGGGAAGAAATGGTTTGTCTGGGTATTTGAATGAGGAAGGGCGACTGAAAATTCAAATGATTTATCATCAGGCACGTGCGTTCAAAGAAGGTCTAGCGGCGGTGAAAATGCAAGACAACTGGGGTTATATTGATCCTAATGGAGCTATTGTATTGCCGTTTGAATACGAAGAAGCCTTTTCGTTTGAGCAGGGCGTAGCTAGAGTAAAAAAAGAGGGCAAATGGCAACTGATTGACACCAAGGGGGCAACATTGAGTGCTTTGTATGAGGATATGGGCAAATTGGTAGCGCAAGGTTACTGGGTACAACAAGGTAAAAAAATAGGGTATATCGATGAACAAGGACAGTTGTTGATACCTGTCAATTATGATGGGAATAACAAACGAAATTTTGCAGAGGGCATTGTAGCGGTGCGCCAAGACAATACTTGGGGCTATTTGGATAAGGAAGGCAAGGTAGTTTTGGATTTTGTATATCAAGAAGCAGGCGATTTCCAACAAGGGTTGGCATTGGTCAAACAGGGGGATCAAAAGGGTTATATTAATAAAAAAGGGGAGTGGGTTTATCAATTTAATTTGGACAAAAAATAAACTGAATACTAATTTTATACCGTCTTCCTATTGTTTTACCGCTCAACGCAGTTTTACCAGACAAGAACCCAGCGAGGAAAGTATTATTGTAGTAGAAGGTGCTGTAGTTTGGGAATTGGATAGAAATATGCTTTTGATTTTTAATGCAAACTGTATTTGAGGGAGCTATTGCTTATTCAGAAGCCATACGATTAGTAGGATTATAAAAGCACTTGCTTATTGGCAAGGCAATGATTTTCCTAGAGGTATGGCTTCATTTTTTATGCTTTGGGTGCTTGTTATTCCTTTTGTATTCCCTTGGAGGGCTGTTTTGGTACGGCTGGTGCTGTATGAGAATAAATAAGGAAAATTTTGAATAGTTGCACCAAGCTGGCAATTTTATAAAACTTAGCGTATAAATTAGGGGACAATTTTGTGAAAAATCCTACTTTTACAGCCGAGAACTAGGATAAGTTTCATTCACTTATTTTATGTTATAATAATTAATTGTATAAAAATATAAAAATACCATGGCCTTAAATAAAATTACGGACATTTTGGGCGCAGAAAAATCTGATTATCTGCTCAGTCACACTTCTTCTACTTTTGATAAAAGTAGTTTATACGTACCCAGTCCAAGTTTTATTGATGATGTTTGGACAGACTCCAATCGCAGTATTCAAACCCTACGCAGCTTGAATAGTTTATATCAACACGGGCGTTTGGCTGGAACAGGCTATGTTTCCATCCTGCCAGTAGACCAAGGACTAGAACATACAGCTGGTGCTTCATTTGGTCCCAATCCAATGTATTTTGATTCAAAAAATATTGTTAAATTAGCAATCGAGGCAGGATGTAATGCGGTAGCAAGTACTTATGGTGTGTTGGCTTCTGTGGCGCGTAAGTATGCACACAAAATTCCTTTTGTTGTCAAAATCAACCACAACGAGTTGATGACGTACCCCAATAAGTACGACCAAATCATGTATGGTACGATCAAGAATGCTTGGGATATGGGGGCTGTAGCAGTTGGGGCAACCATTTATTTTGGTTCAGAAGATTCTAATCGCCAAATTGTAGAAGTAGCAGAGGCATTTGATTATGCCCACGAATTGGGAATGGCTACCATATTGTGGTGTTATACCCGCAATAATTCGTTTAAGAAAGATGGAAAAGACTATCATGCAGCAGCAGATATGACAGGGCAAGCCAATCATATAGGAGCAACGATTCAGGCAGATATTGTAAAGCAAAAATTGCCTGCCACTAATGGTGGTTTTACCGATATTGGATTTGCCAAGACTCATGCAAGTATGTATGAAAAATTATCTACCGATCATCCTATTGATTTGTGCCGCTATCAAGTAGCCAATAGTTATATGGGGCGCATTGGATTAATTAATTCTGGTGGTGCTTCTGGTGGTAATGATTTGCAAGATGCTGTAGAGACGGCTGTTATCAACAAACGTGCAGGCGGAATGGGCTTAATCTTGGGGCGCAAAGCGTTTCAAAAACCACTACAAGAAGGGGTTAATATTATTAATGCTGTACAAGATGTTTATTTAACCAAAGAAATTGATTTGGCTTAAGTTTGAATAGAGAAGTTGTTTAAATTTAGCCTAATGTCGCTAATGAAATCTAATTTTGCTCTACTCATCGTTAAAAATTAGCTCCATAGCGCTGCTATGAACCAAATTTTTGCCTTGATTACTTTGTGAGCTCGCCTATGGCTCGGTTAGAACCAAATTAGTACTCATTATCAACACAACTCCATTTTTAAACAACTTCAGACTGTATTACAGAAAAAAGAAATAATATACAATATTTGAAATTTTTATTTAAAAGACATTCTGACTGTTCGAGAATGTCTTTTTTGTTTTATGATTTTGCTAGTTAATGCCTAGTTTTTCTAGATAAGAAGAACTTGTCTATACAAGATTACGAAGTTGTATTTAATGACCAATTAATTGATTAGCAATGATTAAGAAATTTTTATGTGTGCGTTTGTTCTGAATGGAAAAATAAAACCACAAAATCAGTAAAATAAAACCATAAAAATATTTACTTTACATTGTTGTAAGTTGTATGCACGAAATTAATGAAAATGTTGTTTTATAAATTTCTGTTAGGCAGAATAGTAAAAACATTCAATGATCTGATTTTAGAGCAATTATTTGTTGAACAGGCCAATAATGCACCATGCTACTTTACCAATTAATACCTAACTTAATTATGAACACTCCAATAAGCACTTTGCATCTAAGAAGTTTAATTCTATTTGTCCTTTTCTTGCCTGTTCTATTATTCGCGCAAGCGAATCCAGATAGTTTGCTTCAGAATGAGCAGCCCTTGGATACTACGGTGCTGGACAGTGCTTTGGTGGTTCCTATGGTTGTGCCAGCAGAAAAGCCTATTCCTGATATAGGTGTAGAGGAGTTTGAATTGAGTTTTGATAAGAATGAGTTGGTAATAGAAGCAACTCGCGCACATGAATTAGAGGTGCTGCCCGAAAAATTTACTAGTACTTTTGAATTTAAGGGAACAAGCAAAACCTTATTATTTGAAGGACAAAAGACAAGTATTCCTTATACCGCTGCTTATACAGGAGAGTTGTTGTCTGTTCGCTCTCATTATCAAAATTGTAAAGTCAAAGGTTGTACAGATTGTGACCCAACTACACATCCCAACCAAGAAGATGTCATTTGTTTGGATGAAGAGCATAGCCAGTTGGTACATGTGCAACAACGCCAAAATGGAAGCTTGAGAATACAGCCCATTGCCTTGTGGTGGTCTATTATACCTCCATTGGTAGCCATTTTCTTGGCACTCTTGTTTCGTCAAGTATTGCTGGCCTTGTTTATGGGCATCTTGGCAGGTTCTTGGGTAGTTGCAGGGATGCCTTTTACGCCTTATGGTATTGTAAAGAGCTTTTTTAGTGTAATTGACCATTATATTTTGGGTGCACTAAACAGCAGCAGTCACTTATCTGTTTTGGTTTTCTCTGTCATGATTGGTGGGGTCGTGGCTATTATTTCTAGAAATGGAGGAATGGCTGGCGTGGTCAATAAACTGGCTCCATTGGCCAAAGGGCCTAAGAGTACACAGTTGGTAGCATGGCTGCTTGGAGTGGCTATATTTTTTGATGATTATGCCAATAGTTTGATTGTTGGAAATACGATTCGACCATTGACCGATAAATACAAAATATCGAGAGAGAAGTTAGCCTACATTGTAGATAGTACAGCAGCGCCTATTTCGGCAGTAGCCTTCATCACTACTTGGATTGGAGCAGAGCTGAATTATATTAGTGATGCCTTGCCCTCGTTGGCAGGATTGGAGAACCCACCTTCGGCTTATTCTATGTTTTTGAGTTCTTTGCCCTATTCTTTCTATTCCTTTTTTACCTTATTATTTATACTAATAATCGTATACACAGGCAAAGATTATGGGGCCATGTATAAAGCAGAGCACAGAGCACGAACAACAGGGCGTGTGTTTGATACAGAGGGAGAGGCATTGAGTGATGATGATATGGAGGAGTTGGAACCCGTAGAAGGAGCACCCCATCGTTGGATCAATGGATTTTTACCTATCGTAACCGTAGTTTTAGGCACCTTGTTGGGGTTGATTGATACAGGAATGCAAACTTGCTACACTGAATTGGCAGGAATGGACATAGTGCCTACGCTACCCAATAGCAATTGGAGTACTGTGTGGGCTAATATGGCCTTTTTGAATGATACTGGTATAGCCACTGCCGCAGAAGTAGAACCTATTGGTTTTGTGCGTAAAATGGGTATTCTTATTGGTAATTCAGATTCTTATGCAGCATTGCTTTGGGCATCTATGTCCGCTATTGTATTGGCCTTGATTCTAACCATAAGCCAAAGAATTATGAAGTTATCAGCAGCCGTAGAAACGGTAGTAGCTGGTTTTAAAACTATGATGCCTGCTTTGTTGATTTTAATTCTTGCTTGGGCATTGGCTATGACTACCGAGGAGTTGTCTACGGCAGAATTCTTGACGGCTGCTTTGGGAGATGCCTTGAGTCCTTATATGGTGCCTGTTGTTGTCTTTATTTTGGCAGCACTGATTGCTTTTTCTACTGGCTCTAGTTGGAGTACCATGGCTATTTTGTATCCCATTGCCATTCCATTGTGTTGGAGTATTAGCCAACATGCAGGGGTTCCACAAGAGGCAGCAATGGAGTTGTTGTACAATGTGATTGCAGTAGTATTAGCTGCATCCGTTTTAGGAGATCACTGTTCGCCCATATCAGATACTACTATTCTCAGCTCTTTGTCTTCGAGTTGTAATCATATCGACCATGTTAAAACACAGTTGCCTTACGCGCTAACTGTAGGAAGTGTTAGTTTGTTTTTGGCTTACGCTTCTACGGCCTTCAATATTCCTTTCCTAGTTAGTATGTTGGGAGGGGTATTCGTGCTGTTTGGAATTGTTATGATATTCGGAAAAACTGTTCCAATTGCTACGGAAGATTAGAGATGAAAATAAACTGTTATTAGGAGTCTCCCCTTACCTAAGCAGTATATTATAAAGGGGCAAGAATTAAAGATTATGAAAAACGAACCAACAAGAAATTTACCGCCATTTAGTTGTACACATACACCCAATTTTCCTGAAATATTATTCAATTTGGGCTGTACACTAATGATAAGTACCTATCAAGCTGGAAAATTGGTTTTTTTAAGTGCTCCTAACAAAAAGCAATTGATACAATTGCCCCGTACCTTTAAAAGGGCTATGGGAATTGCACTCAAGGGGAATAGAATGGCTATTGCTACAGCTAATGAGGTGATTACATTTGTAAATTCTCGTGAACTAGCGTACAATTACCCTAGCAATCCCAAAACGTATGATGCATTGTATGTTCCAAGAGCGACCTACTATACAGGTTTTTTAGATATGCATGATTTGCACTATGGTAATGATGCTTTGTGGGGGATTAACACTGCTTTTTCTTGTTTGTGTAGGATAGATGGCAATTATAGTTTTCAACCCATGTGGAAACCTCATTTTATATCTCAGGTCGTTTCTGGCGACCGTTGCCATCTCAATGGACTGGCAATGCAAGATGGACAACCCTTATATGTTTCAGCATTGGGTACAGGTGATTCTTTTCAAAGTTGGAGAGAAACGATTACGACAGGAGGAGTGATTATGCACATTCCTAGTAATGAAATTATTGCCACAGGATTAGCGATGCCACATGCTCCACGTATGTATGATGGGAAATTATACGCGCTATTGTCTGCCAAAGAAGAACTCATTTGTATAGATCCCAATACTGGCAAATATGATGTAGTGACCAAACTACCAGGTTTTGTGCGTGGAATGGTTCGACAAGGAGATTATTTATTTATTGGAAGATCAAAATTGCGCAAAGAATCGAGCACCTTCAAAAAATTAACCATTTCTGAAAATACAGATACCGCAGGTATCATTGTTGTACAATTATCAACAGGAAAAGTGGTGGCAAAAATGGAATGGCTCGCTAGTGTAGAGGAAATTTACGATGTGCAGGTATTACCCAATATAAGAAGACCCAATATTATTAATACATATGGGGAAATTCACAACCAAGCCTTATTATTACCTCAGGCTACGTTTTGGGCTAGACCTGCGGATAAAAAAATGGCAGCTGCTAAAGAAAAAAAATAATTGGTAGGGACACCATATATGGTGTCCCTACCAATCATTATCACAAATCTACCATCAAAGCGCCATCTTTCACTACATCTACGTAATCAATTCCCAAACTATCGCAGGCCTTTGCCCATCGTTTGCGATTCCAACGACTACTAGAACCATCAAAAACTAAGGTTTGGTAATCATAAAGCAAGCCTATTTGTTGTAA